>NZ_JARVKT010000015.1:0-166182 GCF_029809455.1 Micromonospora sp. DH14 | reverse complement strand
GGTCCGTCGGCGCGCGCCGACGGACCACCGGGCCTACGATCGGGCCATGCCGCGGTACGCCCGAGCCGAGCGCGAGGCGCTGGCCGATCTTCTGCTGGCCCTCGGGCCGGCCGCCCCCACAATCAACGAGGGCTGGGCGACCCGTGACCTCGCCGCTCATCTGGTGCTGCGGGAGCGCCGTCCGGACGCGGCGGGTGGGATCCTGCTGCCGCCGCTGCGCGGATACGCCGAGCGCGTCCGGCAGCGCCTCGCCGCACAGCAGTATCCCGAGCTGGTGGCGCAGGTACGGCGTCCGCCGCTGTGGAGCCCGGTCAGCAATCCGCTGACCGACGAACTGGCCAACACGATGGAGTTCTTCATCCACCACGAGGACGTCCGACGGGCCGGCTCCGGGTGGCAGCCGCGCGACCTGCCCACCGGTCTGCAGAGCGCGCTCTGGAAACGCGTGACCCCGATGGCCCGGCTGGCCCTGCGCCGTTTTCCGGCGAACCTCCTCGTGCAGGCGCCCGGCCACGGTGAGATCTCCGTCGGTCGCGGCGGTGAGCCGCTGCGCCTGGTCGGCTCCCCGGGGGAGCTGGTGCTGTTCCTGTCCGGCCGGCAACGGGTGGCCCGGGTCCAACTGAACGGCTCGACGGAGGCGGCGGGACGACTGCGCGGCGCCAGCCTGGGAATGTGACCGTCTGTACGTAAACGGTCACCGAATAGCTGTCGGATTCCCCACACCCAGCGAAGCACGCTGATACGTCCTCCCGTACGCTTCACCGCGCCGCACCGCGCCGGGCGGCACGGAGTGGGGGCACATTGTGCGGGACTTCGCGATTTCGGCGCTGCGGGAACCGCCGTTCCCCACGGGGCGCCATGGTGCCACGGACCAAGTGGCGAGTGAGAGCATCGAGTGGGCACGCACGTTCGGGCTGGTCGATTCCGGCCAACGTGTCTCCCGGCTGGAACGGGCCGACGCCGCCGGCCTGGCCGGCCGCGCCTGCCCGGACGGCTCGGTGGAGGGGCTTCGGCTGCTCACCGACCTGATCAGCTGGCTCTTTGTGATGGATGACGCCTGCGACGAGGACGGCCTCGGCGCCGACCCGGTGCGGTTGGGGCCGGCAATCAGCACCCTGCTCGACGTGCTCGACCGCTGCGGTGACCCGGACGTGGCACCGCCCGCCGTCGGGCCCCTGGGTGACGCGCTGCACGACCTCTGCCGCCGGACCCGGCTGCACGATCACGCCGGGCTGCTGCTGCGGTTCGTCAGCCAGATGCGGGAGTATCTGTTGGCGCTGCTCTGGGAGGCGGGCAACCGGGAACGTCGGCGCGTGCCCGAGATGGCGGAGTACGTCCAACTGCGCCGGCACATCGGCGGCGTGCACCCCTGCCTCACCCTGACCGACCTGGCGTCGAGGCGACCCTCCGGGCCGACCCAACGCGCCGACCCGGGGCTGGTCACCCTGGACCTGCTGGCGGTGGACCTGGTCTGCTGGTGCAACGACCTCTTCTCGTACGGCAAGGAGAGTCAGGCCGACCCGGACGCGCACAACCTGGTCACGGTGATCGCCCACGACAGCGAGGCGGACGAGGCGACCGCGCTGCGGAGCGCGGCGCACCGGTTCAACCAGGGGTTGGCGACGTACCTGGACGCGGAGGAGGCGCTCCGCGCCACCGGCGACGACGGGCTGCGCGACGCGTTGGCGGCCCGGCGCAACTGGGTCCGGGCCACCTACGACTGGTCAGTGGTGGCTGCCCGGTACGCCTGATCGACCGTACCGGTTGGTGGGATGGGACGGCCGGACGATCACCAGGGCTAGCCGATGCATGGCGACAGGCAATACTCTTCGGTAACCATTATGACGTGACGACCGTCACGCCACCACCCCCGAAGGCGGCTACAGCGATGGCTCTCGATGTACCGTACCGCTCCATCCCGGACATGTTTCTCAAGCGCGTGGCGGCCACCCCCGACCGAAACGCGTTCGCATCCCCGAACCCCGACGGCTCGGGGCCCGTCTGGCTGACCTGGGAGCAGGTCGGTCAGCGCGCCAAGGCGGTCGCCGCCGGCCTGCACGGCCTGGGCATCGGCCAGGAGGACCCGGTCGCGATCCTCGCCAACACCCGGCTGGAGTGGGTGATCGCCGACCTCGGCATCATGTGCGCCGGCGGCGCGACCACCACCGTCTACCCGACCACCGAGCCGACCGACGCGACGTACATCATCGCCGACTCCGGTTCGAAGGTGCTGTTCGCGGAGAACCCGGCCCAGGCGGCGAAGATCGCCGGGGCGACCCTGCCCGCGCTCACCCACGTGGTGCTCCTCGACGGTGCCGCCGATCCGACCGCGGCGATCGCGCAGCTGACGCTCGCCGAGCTGGAGGAGCGCGGCGCCCAGGCGTTGGCCGCCGAGCCGGATCTGATCGACATGCTGGTGGCCGGCATCGGCCCGGACCACCTGGCCACCCTGATCTACACCTCCGGCACCACCGGGCAGCCCAAGGGCGTCGAGCTGCTGCACGGCGGCTGGTGCTGGGAGGCGGTGGCGCAGGCGGACGTGGGGCTGCTGCGCGACGACGACCTGCAGTACCTGTGGCTGCCGCTGGCTCACTCGTTCGGCAAGACCCTGCTCTGCGGCGCCATCCACGTCGGCCTGCCCACCTACGTCGACGGTCGGGTGGACAAGCTGGTCGACCTGCTCTCGGTCATCCGTCCGACGCTGATGTGCGGCGCACCCCGGGTGTTCGAAAAGGTCTACAACAAGGCGGTGACCACCGCGCAGGGCGCCGGCGGCGCGAAGGCGAAGATCTTCGGCTGGGCGGTCGGCGTCGGCAAGGAGAAGGTCACCCTTGAGCAGGCCGGCAAGCCGGTGCCGGCCGGGCTGAAGCTGCGCTACGGGTTGGCCGAGAAGCTGGTGTTCAGCAAGCTCCAGGCCCGCCTGGGCGGCCGGATGCGGGTGCTGGTGTCCGGCGCCGCGCCACTCAGCCCGGAGATCGCCACCTTCTTCGCCGCCGCGAACCTGCCGATCTCCGAGGGCTACGGCCTGACCGAGACCAGCGCGGGCAACTTCGTCAACCCCCCGGCCGGGCTGCGGATCGGCACCGTGGGCCGGGCGATGGGCGACCTCGAGTGCAGGATCGACACCGACGGGGAGATCCTGGTCCGTGGTCGGCCGGTGATGCGCGGCTACCACAACCTGCCGGAGGAGACCGCCGCGGCGTTCACCGAGGACGGCTTCTTCCGCACCGGTGACATCGGCACCCTCGACGAGCAGGGTTACCTGCGCATCACCGACCGCAAGAAGGACCTGGTCAAGACCTCGGGCGGCAAGTACATCGCGCCGTCGCACATCGAGGGGATGTTCAAGGCCATCTGCCCGTACACCTCGCAGGCGGTCGTCGTCGGTCAGGCCCGCAACTTCTGCACGATGCTGGTCACCCTGGACCCGGACGCGATCCGCGGCTGGGCGGCCGGCGGCCCCCTCGAAGGGCGCAGCTACTCCGAGATCGTCGCCTCGGCGGAGGCCCAGACGATGGTCGAGGAGTACGTCGCCCAGCTCAACGCCAAGCTCAACCGCTGGGAGACGATCAAGAAGGTGGCGATTCTGCCGCGCGACCTGACGATCGAGGACGGCGAGATCACCCCGTCCTTGAAGATCAAGCGGCGTGGCGTGGAGAGCAATTTCGCCGCCGAGATCGACAAGATGTACGCCGGCACCCTCGCCGAGCTCTGAGCCGACAGTGGGTCCCGTGCCGGGCGGCCAGCCGGCACGGGACCTCACAGGTGGTGGCCCCGCCACCGGGTGTGTTCCTCCTCCGCGGCGAGCTGTTCCTCGAACGCCGTCTGCCGGACCCCGCTGCGCCGACGCGAGTCGACGACCGTCTGCGCAGCCACGGCCAACGCCGTGGCCAGCGCCAACATCGCCAACGCGATCAGCTCGGGCAGCACCGCGGCGACCGGCACCAGCGCGACCAGCAGCAGGATCCCGCCGATCGTGGGCCACCGGCGAGCGCCGAGCATCTTCCGGCCGAGGACGATGAGCGCGAACAGGTAGAGCCCGACCCCACCGTAGAGCGCGAGCAGGTCGAAGCTCGGCAGCGGAACGCCCCAGCTCGGCGTACTGGGATCGGCGCCCTGCTGGATCAGCCCCTTGAGCCCGAGCGCGAACAGGATGATGCCGGCGATGACCGGCAGGTGCAGGTAGCTGTAGGCGTTTCGGGCCAGGGCCGCGCGGGCGTCCGGGTCGCGGGTGCGGTGCAGGGTCTGTTCCATCCCGAGCGCCAGGGTGTCGAAGTACGCCCACCACATCGCCGCGGCCACCGCGATGCCGAGGACCGCGGCGAACAGCACCGGCCAGGTCAGCGGCAGACCGGGGATCTCGTCGGGGCTGAACCCGAGCGCGATGATGGCCTCGCCGAGGGCGACCAGGACGATCTGACCGTGCCGCTCCGCCCAGTGTCCGGCGGAGAGCACCGTCCACCCGGTGCCCCGTAGGGCCATGCCGGCTCCGTACTCCACGGCGAGGGCCGCGATCCAGCACAGCAGGCGGGCCACCGACTCGGCCGTGCCGTCGAAGAGCCGCTGCGGCAGCAGCCCGGCGACCACGATGAGGCTCGTGGCCAGCAGCACCGGCAGGGCGAGCAGTTGCCAGCGTCGCCGCACGTCGCGGTTCCGGCGGCCGAGCCACAGGAAGATCACCGACTCGCTCGCCCGGACCACGAAGTAGCAGGTCGCGAAGACCAGCGGACCGAACAGGCCACCGGGACGATCGACGAACGCCTTCGGCAGACTCAGCGCCAGGACGAACGCGGCGGCGATGGTGACGAAACCGACCGCCGGGACGATGCCCTGGTCGGTGCGGATCAGGTTGCCCAGCACGGCGAACCCGGACCAGCACCACCAGAGCAGGGCCAGCAGCACCAGGTACTGGACCAGGCTGCGGACGGTCGGATTGCCGGCGGTGGCCGTGGTGACGTGCAGGAAGGCGAAGACGAAGACCAGGTCGTAGAAGAGTTCGAGCGGGGTCGCCCGCGAGCCCGGCGCGCTCCGGCGGACCCCGCGCGTCCCCCGGTCCTCACCCATCAGGAAATTGTGGCAGTCGAAATAGGGTGTTCCGGGCATATCACCGCGATACCTGTGCTGGCCGACCGGCGACGATGACGCCGAGGGGCATGGTCGGCCGGCGGCTCAGGCGATGACGGCCGGCTCCCGCCAGCGCTGTCGACCCGCGCGGTCCAGGTCGTAGCGGATCGCCGCGATCCTCCCGACGGCCTCCACGAGGTCCGCCGCGGGCAGGGTGAACGGCAGCCGCAGGAAGCGCTCCAGGGTGCCGTCCAGGCCGAACCGGGGGCCGGGCGCCAGTCGTACGCCGACCTCCTCCGCGGCCCGGGCCAGCGCGCTGGAGACCGGGCCGTCCAGCTCGGCCCACAGCGTCACGCCACCGCGTGGCACGGTGACCCGCCACTCGGGCAGGTGGTGCGCCAGCGCGCCGAGCAGGGCGTCACGCTGCACGGCCAACTGGACGCGGCGGTCGGCGACGATGGCCTCGGCGTCGGCGAGCAGGTGCACCGCGACCAGTTGGTCCAGCACCGGGCTGGCCATGTCGACCCCGACCCGCACGGCGGCCAGTCGCTGCACCTGCGGCGCGGACGCCCGCACCCAGCCGATCCGCAGGCCACCCCAGTAGGGCTTGCTCATCCCCCCGATGCTGATCACCCGACTGTGCCGGTCGTAGGTGGCGACCGGGGGTGGCGGCTCGGTGCCGTCCATCGACAGGTCCACGAAGGACTCGTCGATGATCAGGTCGGTGCCGACCGCGTGCGCGGCGGCGACCACGCGCTCGCGCAGTGCGGCGGGCATCAGGTGCCCGGTCGGGTTCTGGAACTCCGGAATCAGGTACGCCAGCTTCGGCCGGGTCTGCCGCAGGCTGCCCAGCAGCAGGTCGGGCTCCCAGCCGGCGTCGGCGGCCAGACCGTGGGTGGTGATCCGGGCCCGCCGGCCGGCCAGCGCGGCGAGGGCGTTGGGGTAGGTCGGGGACTCGACCAGCACGGTGCCACCGGGGGCGAGCGCGAGCCGCAGCACCAGGTCCAGTGCGTGCTGGGTGCCGCTGGTGACCATGATCTGGTCGGCCGAGGTGGGCAGGCCCCGGGCGGTGTACGCCTCGGCCACGGCCTCACGCAGCTCGATGATGCCGGTCGGGTGGTAGCCGGCCCCGCTCAGGTAGCGGGGCAGGTCCTCGGCGGCGGCCCGGGCGGCCGACAGCAGCTGCGGCGGGGCGGCCAGCGCCGCGACGCCGAGGTCGAGCATCTCCCGGTCGTCCAGCGGGGTCCACAGCCCGGTGCTGGCCACCCGGTGGTTGCCCGGCAGCATCGTCCAGCTGCCGGCGCCTCGGCGGCTGGCCAGGTGCCCGCTCTCGCGTAGCTGCCGGTAGGCAGCGGTAACGGTGGTCCGGCTGATCCGCAGCGCCTCGGCCAGCTCCCGTTCGGCCGGGAGGCGGACACCCAGCGGCAGCCGGCCGTCGGCGAGCAGCCCGCGCACCGAGCCGGCCAGCGCGGCGTAGTCGGGGCTGCGTCGCCGACCCGGGAGCGCATGCCACTGCCCGAGCAGACGGGCCAATTGGACACCGCGTACCTGCCCGGTCATGGCCACTCCTCGGATATTGGCTTCTTCCTCGATGAGGATTGGCACCTAGGGTGGCATGCATGGCACTGCTTGGCAATCTGCGGCACCGGCCGGTTCGACGGCTGGTCCAGCTCTACCTCGGGCTCACGCTCTACGGCGTCAGCATGGCCCTGATGATCCGCTCCGACCTGGGCCTCGACCCGTGGGACGTGTTCCACCAGGGGCTCTCCGAGCTGACCGGGCTCTCCTTCGGCACGGTCACCATCGGCGTCGGCGCGCTGGTCCTGCTGCTCTGGATCCCCCTGCGGCAGCGGCCCGGCCTCGGCACGGTCAGCAACGTCGTGGTGATCGGCCTGGTGGTGGACGCCACGGTGGCCCTGCTGCCGGAGGGTGGCCCGCTCAGCGTCCGGATCGCGATGCTGATCAGCGGGATCGTCGCCAACGGCGCCGCCACCGCTCTGTACCTCGGCGCCCAGTTGGGCCCCGGCCCCCGCGACGGCCTGATGACCGGGTACGTGGCCCGCCGGCCCGGCCGGTCGGTCCGGCTGGTGCGCACCGTCATCGAGGTCACCGTGCTGGCGCTGGGCTGGCTGCTCGGCGGCACGGTCGGGGTGGGCACCGTCGCGTACGCGTTGGCCATCGGTCCGTTGGCCCAGTTCTTCATCCCGCTGTTCGCCGTGCCGGAGGGCGGCACACCCGACAGCCCCGCACCGCCGCCGGGCAGCCCCGCGCCGGTCACCCCCGCCGGGTGAAACCTCACCGACCGTCCGCGAACCGGTACGTGGTGGTGGTGCTGCACACCGGTTGGCGGGTGGGTGTTCCCTTCCGCGACGCGCGCCGTCATCATCTCTGCATGGGGGAGAACGGTTGGCGCTGGACGGACGCCTGGATCTTCGTGTCGCTCGTCATCGCGAGCGGCGCCGGACGGCACCGTCGGTCGGCGACAAGCCGACGACCGGAGGGCGTTCGCCTGGCCGACGTGCTCTCCACCGCCGACCACCTCAACCACGCGATCCCGCAGCGGCACGAGGTGGAGGCCGCGGTCCAGCGGCTGGTCGGCGCCGGGCTGGTCAGCGTCGCCGACGGCTGGTTCCGGATCACCGCCGAGGGTGAGACGCTGTGGCGCACCCGCCCGCGCGCGGGTGTGGCGACCATGGTGGACACCGTGCAGGGTGTGTTGACCCGCCGGCACGCGCCCGGCAGCGCCGACTGGATCCTGGACGAGGCCGACCACGCGGCGGCTGTCCAGGAGTACGCGGTCCGTTCGATCCCCACCCCGCGCAGGTCACCGGAGGGGCACTCCGGCGAGCGCTGAGCGGCTCAGCGCACCGGGTGGCCGTCGAGGCGCAGCGCGTCCTTGACCTCGGCGACGGTCAGCTCGCCGAAGTGGAAGACGCTGGCGGCGAGCACCGCGTCCGCGCCGGCGCCGATCGCGGGCGGGAAGTGGGCCACCTCACCGGCGCCCCCGCTGGCCACCACCGGCACGTCCACCACCGCCCGCACCGCGGCGATCAACTCCAGGTCGAAGCCCGCCTTGGTGCCGTCGGCGTCCATCGAGTTGAGCAGGATCTCCCCCGCGCCCAACTCGGCGCTCCGGTGTGCCCACCACACGGCGTCGATGCCGGTGCCACGTCGACCCCCGTGCGTGGTGACCTCGAAGCCGCTGGGCGTGGCAGCGGTCGACGACCGGCGCACGTCGAGGGAGAGCACGAGCACCTGCCGGCCGAACCGGTCGGCGATCTCGGCGATCAACTCCGGTCGGGCGATGGCGGCGGTGTTGACGCCGACCTTGTCCGCCCCGGCGCGCAGCAACGTGTCCACGTCGGCGACCTGCCGGACCCCACCGCCGACGGTCAGCGGGATGAACACCGACTCGGCGGTGCGGCGCACCACGTCGAGCATGGTGCCGCGGTCGCTGGAGGACGCGGTGACGTCGAGGAACGTCAACTCGTCAGCACCGGCCCGGTCGTACGCGGCGGCCAGCTCCACCGGGTCGCCGGCGTCCCGCAGGTCGAGGAAGTTGACCCCCTTGACCACCCGCCCGGCGTCCACGTCCAGACAGGGGATCACCCGTACCGCCACCGTCATGCCACGAGCCTATCCTCCGCACGCGCGACGGCGGTCGGCCCGATCGGGTCGACCGCCGTACACGAGTTGTGCGTCACACCTTGACGAGCATCTTGCCGAGGTTGTCGCCGCGCAGCAGGCCGAGGAACGCCGCCGGGGCGTTCTCGATGCCGTCCACGATCGTCTCGTCGTAGGACAGCGTGCCGTCGCGCAGCCAGCCCGCGACGTCGCGCACGAACGCCGGCCGGACGTCGTGGTGATCGTTGACCAGGAAGCCGCGCAGGGTGAGCCGCTTGCCGATGACGAGCGCCAGGTTGCGCGGGGCGGCCGGCGGTTCGGTGGCGTTGTACTGCGCGATCATGCCGCAGATGGCGGCCCGACCGTGCAGGTTCATGGCCGAGATCGCCGCCTCCAGGTGGTCGCCGCCGACGTTGTCGAAGTAGACGTCGACGCCGTCCGGGGCGGCGGCGCGCAGCGCCTCACGGACCCCGTCGTGGTAGTCGAAGGCGGCGTCGAAGCCCAGCGCCCGCAGCCGCTCGACCTTGGCCGGCGAGCCGGCGCTGCCGATCACCCGGCCGGCGCCCTTGAGCTTGGCGATCTGGCCGACCAGGCTGCCGACCGCGCCGGCCGCGGCGGAGACGAAGACCGTCTCGCCGGGCTTCATCGCGGCCACCTCCAGCAGCCCGGCGTACGCGGTCAGCCCGGTCATGCCGAGCACGCTCAGGTACGCGCTGACCGGGGCGACGCCCGGGTCGACCTGACGGGCGGCGGTCGCGTCGAGCAGCGCGTACTCCCGCCAGCCGAGCCCGTGCTGGACGGTGGCCCCGACGGCGATGTCCGCCGCCTCGCTGGCCACCACCTCGCCGATCGCGGCCCCGTCGAGCGGAGCGTCGAGCGCGTACGGCGGCACGTACGACTTGACGTCGTTCATCCGTCCGCGCATGTACGGGTCGACCGACATGAACTGGTTGCGGACCACGATCTGGCCCGGTCCGGGCGTCGGGACGTCGGTCTCGACGAGCCGGAAGGTGTTTTCGGTGGGCCAGCCCTGGGGGCGGCTGGCCAGGTGGATCTCGCGGTTGCCGGTCACTGGGTGGTTGTCCTCTCGTCCGCGGGTGGGGGCCGGGTGCCGCGATGTCACGCGGGCAGGGCCTCGCGGACGGTCAGCGTGACGTCGACGTTGCCACGGGTGGCGTTGGAGTACGGGCAGACCTGGTGGGCCTGCTCGACGAGCTGCTCGGCGACCTCACGGGACGCGGCGGGCAGGTCGACGACGAGCTGCACGGTGAGCCCGAAGCCGCTGCTGCCGTTCGGGCCGATGCCCACCTCGGCGGCGACCACGGAACCGGTCACGTCGGCCTTGGCCCGGCGGGCCACCACCCGCAGCGCGCTGTGGAAGCAGGCCGCGTAGCCGGCGGCGAAGAGCTGCTCGGGGTTGGCCGCACCGCCGGCCCCGCCCATCTCCTTCGGCACGGCCAGGTCGAGCGCGACAGTGCCGTCGGAGGTCTCGACGTGGCCGTCCCGGCCGTCGCCGGTGGCGGTAGCGGACGCGGTGTAGAGAACCTGCATGGTGCTCACTACTCCTTCTGTCGGTGGATGGTGTCGGTGACCCGGGTGAGGGTGTCGCGCAGCGCCACCAGCTCGCCGAGGCCCAGCCCGGTGGCCTGGGCGATTCGCAGCGGGACGTCGCAGAGCTGTTCGCGCAGCGCCCGGCCCTGCTCGGTGAGGCCCACCTCGACACGCCGCTCGTCGCGGGCCGACCGCCGCCGCACCACCAGGCCCGCCCCCTCCAGCCGCTTGAGCAACGGGGAGAGCGTGCCGGAGTCCAGCCGCAGCTCGGCGCCCAGCTCGGACACCGTGGGGGCGTCGTCGGGACGCTCCCAGAGCACCAGCAGCACCAGGTACTGCGGGTAGGTCAACCCGACCTCGTCGAGGATCGGCCGGTAGACGTCGGTCAGTGCGCGCGACGCGGCGTAGAGCGCGAAGCACACCTGCCGGCGCAGCACCAGGTCATCGGTCACCGTTGAAAAGTAGCCCACAATTAAGTTGTGCACAACTTATCTGTCCGTGAGCCGGCCGGCAGACCGACCGGACGCCTACCTCAGCGATCGCCGAGGTACGCCTCCAACTCCACCTCGACCAGATGCTCCGGGTCCAGCAGACCGGCCACCACCACCAGGGTCGCCGCCGGCCGGACCGCACCGAAGACCGCGTTGTGGGCCCGACCCACCTCGTCGGCGTGCGACCGGTCCGTCACGTACATCCTCGTGCGCACCACGTCGCCCGGCTCCGCGCCCACCTCGGCGAGCGCGGCCAGCCCGATCCGCAGCGCCTGCGCGGTCTGCGCGGCCGGATCACCCACGTGCACCACCCGGCCGTCCACCGTCGCCGTGCACCCGGCCGTCCAGGCCCGCTCACCGGCACGGACCACCCGGGAGTAGCCGTAACGCTGCTCCCAGGGGCCACCCGACCCCAGCCGGGTCGTCGTCACGCCTGTGCCAACGTCCGCAGCGCCTCGGCCACCGTGAAGGCACCCGCGTAGAGCGCCTTACCGGCGATGACACCCTCCACCCCGACCGACTCCAGGGTCGCCAACGCCCGCAGGTCGTCCAGGGTGGACACCCCACCGGAGGCGATCACCGGCCGGTCGGTACGGGCACACACCTCGCGCAGCAGATCCAGGTTCGGCCCGCGCATGGTGCCGTCCTTGGTGATGTCGGTGACCACGTACCGGCTCGCGCCCGCCTTGTCCAACCGCTCCAGCACCTCGTACAGGTCACCGCCATCGCGGGTCCAACCCCGCGCCGACAGGGTGTGACCCCGCACGTCCAACCCGATGGCCACCCGGTCGCCGTACTCCGCCACCACCCGGTCACACCAGACCGGATCCTCCAACGCGGCGGTCCCGATGTTCACCCGGGCCGCCCCGGTGCCCAGCGCCGCGCGCAGCGACTCGTCGTCCCGGATGCCCCCGGAAAGCTCCACCTTCACGTCCAACTGGCGCACCACCTCCGCCAGCAGGTGCGCGTTGGTGCCCCGGCCGAACGCCGCGTCCAGGTCGACCAGGTGGATCCACTCCGCGCCGTCCCGCTGCCAGGCCAGCGCGGACTCCAACGGGTCACCGTAGACGCTCTCGCTTCCGAGGGCGCCCTGCACGAGCCGGACGGCCCGGCCGTCAGCGACATCCACGGCGGGTAACAGGGTGAGGCTCAACGTCTTCTCCTCGATCAGGTACGACGGTCCAGGGCGATCACGACGATCGCCGGCAGTACGAGCAGCAAGAGCACGATCAGCGCGATACGCAACGCCAGGTTGTCAACGAACGTCCAGATCAGGATCAACGCCGCGCCGGTGAGCAGCACGATCGCGGCCCGCTCGCCCCGACTGTGCCGGGCCAGCCGCCCGGAACGCCCCCGCCGCAGCCGCGGCGTCAACCGGCGGACCACCGCCCGACGGCGCTGCCGGCGAGCGACCTGGCGCTGCCGGACCGCCCGCTCCCGGGCCTGCTCCGCCTCCCGCTGCGCCCGCCGGCGGGCCCGCTCCCGGCTCACCGCGACACCCGCCGACCGGGCGCCGCGCGACGACGCTCACCCACCGTCGGGCAACGTGGCGAGCCAGTTGCGCAGCAACGCGGCACCGGTATCGGCGGACTTCTCCGGGTGGAACTGGGCCGCCGACAACGAGCCACGCTCCACCGCCGCGACGAAATCCGTGTCGTGGTGGGCGGTGGTCACCGTGGCCCCCGCGGCGGCCAGCGCCGCCGGGTCGCCCATCGCGTACGAGTGGACGAAGTAGAAGCGGCTCTGCTGCGGCAACCCGGCGAACAGCACCGACTCCCGGGGAGCCCGGACCGTGTTCCAGCCCATGTGCGGCAACCGGGCGGCAGCCAGCCGGGTCACCCCGCCGGGCAGCAACCCCAGCCCCTTGGTCACCACGCCGTGCTCGTCACCGTGCTCGAAGAGGACCTGCATGCCCACGCAGATGCCCAGCACCGGCCGGCCGGCGGCCACCCGCTCGGCGATCACCGGACCCGCGCCCAACGCCTCGATCGCCGCCATGCACGCCGCGAACGCGCCCACACCCGGCACCACCAGACCATCGGCGGCAGCCGCGGCGTCGAGGTCGTCGGTCACCCGGACATCCGCTCCGGCGGCGGCCAGCGCCCGCTCCGCCGAGCGCAGGTTGCCCGAGCCGTAGTCCAGCACCACCACGTCACTCATGCCGTCACCCCGATCACCCGTTCTCCGGCAGCAGCCGCAGCACCCCGGCGACCGTGGCGAGCACCGCGAGCGCCGCGGTGACGAACACGGCGACCTTCGGCGCGCCCTGCCGGTAGAGCGACCAGGTGCCACCCACCAGCACCCCGGCCAGGATCAACAACAACGTCGGCAACGCCGCACCCATTAGAGGGCACCCTTCGTGCTCGGAATCGCACCCGCGGAACGCGGGTCGATCGAGGTCGCCTCACGCAGGGCCCTGGAGACCGCCTTGAACTGCGCCTCCACCACGTGGTGCGCGTCCGGGTGACCGCCCGGCCGGGCCGCCCGCAGCACGTCCACGTGCAACGTGACCCGGGCCGCCTGGCCGAAGGACTCCCAGATGTGCCGGGTCATGCTGGTCGCGTACACCGGGCCGATGTACGGGGCGAGCACCGGCTCGTCGTGCACCACGTACGGCCGACCGGAAAGGTCCACAGCGGCCCGGACCAGCACCTCGTCCATCGGCACCGTCGCCGAGCCGTAGCGCCGGATGCCGGCCTTGTCGCCCAGCGCCTGGTCGAACGCGGCACCCAGGGCGAGCGCGGTGTCCTCGATCGTGTGGTGCGCGTCGATCTCCAGGTCACCCACGGTGCGCACGGTCAGGTCGAAACCGCCGTGCCGGGCGATCTGGTGCAGCATGTGGTCGTAGAAACCGACGCCGGTGCTGATCTCGGCGGCACCGGCGCCGTCGAGGTCGATCTCGACGAGGACCTTGGTCTCCTTGGTGATCCGCTCCACCCGGGCGGTCCGGCTCATTGAACAGTCTCCATCGCAGAAAGGAAGGCGTCGGTCTCGGCGGCGGTGCCGGCGGTCACCCGCAGCCAGCCGGGAAGGCCGACGTCACGGACCAGCACCCCCTCCGCCAGCAGGGCGTTCCAGACGACGGTCTGGTCGCCGCCCACCTCGAAGAGCACGAAGTTGGCGTCACTGTCGGCGACCCGCAACCCCCGCTCGCGCAGCGTCGCCACGATCCGGTCCCGCTGCGCCATGATCGCGCTCACCGTACCGAGAAGGGCATCGCGGTGGGCCACCGCCGCGCGGGCGGCGGCCTGGGTGAGCGCGGAGAGATGGTACGGCAAACGGACGAGCTGCACCGCCTGCACCACCGCCGGGTCGGCGGCCAGGTAACCCAGCCGGCCGCCGGCGAAGCCGAACGCCTTGCTCATCGTCCGGGTGACCACCAGCCGCGGGTGCCCGGGCAGCACCGCGAGGGCGCTGACCGTCCCGGGTCGGGAGAACTCGGCGTACGCCTCGTCGACGACCACCATGCCGGGCGCGACGTCGAGCACCGCGGCGATCACCGCCGGGTCCAGTGCCGTGCCGGTGGGGTTGTTCGGCGAGCAGAGGAAGACCACGTCCGGCTGGTGCTCGCGGACCTGGGCGACCGCCTCCTCGGCGGTCAACCCGAAATCGACGCCGCGCTCGGCGGGCACCCAGCGGGTGCTGGTGCCGAGGGCCAGCAGCGGGTGCATCGAGTACGCCGGAACGAAACCGAGCGCGCTGCGCCCCGGACCACCGAACGCCTGCAACAACTGCTGCTGGATCTCGTTGGAGCCGTTGGCCGCCCACACCTGCTCGACGGTGAGCCCGTGCCCGAGATATTCGGCCAGGTCGGCGCGGAGCGCCACCGCGTCCCGGTCCGGGTAGCGGTTCAGCTCGCGCAGCTCGGCCGCGACGGCCTTGCCGATCGCCTCGACCACCGGCTCCGGCACCGGGTGGGAGTTCTCGTTGGTGTTGAGCCGCACCGGCACGTCCAGTTGCGGCGCCCCGTACGGCGACAGCCCCCGCAGGTCGGCACGGATCGGCAGGTCGTCCAGGCCGCTCACGCCGACCCTCCCGGGAAACGGGCCTGGACCGCCTGGCCGTGCGCGGGCAGGTCCTCCACGTTGGCCAGGGTGACCACGTGCGGGGCCACGTCGCGCAGCGCGGCCTCGGTGTATTCGATCAGGTGCACGCCGCGCAGGAAGGACTGCACGGACAGGCCGGAGGAGTGCCGGGCACAACCGCCGGTGGGCAGCACGTGGTTGGAGCCGGCGCAGTAGTCGCCGAGCGACACCGGCGACCAGGCGCCCACGAAGATCGCCCCGGCGTTGCGGACCCGCAGCGCCCACTCCCGGGCGTCGACCGTCTGGATCTCGAGGTGCTCGGCCGCGTACGCGTCGACCACCCGCAGCCCCGCCTCCAGGTCGTCGACCAGGACCACGCCGCTCTGCTCACCGGTCAGCGCCGTGGTGACCCGCTCGGTGTGCTTGGTCGCCGGCACCTGCCGGGCCAGCTCCGCCTCGACCGCCTCGACCAACGCCACCGACGGGGTGACCAGCACGCTCGCGGCGAGCGGGTCGTGCTCGGCCTGACTGATCAGGTCGGCGGCCACGTGCGTCGGGTCGGCCGTGTCGTCGGCCAGGATGGCGATCTCGGTCGGACCGGCCTCGGCGTCGATGCCGACCACGCCGCGCAGCAGCCGCTTGGCGGCCGTCACCCAGATGTTGCCGGGCCCGGTGATCAGGTCGACGGGGTCGCAGCGCAGCTCACCCGCCGGGTCCACCGCCGCGCCGTACGCCAGCATCGCCACCGCCTGGGCCCCGCCCACGGCGTACACCTCGTCGACGCCGAGCAGCGCGCACGCGGCGAGCACCCGGGGGTCGGGCAGGCCGCCGTTGTCCTTCTGCGGCGGGCTGACCACCACCAGCGAGCGAACCCCGGCCGCCTGGGCGGGCACCACGTTCATCACCACCGTCGACGGGTACATCGCCAGGCCGCCGGGCACGTAGAGGCCGACCCGGTCGACCGGCAGCCACCGCTCGGTGACCGTACCGCCGGGCACCACCTGGGTGGTGTGGTCGGTGCGCCGCTGGTCGGCGTGCACCCGACGGGCCCGGGCGATGGACTCCAGCAGCGCGGCCCGCACCGCCGGGTCGAGCACCCCCTCCGCCTCGGCGATCGCCTCGACCGGCACCCGCAGCACCTCCGGGGAGATGCCGTCGAACCGAACACTGGCCTCCCGGATCGCTGGGTACCCATGCTCACGGACGGCCTCCACCAGGGGCCGGATGCGCTCGACGGCGACGGACACGTCGAGCTGGGCGCGGGGCAGCAGACGGCGCGGGTCTCCGAGACCGTCGCGCAGGTCGATCCGATTCAGCACCCTTGCGAGTCTAGGCGGCCGATCCGAGGTCCACCCGAGCCGCCCGTCCGCCGGGACGGTGAGCCGGGCCACGCCCCGGTGGGCGAGATTGGTTAGGCTCGACCCTGTGACCGCACGGCTGCCGGTGTTCCCGCTCGCAACGGTGCTCTTTCCCGGGTTGGTGCTGCCGCTGCACATCTTCGAGGAGCGCTACCGGGCGCTGGTCCGACACCTGGTCGGCCTGCCCGAGGGCGCCCCGCGTGAGTTCGGCGTGGTGGCCATCCAGGCCGGCTGGGAGGTCGCGCCGGCCGGTCCCGGCGCCCGGGCGACGCCGGGCGTCGGCGAGGTCACCCTGCACGAGGTGGGCTGCACCGCCGAGCTGCGGCAGGTGACCGAGCTGGCCGACGGTGGTTTCGACATCGTCACTGTGGGCCGCCGCCGGTTCCGGATCGCCGAGGTCGACGACAGCACCGAGCCCTACCTCACCGCCGACGTGGAGTGGCTGCCCGACCCGGGCGGCCCGGACGAGTTGGCCGACCTGCTGGCCGCCCGGGTGATCTCGGTGTTCCGGCAGTACCTCGGCCTGATCCGCTCCGACCCGGAGGAGATCTCCGAGCAGCTGCCGGAGGACCCGACGGTGCTCTCGCACCTGGTGGCGGCGACAGCGGCGCTCACCGTCGACGACCGGCAACGGCTGCTGGCGATCGACGACACCGCCTCCCGGCTCCGCGCCGAGCTGCGGCTGCTCAACCGCGAGGCGGCTCTGCTGCGTCAGGTGCGGGCGGTTCCGGTGCCGCTGGCGGAGCTGGCGTCCCCGCCGACACCCAACTGAACTCCCCCGGCTCGGGCTCCGGGCGCAGCCCCGGCCACCGTGACCAGCCGGCCAGCAGGGTGTACATGACCGCGGCCCCGAACGCCGGCAGCAGCAGGTTGCCGTGCGGCACCGGCAGCACCCCGAGCAGCCAGTCCACCCCGCCGGCGCGCAGGTCGGCGGGCTTGTTGAAGGCCTGGCCGGCCGGGGCGGTCGCCAGCAACCGGTCGAAGGTGGCCAGGCCGATCCGCCGTCCCACCTGCCAGGCCACCGGCGCGGCGACCAGAGTGCCGAGCACCGCGGCGACCAACCCGACCGGGCCCCGCCGCCGACGCAGCACGACCCACACGGCGAGCGCCACGAGCAGCCCGAAGGCGAGCCCGAGCAGGCTGAACCAGCCGTCGGCGGCGATCGGCTGCTCCGGTTGCGGCTCGGCGTAGATCGCCCCCTCGGCGGTCTTCAGCACCGGGGTGTCCGGCGCGAGCGCGGCCCAGAGCAACCCGAGCGGGACACCCAGTGCGGCCAGCGCGAGCACGGCGCCCACCACCGTCGCCAGGGCCCGCAGCGGACGACGCGGTTCGTCGAACCGAAGTTCCAAGGAGCTCTGGTACGCCGCCGAGGCGGGCGGTTGACCCGGGTCGAACCCATCCGCCGCCGCCCCGGGCGACGGGTCGGCCTGCGGCGGATCCGCCTCCGGCGTACGGGGTGGCGCGGGTCGGACGGGCTCGTCGACGGGCCGCTCACTGTCGGGGTTGTCCGGGCTCACCCGATGATCCTCTCAGGCCCGGTGCGGGGCCGGGGCTCCGGTGGCGGCAGACCAGCTCACCGGGCGAACGGCTCCACCATCATCGCCGCGGCCCGCAGCCACGCCTGCCGGGTCTCCGGCTGGAGTTGGTGGTACTCGATCGACGACCCGGTCTCCAGAGCCGGGTCGTACGGCACGACGGCCACGCCACGGGTGCGGGTGGCGAAGTGCCGCTCCAGGTCGTCCTGGAGCGTCGAGCGACCCGGGGTGGGGCAGGAGATGAGGGTGATCGCGTTGTCCGCCAACTCACCCATGCCCTCCTCGTGCAGCAGGTCGAGCATCCAGTCCGCGCTGAACGCGGCGTCCTCCCGGGGCACCGTGGTCACCACCAGTTGGTCGGCGGCCTGCATGACCGTACGCCAGTTGGGGCTCTCCACGTTGTTGCCGGTGTCCACGCAGACCACGTCGTGGGTACGCCGCAGCAACTCCAACACCCGCCGGACGGTGAACTGGTCCAGTCGCTGGGCGAAGCGCGGGCTCTCCTCGCCGGCCAGTACGTCGTACGAGCCGTCGGAGGCGTGCCGCAGGTAGTCGTCCAGCCGGTCCAGCAGGGTCGCGCCCTCCAGGATCTCGATCTGGGCCAGGTCGCTGATCAGGTGCCGGATCGTCCGGGCGTGCCGGGCGCTGCCGGCGCGCAGGCCGAGGGTGCCGCGCAGTTCGTTGTCGTCCCAGGCCAGCACGCCCTGGCCGCGGACGCTGCCGACCGTCGCGGCGGCGAGCACGGTGGCGGTCGTCTTGTGCACGCCGCCCTTGGGGTTGGCGAAGGCGAACACCCGGGGCGTGCCCAGGTCCCGCTTGAGCACCCCGTTGGCGCGTTCCTGCTCCTGGTCGACGGTCTGCGACCGCCACTCGATCCGGGCCGGGTAGGCACGGTCGGCGACAGCAGAGCCGATCGCCGGGGCGGGTGGCGGGGTGACGGGCGGGACGACCGGCGGCGGGACGACCGGCGGCGGGGCGACCGGCGGTGGCGGGGCGACGACTGGCGGCGGAGCGACCGGCGGTGGCGCGGCCGCCGGGTAGCCGGTCTCCGGCTGGTAGCCGGTCTCCAGCAGGGCGTACCGCGACTCGACCGGCGGTTGACCCGACCGGTAGCCGTTGTCCAGCAGGGCGTAGCGCGACGGGACCGGCTCGGGTCCGCGGGCCGGCGGCTCGGGCTCGGCCCGGTACGTCGGCTCGGCCCGGTAACCCGGCTCAGCCCGGTACTCCGGCGTGACGCGGTAGTCCGGCTCGGCGCGGTAGCCGGGATCGGCGCGGTAGCCCGGCTCGGCCCGGTAACCGGGTTCGGCCCGGTAGTCCGGCTGCTCGGTCCGGTACGCCGGCTCCGCACGGTAGTCCGGCTCGGCCCGGTAACTTGGCTCGGCCCGGTACGCGGGCTCCGCCCGATAGTCCGGCTCGGCGCGGTAGTCCGGTTCCGCGCGGTACCCGGGCTCGGCCCGGTAGGCGGGGTCGACCCGGTAGCTCGCCTCGGCCCGGTAACCGGGCTCCGCGCCGTACGACAGGTCGGCGGGATGCCCGATGGCCGGTGCCCGCCCGGCGTAGCCGTTCGGGGCCGCACGCCGGGGCAGCGGGTCCGGTGGCGGCTCCTCGCCGCGCCGCTCGGGCTCGGTCTGCTCGGCGCCGCGACCGCCCAGCCGGGCTCGGTCCAACAACGCACGCCACCGCGGCGCTGGTTCGGCCGGCCGGCCCCAGCCGGTCTCACTGCCCTCCACGGCCCGCCCTCCCAGCGCCATCGATCTCTGTCTGACAGGCTACGAACCCAACCCTATTCGGACCACACCTCAGAGCGCACACCAGCCGGCGCAGATCACGACGACGGCGACGGCGACGGCGGCTCGGCGACGGCGGCGTCCGGCGAGGTGGTGACGCTCGGCGGCGTCGACTCGGTGGGCTCCGGCTCCGACGGTTCGGGTAACGGAGTCGTCACGGCTGGTGCGGGTTCCGACGATTCGCCCACGGAGGGCGAGGGCGCCGGTGCGCTGATCAGTGGCGCGGGCGGCTCGGACCGGGTCGGCGTGGGGCTCGGCCCGGTGTCGGCCGGTGGGCGCACCACGTCGCGCTGCTCGGGCAGCGGCGGCGTGAAGACCGTGCGGTCCAACCGGTACACCTCGGGGGCGGGGTCGACAGCCCGTACCTCCGGCCGGGTCGCGACGCCGCGCAACGCCACCGGCGTCGCGCGGACCACCGCCGCGTAGACGCAGGCGCAGCCGGCCCGGTAACCGGCCGCCTCGGCGGCGGCCACCTCCGCGCCGCTGGTGTACTGCTCCCGCAGCTCCCGCTCGCCCTCCCCGTCGCCGTCGACAGCGGCGGCCCTGGCCCGGTAGTCGGCGGCCTCGGTCTCCTTACGGGCCGCCACCTGTCGCATTCCGGCGACCACGTCGTCGGGCACCCGCATCGCGGGGATCTTGACGATCTCGGTCTGTCGGCCGGGCAGCGGAACCCGCCCGAAGACGGTCGACACCCCGACGTCGCCGAGCACCGTCGCCAACCGCTGCGGAGGCAGGTACGCGTCGAGCGTGACCAGCGCGTACGTCGTGCCCTCGGCGGCCGGGGCGGACGCCGGCAGCGCCGCCAGGTCGGCCGCGGCCGAGCGCAGGTAGGCGGGGACCGAGTCGCCGTCGACGACGCCGACCCGGGTCACCTCGCCGACCGTCCGGTCGCCGACCGGGGTGTCGTCGACGGCCCAGACGGCGGCGCCCAGCACCGCCGCCGCGGAGAGCACGGCGGCCCAGCTGAGCACGCCGAACCGCGCCGACCGGTCGCCCAGCCGGGCCACGGCCCGGGTCAGCGGCGGCAGCAGCCGCTGGTCCAACTGCCGCAGCAGGTTGCCGGCGCGCACGGGCGGGATCCCCTCTGTGGATCGGTGTCGGGCGGTCGCCGCTCAGTCACGCAGGATCTGGAGCGCACGGTCCAGGTCGTCAGGGTAGTCGCTGACGAACCGGACCTCGTCCCCCGTTCGGGGGTGCAAAAAGCTCAGTTCGCGGGCGTGCAGCCACTGTCGGGCCAGGCCGAGACGGGCCGAGAGGGTGGGATCGGCACCGTAGGTGAGGTCACCCACACAGGGGTGCCGCAGGGTGGAGAAGTGCACCCGGATCTGGTGCGTCCGGCCGGTCTCCAGCCGGACGTCGACCAGGCTCGCCGCCGGGAACGCCTCCAGGGTGTCGTAGTGGGTGATGCTCGGCTTGCCGCCGGAGACCACCGCCCACCGGTAGTCGTGGGTGGGGTGCCTGTCGATCGGCGCGTCGACGGTGCCCCGCAGCGGGTCCAGGTGACCCTGCACCACCGCGTGGTAGCCCTTGTCGACCTCGCGGTACTTGAAGGCCCGCTTCAAGGCCGTGTACGCCTGCTCGCTCTTGGCCACCACCATGATCCCGGTGGTGCCCACGTCGAGCCGGTGCACCACGCCCTGCCGCTCGGCGGCGCCGCTGGTGGAGATGCGGTGCCCGATCGCGGCGAGCGCGCCGATCACCGTCGGCCCGGTCCAGCCGGGGCTGGGATGCGCGGCCACCCCCACCGGCTTGTCGACCACGACGATGTCGTCGTCGGCGTAGACCACGCGCAGGCCGGGCACCGCCTGCGGCACCACTGTCGGCGGTGCGACCGGCGCGGGCAGCGTGACGTCCAGCCAGGAGCCGGCCTTGACCTTGTGCGAGTTGGGCCGGGCGGCGCCGTCGACCAGCGCGTCTCCGGCGTCGACCAGGGCCGCGGCGGCGGTGCGGGAGAGCCCGAACAGGCGGGACACGGCCTGGTCCAGGCGCATGCCGTCGAGGCCGTCCGGGACCGGAAGGGAACGGTGGTCGCCGCCAGCGGCGAACGCGGAGGTCATGCCCGCTCCCGCTGCTCGGCGCCGGACGCGGCGTCCGTGGTGGCCGGGTCGTCGTCGCGCCCCGCCCGCCGGCCGTCACGCTGCCGGCCGGTCAACTCCAACAGCACGGCCAGCAGCACACCGCAGACCAGCGAGCTGTCGGCCAGGTTGAACACCGGCCAGACCTGACCGTACGGGTCGAAGAGGCTGATCATGTCGACCACGTGCCCGTGGAAGGGGGACGGCGCCCGGAAGATCCGGTCGACGAGGTTGCCCAACGCGCCACCCAGCACCAGGCCGAGGGAGACCGCCCAGGGCAGCGAACGCAGGCGCAGCGCCATCCACACGATCCAGCCGACCACACCGATGGTGATCAGCGGGAAGACCCAGGTGTGGTCGGCACCGATGCTCCAGGCCGCGCCGCTGTTGCGGGTCAGGCTCAGGTAGACGAACCCGCCGAGCAGCCGGACCGGTTCCCGGTCGGTCAGCGCGGCCAGCGCGAGGTGCTTGGTGACCAGGTCGGCCAGCAGGGCCACCAGGGCGACTCCGGCCAGAATCGCGACGGCCCGGGGCCGGCGTTTGCCGCCGCCCGGGTCGGTGCGGCCGGGTTCGGCGGACGGTGCTGCGGTCATGCGCTCCCCATCGACAGTCTTGGCGGTGATCGCTCACCGTCTCATCGCCGCCGGGGAGCGGACCTCAGCGCCGCTCCTCCAGCTGCTTGCACGTCACACACAGGGTGGCCGACGGGAAGGCGGCGAGGCGCTCGACCGGGATCGGGTTGCCGCACCGCTCGCACCAGCCGTAACCACCCTCGTCGAGACGCTCCAGAGCGCGCTCCACCTGCGTGATCCGTTCCAGAATGCTGTTGGCGAGAGAGATCTCCTGCTCCCGCTCGAGCGTCTTGGTGCCCGTGTCGGCCTGGTCGTCCCCGGCCGAGTCGGTCAGCCGATCGCGCTGCAGCTCGGTGATCTCACTCAGCGTCTGATCGTACTCGGCGCGAAGCTCGTCCCGCCGCGCCGCCAGCGCCGCCCGGATCTTCTCGGTCTCGGCCGTGCTGCGGGTGGCCTTGGCCACCGGCTTGCGCCCGGCGGTCCTGGTGTCGGCTGGCTTCGCCATGGGTCGCTCCCTCGGCCGGGGAACCGCGCGGTCCGCGGCGCCTGGGTCAGGGGGCGCCGACCATGGCGTCCCCTATGTACGAAAAGGGGCGCGCGGCGACGATGGCCGCGCACTCCGGAGGTTGGCAAGAATACGGAACGTACAGGCGTCCGACAACGTGCCGCACCGTCGCATCGTCTAACAGCCCCTAGCCCTGCCAAACTGGGGCAAAGGGAACGCTAGCAGATCAATTGGCCACCTCATCCCCGTACTCACCAAACCATCGGGCCAGGTGACCCCGCCGACTGACCGCCCGCAAACGCCGTTCCGCAGCGTCCCGCACCCCGGCGGTCGCCACGATCAGCAGACTGTCGCCGGTCTTCAACCGGGTGTCGGGGGCGGGCACGAAACCCACCCCGTCGCGCAACACCAGGGTCACCGACGCGCCCAACGGGAGCCGCAACTCGTCGACGTGCACACCCGCCAGTCGCGAGCCCGGCGGCACCTCCACCTGGAGCAGGTCCGCCCGCATCCGCTCCAGCGGCGCGGTCTCCACATGGATCTCGGCGGCCTCGGCCGGCGCGGTCACCCGCAACCAGCGGGCGAACGACCCCAGCGTCCCGGTCTGCACCAGCGTGAAGATCACCACCAGGACGAAGACCACGTCGAAGAGCCGCTCAGCGCCGGGCACCCGCTCGGAGAGCGGAATGGTGGCCAGCACGATCGGCACCGCCCCGCGGAGCCCGGCCCAGGACAGGAACGCCTGTTCTCGAAGCCCGACCCCGAACGGCAACGCCGAGACGGCCACCGACAGCGGTCGGGCCAGCAGCACCAGCGCCAGCCCGGCGACCACCGCGGGCAGCACCGCCGAGTCCAGCCGGCCCGGCGAGGCCAGCAACCCGAGCAGCACGAACAACCCGATCTGGGCGAGCCACGCCAGCCCGTCGGCGAAGCCGAGGATCGCCTGCCGGTGCGACAGGCGGGCATTGCCCAGCAGCACCCCGGCCACGTAGACGGCGAGGAAGCCCGAGGCGTGCAGAACCGCCCCGGCGGCGTACGCCAGCACCGTGATGCCCACCGCGGCGATCGGGTAGAGCCCGGCCGAGGGCAGGGCCGCCCGGCGCAGCGCCCAGGTGCCGGCGACACCCGCGCCCACCCCCACCGCCGCGCCGACGCCCAGCTCGTAGCAGACCAGCGCGACCTCGTACCACCACGGGTGCGAGAAGCCCTGGTGGGACAGCAACACCACCAGCAGCACCACCGGGGCGTCGTTCATCCCCGACTCGGCCTCCAGCGTCGCCACCAGCCGGGGCGGCAACCGCAGCCGGCGCAGGGTGGCGAAGACGGCAGCCGCGTCGGTGGACGACAGCACCGCGCCGTAGAGCAGCGCCAACCGCCAGTCCAGCCCCAGCAGCAGGTGCACGGCGACGCCGACCACCACGATGCTGACGATCACGCCCACAGTGGAGAGCGCGGAGGCCAGCCCGAGCACCGGGCGCAGCGTGGTCCACCGGGCGGTGAGGCCGCCCTCCGCGATGATCACGATCAGCGCGCAGAAGCCGAGGGTCCGGGTCAGCTCGACGTCGTCGAAACGGATGCCCAGCCCGCCCTCCCCGATCGCCACACCCAGCGCCAGGTAGACCAAAAGGCTGGGCACGCCGAGGCGGGTGGAGAGTCGCACCGCGCCGACCGCTACCAGCAGCACCGCCGCGCCGAGCAGCAGCGCGATATCCAACCCGGGCGTCACGGCTGCCTTGCCCGGGCTGGCCTCACCCGGCGGATCCGTCGCGCAGGCGGCGCAGCACCTCGGGCAGCTCCGGGCCGGGCCGATCGACGATGAAGAGTTTGTCCCGGCTGGCCGCGCCGGACCGCAGTGACACCGCGGCCCGCCGGACGCCCAGCGCGCCGGCCAACGCCCGCCGGGCCGCCTCGGTGGCCCGACCGTCGACGGCCGGGTCGTGGACCGCGATCACGAGGGCGGGCCCGTGCGGGCCGTCGAAGCGACCACCCACCCGGTCCCGGGAGGCGCCGGGCTTCACCCGCACCGCCACGGTGAGCGTGTCCTGCGCGGGCACCGGGCGCCGCTTCAGATCGGCCGGACGTCGGCGAGGAGAGCGGTCGCCGGCGCGCAGTGCGCGCACGGCGTGAAGCCGAGCTCCACGGCCTCGGCGACCGGCAACGTCTCGGGCTGCCAGCCAACCAGGTGGGGGCAGGTGTCGAGGTGGTAGCGGGGGCGGCCGTCGACGACCTCGACGGCGTCGAGCAGTCGGGCCACCCGGGCCGCCTCGGCGGTCGTGATCTGCTGGGCGGCCGGCTCGTCGACCGCCGTGACCGCGCCGTCGAACCCGTCGTCGGTCGGGGCCACCGTCGGCGGCGCCGGGCTGACGGGCCGGGCCCGCGAGGGCACCTCGTCGGCCCCGACCGGCGACGCCTCGTCGACGCGCGAGTCGTACGGCGACGCGTCGTCGATCGGTGGGACGTGGTCGACCGGCGGCGCGGGTGGTTGCCGCCACCCGGTGCCGCCGGTGCCAAACGTCGTGGGCGTGTGCTGGACCGGCACCTCCGGCTCGACCAGCGGCGGCCCGTACGCGACATCCGGCGTGGCCTGGCTGGCCGTGCGGGGTGCGTCGGGGTGCCGCCGGTCGGTCCGGCCGGGATCCGCCATGGCGCGGTTGGCGGCTGCCTGGCGGGCGCCCACCACCAACGCCACGGCGGCCAGCAGACTGGCCGCGATGGAGATGACCAACAAGAAGCTGGAGCCACCGGCCAGGCCGAGCACCAGTAGCACCACCGCGACGAGGATGAGCAGCAGACTTGCGACTATCACGGCTCACCCCCGCCGCGTCGAACCGTCCAGGCCGGGCCGGCGACCGTCACCATTGGCGGACAGCGATCGCCGGCCGGTGCTCAGCGTCCGGCTTCGAGGGCGCCGGAGCGCCCGCCGCCGCCGTACGAACCAGCGAGGCCCGCTGCGGCCAGCCCGTTGCCGCCGGCGACCCGGCCGGCTTCGGAGCGGGTCATCTCGGCCTCGAGGCCCTGGCCACGACCGTCGAGGTCACGCAGCTGGCTCTCCAGGTACGCCTTGAGCCGGGTGCGGTACTCGCGCTCGAACTGCTTGAGCTCCTCGATGTGCTTCTGCAGGGCCGTGCGCTTGGCGTCCAGGCCGCCCATGGCCTCCTGGTGCCGCTGGCGGGCGTCCCGCTCAAGGGCGTCAGCCTTCGCGCGCGCCTCCCGGGTCACCTCCTCGGCCTTGCTGCGAGCCTCGGACAGCAGCTGGTCGGCCTCGCGGCGCGCGTCGGACACGTGGTCGTCGGCGGTGCGCTGGGCCATCATCAGCACGCGCAGGGCCTGCTGCTCACCGTCACCGGTGACGCCGCCGGCCGGGCCGCCGGCCGCGCGGACCTGCTCCAGCTCGGCCTGCATCGCGCGGGCAGCCTGCTCGGCCGCCGACTTGTCGCGCTGCACCCGGTCCAGCTGGGCCTTGACATCGTTGAGCTCCGCCGCCAGTCGGGCGTCGCCGCCGGGGCCGGCGGGGGCACCGCCACGGCCGCCGCGCTCCACCTGGGCGCGCAGCTCGTTGTTCTCCTCGATGAGACGGGCGAGCTCGCGCTCGACCTCATCCAGGAAGGCGTCGACCTCCTCCTCGTCATACCCCCGTTTGCCGATCGGCGGCTTTTTGAAGGCGACGTTGTGGACGTCGGCCGGGGTCAGCGGCATCGAAACTCCTCGGGTCAGTTGCGGCCGCGAAAGCGCGTCGGTCATCAGGCAGATGCCCTGATCGACGGCCCTAACACGAACTCCATCAGCACGAACAGGATAACCAGGAGCACAAGGGAGGCCAGGTCGATGCTCACGGTACCAATTCGCAGCGGAGGGATCACACGCCTCAACGCGTTGAGAGGGGGATCAGTGACGCTCCACACGGATTCCAATCCTGCCGATGCTCCACGCCCCGGTTGCCAGCGTCGGCCGTACTGCAGGACGGCGCTCAACACGAACCGGGACAGAAGAAGGAGCAGGAAGACATAAAGGATCAGGTACAGCACTTGCAGTAAGATCGACAACACGGTCAGCGACGTCCCTCGGGTCGGGCGGGGTCAACTCAGACTGAAAAAGCCGCCCTCAGCGATCTTGGCTTTGTCCTCAGCCGTGACCTGGACGTTAGCCGGTGAGAGCAGGAACACCCGATTGGTCACGCGCTCGATCGTACCGCGCAGGCCGAACGCCAGCCCGGCGGCGAAGTCCACCAGACGGCGGGCATCGGCCTCATCCATCTCGGTGAGATTGATGATCACCGGGACGCCGTCGCGGAAGTGCTCGCCGATGGTGCGCGCCTCGCGGTAGGTGGTGGGGTGCAGCGTGGTGATCTGGTACCGCTGCTCCTCCTCGGGCAGGGCCCGCTCGCGCGCCGTGACCTGCGGCGCGAGAGCCAGGTTGTCCCGGGTGTGGTAGGTCAGCGCGCCGGAGGTCTCGCCCGCCGACGACCGGGTGATCGACCGTACGCTGGACCGCTCGATCCGCTCCGGACGCTCACCGTCACCGCGCTCGGACTCGCTCAACCGCCCGCTCGTCCGCTCGGAGAGTCGACCCCGCCCGCTGTCGCGCGGCCGCGGAGCCGGCGGCTCCTCGGCGTCGTCCTCGTCGTCGTCGGCGAACTCCTCGGCGTACCGGCTCTGCCGGTAACGCGAGTCGCGGTAGCCACCCTTGTCGTAGCCACCGTCGTCGTAGGCCCGCTCGTCGTCTTCTTCGACCAGACCGAGCCAGACCCCCGCCTTGCGCAGTGCACCCATCCCGCGCCCTTCCGTCCGCCGTGCGGCACGCGCCCCCGTGCCATGTCGCCCGTCGCGAGTGGACAACCATGCCCATCGGACCGGAACGGCAATCCCCCGGCGCGCGATTCGCGTCGCGCGCCACGACCCCCGACTGGAGACGCCCGCCCCTGAAACAACACTGATGTAATTTGCTTGTCTCGCGGTCAGGCTACCGCAGCGTGGGACGCATTCCGAGCAACGCGCTACCGACGCGGACATGTGTCGCGCCGTAACGGATCGCGATGTCGAAATCTCCGCTCATTCCGGCGGACAACGCGGTCGCTCCCGGATGGACGACCCGAAAGGCGTCGGCGACCTCGGCGAGCCGGGCGAACGCCCGCTCCGGCTCCCACCCCAGCGGGGCGACCGCCATGAGACCGACCAGACGCAGCCCGGGCGCCTCGGCCACCGCCTCGGCCACCGGCTCCAACCCGGCGCCCGGATCCGCCGAGCCGGGCAGCGCCCCGCCCCGGGCCGCGTCGCCGTCGATGCTCACCTGAACCAGCGCGTCGAGCGGCGCCTGCCGTTCGGCGGTCGCGGTGGCCAACGCCCGGGCCAGCCGGACACTGTCGACGGAGTGCACCACGTCGGCGTAACGGACCACCGAGCGGGCCTTGTTGCGCTGCAACTGGCCGATGAAGTGCCAGCGGGGACGCACCCCGGCGGCAGCCACCTCGGCGGCCTTGCCGGCCGCCTCCTGGTCGCGGTTCTCCCCCATGTCGGTCACCCCGAGCCCGGCCAGCGCCACCACGTCGCTGGCCGGGTAGGTCTTCGTCACCGCGATCATCGTGACCTCGGCGCGGTCCCGGCCGGCCTGCGCGCAGGCGTCATCGATCCGGGACCGAACCTGTGCCAGACCGGCCGCGAGTTCGGCGCGCCGATCCGGTCGTACCGTGGCTGAGCTGTCGGTCATCGGCGGTGCTCAGGACCCGTTCTTGAGGAAGTCGGGAACGTCCACGTCGTCGAAGAGCACGCGACGCGGCGACTGGGCCGGAGCCGGGTTGGTGGCCGGCGCCGGCACCGGGGTGCTCTGCGGTGCCGGCTGGTTGGTGTTGCTCTTGCGGGTCGGCTCGGCCGCCTTGTACGCGGGCGTGCCGCCGTCGAAGCCCGCCGCGATGACCGTCACCCGCACCTCGTCACCGAGCGCGTCGTCGATGACCGCGCCGAAGATGATGTTGGCGTCCGGGTGGGCCGCGTCGGTGACCAGCTGGGCGGCATCGTTGATCTCGAACAGACCCAGGTCGGACCCACCGGCGATGGAGAGCAGCACGCCCCGTGCGCCGTCCATGCTCTGCTCCAGCAGCGGGCTGGAGATGGCCGCCTCGGCCGCCTCGACCGCGCGGTTCTCGCCACGGGCGCTGCCGATGCCCATCAACGCGCTGCCGGCGCCGCTCATCACGCTCTTGACGTCGGCGAAGTCCAGGTTGATCAGACCCGGGGTGGTGATCAGGTCGGTGATGCCCTGCACACCCGAGAGCAGCACCTGGTCGGCCGTGCGGAACGCGTCCATCATGCTGATGTTGCGGTCGCCCAGGGCGAGCAGCCGGTCGTTCGGGATGACGATCAGCGTGTCGCACTGGTTGCGGAGTTCGTCTATTCCCGACTCGGCCTGCACCTGGCGGCGCTTGCCCTCGAAGGAGAACGGCCGGGTCACCACGCCGATGGTCAGCGCGCCGAGCTTGCGGGCGATGTTGGCCACCACCGGCGCGCCGCCGGTGCCGGTGCCGCCGCCCTCGCCGCAGGTCACGAAGACCATGTCGGCGCCCTTGAGCACTTCCTCGATCTCGTCGCGGTGGTCCTCGGCGGCGTTCTTGCCGACGTCCGGGTTGGCCCCGGCCCCCAGGCCACGGGTCAACTCGCGCCCGACGTCGAGCTTGACGTCGGCGTCGCTCATCAGCAGCGCCTGCGCGTCGGTGTTGATCGCGATGAACTCGACGCCCTTGAGCCCAACCTCGATCATCCGGTTGACGGCGTTGACGCCGCCACCCCCGATGCCGACGACCTTGATGACCGCCAGGTAGTTGTGCGGAGGTGTCATCTCCGGTCCTTTCCTTCGAGATTGGCTTCGGCCGACCGGGTACGGCGTGGCCAGCCCAGCGGCCGACAACAGCTGTCACCAGCGAGGATCAGGGGTGAACCCTAACCCTCTACTAGAGGCTTACAGTTATGTCAACCACTGATCCTCTTCGGGGCAACGTAAGCGCCACCGCCCGATGAGCCAAGGACCCGGGCGGCGTGTCGCCGCGCGGAGCGCGACGGGTCACGTCCCCGCACGCTCACCGGTCAACGGAAGGTCACCACATCCGGCGCACTCACGTCGATCCGGTCGGTGTCCTCGTCGAGCAGCGCAGTGGCCACCCGGGCCTTGTCAGTGCCCCGCGTCGCGTCCCCCCAGATCACCGTCCGGTCCCCCCGCAACCGCAGGCTGATCCGGGCCAGCCCCTCCACGTTCACGTCCACCAGCTCCGCGCGCAGCTGCGGCGTCAGCGCGACGAGCACCTCCAGCCCGGCCCGGGTGCCCGGGTCGTCGGCGGCCGGCCGGGCCACCGTCACCTGCGGCAGGCCGGCCGGGCGTCGCTCCACCGTCCGGAACGCCACCCCGCTCCCGTCGATCATGGCGAACGCCTCCCCCTGCGGCACCACCGCCACCGCGGTCCGCTCGGTCACCCGCACCACCAGCGCGTCGGGCCAGTCCCGGGACACAGTGGCCCGCTCCACCACCGGCAGCGCGCCGACCCGTCGGGCCGCGGCGGCCAGGTCCACCCGGGCCAACGGCACCCCGTCCGGAACGCCGACCGCGTCGTGCACCTGCACCGGAGTGGCCAGCTTGGCACCCTCCACCCGCACCTCACGCACGCCGAACAGCCCGGTGCCGAGCACCGTCCAGGCGACCAGCCCGGCCAGGGCGAGCACCCCGGCGGCCACCGCCCACGGCAGCGCCGCACGCATGCGACGCTGCCGGGCACGCGCCATGAACCGGCGGGTCGACGGCGGCACCGCGTCGCGGCCCGCCCGGACCAGCTGCCACCGCCGGGCCGGACCTCGGCGCGGGGCGCCGCCGTCGGCGGCGCTGGTCCGCCCCCGGGCCGGGCCGGGACTCATCCGGCCGTCGGCGCCGAGCCGCCGGGCACGGCGGTGCCACCGAGAGCCGCACCGTCGCCACCGGACGTGGCCCCACCCGGCACCGGATCACCGATCGCCGGGGAGGTGGCCACCGGGTCGACGGTCGCGGTGGATGCCGAGCCGGCCGTACGCTCACCCAGGGCGGCCAGCAACTCGTCGCCCATCAGCGAGATCGGCGGGGCACCCATGGTGACCACCACGTCCCCCGAGCGGGCCCGACGGGCCACCTCGACCGGGGCCTGCTCCCACGACTCCACGAAGACCTTGCGGTCGGCGGGCAGCTCCACCGCCGCGATCAGCGCCGCCGAGCCCTCGCCGGGCTGACGCAGCTCACCCGGCCCGAAGACCTCCAACAGCACCACCTCGTCGGCGATGGCCAACGCCGCGGCGATCTCCGCCTGGTTGTCGCGGGTGCGGTACAGCCGGTACGGCTGGAAGACCACGATCAGCCGGCCGTCCCCGGCGACCTCGCGCAGCGTCTGCATCGCCAACGTCATCGACGTCGGGTGGTACGCGTACTCGTCGTAGACCAGCACGCCGTCCGCGGCACCCTTGCGCTCGAAGCGCCGACGCACGCCGGGGAAGACCGCCAGCGCGGCCTCCGCCGCCTCCAGCGGCAACTCCAGCAGGTACGCGGTGAGCACCGCGGCGGCGCTGTTCAGCCCCATGTGCCGTCCCGGCACCGGCAGCCGGAACTCGCCCAGCGACCGACCGTCGACGGCGGCCAGGTAGCGCACCCCGCGGGCCGAGGAGACCATCTCGGTCAACCGCAGGTCGGCGTCGTCCGCCTCGCCGTAGGTGAACACCCGCCGCCCCTCGGACCGCAGGCTCTCGGCCAGCCGTCGACCGCCCGGATCGTCGGCGCAGGTGATGATGAACCCGTCCGGGTCGGTGAGGCGGGCGAACTCCACGAACGCCGCCTCCAGCGTCGCGTAGTCACCGTAGGTGTTCAGGTGGTCCGCCTCGATGTTCGTGATGATCGAGACGTACGGGCGGTAGATGAGGAACGAGCGGTCGCTCTCGTCCGCCTCGACCACGAAGTGCTCACCGGTGCCGTGGTGCGCGCCCGAGCCGACCTCGGAGATCTCCCCGCCGATCACGAAGGACGGGTCCACCCCGGCCTGCTGGAGCACCATCGTCACCATCGACGTGGTGGTGGTCTTGCCGTGCGTGCCGGCGACGGCCACCGCGCGACGGCCGGTCATCGCCGCGGCGAGCGCCTCCGAGCGGTGCAGCACCCGCAGGCCGCGCCGACGCGCCTCGACCAACTCCAGGTGGTCCTGCGGAATCGCCGACGAGTAGACGACGGTGTCGACCCCGTCGAGGTTGCTGGCCTCGTGACTGAGGTGGATGGTGCCGCCGAGCGCCCGCAGGCCCGCCAGCGACGGCCACTCCCGCAGGTCGCTGCCGGAGACCCGGATGCCCCGGGTGAGCAGCAGCCGGGCCACGCCGAGCATGCCCACCCCACCCACCCCGATCAGGTGGACGGCGCCCAGGTCCTCGGCGGTGAGCGTGCCGGCCGGGGTGAACTGCGCGGTCATCGGGCCACCGCCGCCAGCACGAAGGAACGCAGGGCCTCGTCGCCGTCGCGCCGGCCGTACGCCCCGGCGGCGGCCCCCATCGTGTACAGCCGCTGGGGGTCACGGATGAGCGGGATGACGGTGCGCTCCAGCCAGTCCGGGGTGAGCTCCGCGTCGTCGACCAGCAGCCCGCCGCCGGCCTCCACCACCGGCAGCGCGTTGCGTCGCTGCTCCTGGTTGCTGTGCGGGTACGGCACGTAGATCGTGGGCAACCCGATCGCGGCCACCTCGGCGACGGTCATCGCCCCGCCCCGGGCCAGCATCAGGTCGGCGGCGGCGTAACCCAGCTCCATCTCCGACAGGTACGGCAGCGTCACGTACGGCACCGGCAGGTCGGTGGGGATCGGCACCGGCTCGTTGCGGGCACCCATCACGTGCAGCACCTGCACGCCGTTGCGAGCCAGCTCCTTGGCCGCGCCGGAGACCGCCAGGTTGATCGAGCGGGCGCCGGACGAGCCGCCGGAGACGAAGAGCACCGGCAGGTCCGGGCGGAGCCCGAAGTGGGCGCGGGCGGCGTTGCGCAGCGCGTACCGGTCCAGACTGGTGATGGCGCGGCGCAGCGGCACCCCGACCACCGTGGCGTCCCGCAACGACTCGGCCTGGCTCGGCTGGTTCGGGAAGCCGACGGCCACGTTCTTGGTGAACTTCATGCCCAGCCGGTTGGCCACGCCCGGTGGCACGTTCACCTCGTGGATCACCATGGGCAGCTCACGACGCCACGCGGCCAGGTAGGCGGGCACCGAGACGTACCCGCCGAAGCCGACGACCACCTCGGCGCGCACCTCGTCGATCACCTTGCCCGCCGCGCGGGCCGCCGTCCACATCCGGCCCGGGGTGCGGACCAGGTTCATGTTGACCGACCGGGGCAGCTGGTACGCCGGGATCTGCCGCAGGTCGTAACCCTGCGGCGGGATCAGGTCGTTCTCCATGCCCCGGGGTGTGCCGAGGCAGGTGATCCGGACGCCCGGGTCGTGTCGGCGCAGGCAGTCGGCGAAGGCGAGCAGCGGGTAGACGTGCCCCCCGGTGCCACCTCCCGCGAGCACCACCGAACGCAGCGGACCCATCAGCGTCTCCTCTCGCTCGCCGTACCCCTGCGGTTGCGGTCCTGGCGGACCCCGCGCGGCACGGCCTGGTCGTCGTGGCGCCGCTCGCGGGACCGGGGCACTGACCCTCGGCCAGCGGGCGGCGACGCCGGCCGGCGACGCCGGCCGGGAAGCGGCGGCAACGGGGCCCAGAGTAGTCGGACCCACCGGGCCGGCGGACGGGCATGCAGTGCTCTGGCCGCATCGGGTTCGGCGCGGGCGAAGGACGCCAGCATGCCGATGCCGGCCAACGTCACCACCAGGGCACTTCCGCCGTCGGAGATGAACGGCAGCGGCAGGCCGGTGATCGGCAGCAGCCCGACCACCCCACCGATATTGATCACGGCCTGGCTGACCAGCCAGGTGGTCACGGCCGTGGCGGCGAGCCGGCGGAACGGGTCGTCGACCCGCCGGGCGATCCGGAACCCGGTGTACGCGAGGACCGCGAACAGGCTGAGCACCACGGTGCAGCCGATCACGCCCAGCTCCTCGGCGATGATCGCGAAGATGAAGTCGTTGTGCGCCTCGGGCAGCCAGTCCCACTTCAGGCTGCCCTTGCCCAGCCCGACACCGAACCAGCCGCCGTGCTCGATGGCCAGCCGCCCCTGGTAGAACTGGAGACAGTCGTTGAGTTTGCAGGTCTCCGGGTCCGGTGGGTTGAAGAACATGTCCAGCCGCGCGAGCCGGTAGTTGTCCGCGCCGCGCTCGCCGGAACCGGCGCCCAGCGAGGCCACCGCGACGAGCAGGCCGATCCCGACCAGACCGGCCGCCGCCAGGGCGCCGAACACCCGCATCCGCACCCCGGCGGCCCAGAGCAGGCCCACGACCAGGGCCAGCAGGCAGAGCATCGTGCCCGTGTCGTTGTAACCGACCAGGACGAAGAGCAGGCCCACGATCGGGAACAGCGGGGTGGCCAGCTCGCGCCACCAGCCCAGCGCGGCGCCCTTGCGGGCGACCAGGTGCGCGCCCCAGAGCACCATCGCGAACTTGGCCAGCTCGGACGGTTGCAGCTGGATCCCGCCGATGAACAGCCAGTTCAGCCGTGCCTCGATCGGGCCGATCTGCCCTGACTCCTGCCGGGTCAGCCGGGCGTAGGCGAGCAGCAGGTTGAGCAGCAGCAACAACCCGATCGAGGTGAACAGCAGCGGCCGGCCCAGCGACCGGTAGGTGCTGGCCGGCAGACGCTGGCAGATCCAGAAGGCGCCGATGCCGATCACCGCGAAGATGGCCTGCTTGGTCACCGAGGCCGAGGCGTTGCCGTCCTCGGCGTAGTCCTTGACGCTGGTCGCCGAGAAGACCATGGTCAGCCCGATCAGCAGCAGCAGGCCGGCGCAGGACAGCAGCAGGTAGTAGGAGGTCAGCGGTCGGTCCAGCAGGCCGCGCAGCGCGGCGAGGCCACCGGCCGCGTCGATGCCGCGCAGCGGGGTGGCCGCCACGGCCTCCGGCTCGCGTCCCGCCGGCCCGGACTCCCGCGCCCCCGGCCCGGATTCACGGGCCGCCGCGCCGGGCTCCGGGCCGCGCGCCCCGACGGTCAACGGTGTACGCGCCGCGCTCGGCGACCGTCGCGGCCGTCCGACAGTCCCATCCTCGGTGCCGATTTCCTCCCCCACCCCGACATCATCACCGCTGAACACGCCCCACCGCCCGACAACGCCCCACCGGGCGTGTCGAACCCGCCCTCAGGGCTCGGCGGGATCAGGTCATGTTGGCGAGGAACTCGCTGTAGAACAGGCCCAGGGCGATGGCCACGCCGATACCGGCGATGATCCAGAAGCGCACCACGATGTTGACCTCACTCCAGCCGGCCAACTCGAAGTGGTGCTGTAGAGGAGACATCCGGAACACCCGCTTACCGGTGGTCTTGAAGGAGATGATCTGGATCACCACGGACATCGTGATGATCACGAAGAGCCCGCCGATGATCGGCAGCAGCAGGATGGTGCGGGTGGACATCGCCATGCCGGCGATCAGACCGCCCAGCCCGAGCGCCCCGGTGTCACCCATGAAGATCCGGGCCGGAGAGGTGTTCCACCACAGGAAGCCCACACAGGCCCCGGCCGCCGCCCCGGCGATCAGCGCGATCTCCAACGGGTCGCGGACCTCGTAGCAGTACGGCTGGGTGTAGCTCGGGTCGGCGCACCAGTGCCGGTACTGCCAGAACGCGATCAGCGCGTACGCGGCGAGCACCATCACCGACGCGCCGGTCGCCAGACCGTCCAGACCGTCGGTGAGGTTGACGCCGTTCGTCGCGGCCATCACCACGAAGATGAAGATGATCACCGCGCCGACCTTGCTGACCTCCAGGAAGTCGATGTCCCGGATGAAGCTCAGCGTGGTGCTGCCCACCGTCTCGGTGTTGGTCGCCAGACCCGAGCCGTTGGTCATCGTGCTCGGGAACCACAGCGCGATCACCCCGAAGACCGCACCGACCAGGATCTGCCCGAGCAACTTGCCGCGCTTGTTCAGCCCGGCACTGTTGCGCTTGCGCACCTTCAGGAAGTCGTCGAGGAAACCCACAGCGCCGGAGAAGACCATCAGACCCAGCAGCACCAGGGCGGTGATGGTCGGCTCCACCTGGGCGATCTGCTGGTCCGGCAGGGTGGTCAGGGCGAGGTGCCCGGCCACGTACGCGATCACCGTGGCCAGGATGAAGACCACGCCGCCCATCGTGGGCGTGCCCTTCTTGCCCTGGTGCATGGCGGGGCCGTCGGACCGGATCGGCTGACCGGCCTTGAGCCGGGTGAACACCTTGATCGCGATCGGGGTGCAGAAGAGCGAGACGAGGAAGGCCACCCCGATGGCGACGATGACCGCCCTCATTCGGTGCCACCTTCGGTCGCGACTGCGGGGCTCGCAAGCTCGCTCCTCGCGCCCCGGACCGACTCGCCGTCGGCGTCGGCGCGCAGGGCGTCGGCCACCTCCCAGGTCCGGTACCGGGAACCCTTGACCAGGACGACGTCACCCGGTCGTAGCTCGTTCCGCAGCACCTCGACGGCCGCCGCCTGATCGGTGAGCAGCACCGACTCTCCTCCCCAGTTCGCTACCGCTGTCGCGCCTTCGTGGATCGGCGCAGCCGGCTCACCCACCACGAGCAGCCGGTCGACACCCAGCTCGGCCGCGAGTTGGCCGACCTCGGCGTGGCCGTCGTACTCGAACGGGCCCAGCTCGGCCATGTAACCAAGCACCGCGACGGTACGCCGCCCCTGACCCATGCTGGCCAGCGCCCGCACCGCGACCGACATCGAGGCCGGGTTGGCGTTGTACGAGTCGTCGATCACGGTCACCCCGTCGGGACGGTCGAAGACGTCCATCCGGCGGGTCGAGACCAACCCCAGCCCGCCCAGGGCCGTGGCCAGCTCGGCCAGCGGCATACCCAGCTCCCGGGCGACCGCCGCCGCCGCGAGCGTGTTCCCGACCTGGTGACGGCCGGCCAGCCGGAGCCGCACCGGCGCGCGCCCCTCCGGGGTGACCAGGGTGTACGACGGGTGCCCCCGCTCGTCGAGCGTGACGTCCTCGGCGCGCACGTCGGCGTCGGGCGCCTCGCCGTAGCGGACCACCCGGGCCTGCGTACGGCTCGCCATCGCGTCCACCCGGGGGTCGTCGGCGTTCAGCACGGCCAGCCCGTCTGGCGGCAGCGCCTCGACCAGCTCACCCTTGGCCTGGGCGATCGCCTCCTGCGAGCCGAACTCGCCGATGTGCGAGGTGCCGACGTTGAGCACCACGGAGATCCGGGGCGGCACCAGCTCGCACAGGTACCGCACGTGCCCGACCCCGCGCGCGCCCTTCTCCATCACCAGGTAGCGGGTGTCCGGGTCGGCCTGCAGGGCGGTGTACGGGTGCCCCAGCTCGTTGTTGAACGAACCGGGTGGCGCCACGGTGGCCCCGAGCCGGGCGGTCAGCTGACCGATCAGGTCCTTCGTGGTGGTCTTGCCGGACGAGCCGGTGATGCCGATCACGGTCAGGCCGGGCAGCCGGTCCACCGCCGCGCGGGCCAGTCGGCCCATCGCGGTCAGGGCGTCGTCGACGAGCACCATCGGCACGCCGGGCACCTCGCGGCTGCCGAGCACCGCCACCGCGCCGGCCTGGATCGCCGTCTGGGCGTAGTCGTGCCCGTCAACCTTCTCCCCCGGGAAGGCCACGAAGAGCGAACCGGGGCCCACCTTGCGCGAGTCGAACTCCACCGAACCGGTGACGGTGACGTCCGGGTCGGCGGACACCAGCCGACCGTCGACCGCGGCGGCCACCTCGGCCAGGCTCAGCGCGATCACCGCTGGCCCGCCAGGTCCCCGAAGCGGGCCCGCAGGGCCTCGGCCAACTCGGTGCTGTCGTCGAACGGAAACACCTCGCCCGCCACCTCCTGGCCACGCTCGTGTCCCTTGCCGAGCAGCGCGATCACGTCGCCCGGCTCGGCCAGCCGGACCGCCTCGTCGATAGCGGCCCGGCGGCCCGCCACCTCGATGATCCGGGCGGGCGTGCCGGCCCGGTACGCCCCGGCGAGCACCTCGGCGCGGATCTCCCCCGGGTCCTCGGTACGCGGATTGTCGTCGGTCACCAGCACCACGTCGGCTCCCTCCGCCGCGGCGGCGCCCATCACCGGCCGCTTGCCCCGGTCCCGGTCCCCGCCGGCGCCGATCACACAGATCAGCCGGCCGGCGCTCAACTCGCGCAACGCGGCCAGCGCGGCCACTATCGCGTCCGACTTGTGGGCGTAGTCGACCACCCCGCGCACCGGCGCGGCCACGTCGACAAGCTCCAGCCGGCCCGGGACGCCACGGCAGGCGGCCACACCGGTCGCGGCGGTTACCGGGTCCACCCCGGCGCCGACCAGCGCGGCGATGGCCAGCAGCGCGTTGGCCACGTTGTGCCGACCGGGCAACGCGACACCGGCGGACACTGCGACCCCGTCCGGGCCGTGCGCGGTGAACCGCTGCGCGTACCCCTCGCCGCCCACCCCGTCGGCCCACCAGGTCGCGCCCTGGTCACCGGCCGCCGAGTAGGTGACGGTGCCCGGCTTGAGCAGCGGCTTCAACGCCGGGTCGTCGTGGTTGAGCACCTCGACGGCGCAGCGCCCGTCGAAGAGCTGGGCCTTCGCGGCGAAGTAGTCGTCGCTGTCGGCGTGGAAGTCCAGGTGGTCCGAGCCGAAGTTGGTGTACCCCCCGACGGCGAACCGCACCCCGCCCACCCGGCCCATGGCCAACGCGTGGCTGGAGACCTCCATGACCACGGCGGTGACCCCACGCTCGCGCGCGGTGGCCAGCATGGCGTGCAGGTCGGTCGCCTCGGGGGTGGTGCGCACACTGTCGATCACCAGGTCACCGAGCCGGGTCTCCACCGTGCCGACCAGCCCGGTGGTGTGCCCGGCGGCCCGCAGCCCCGACTCGATCAGGTACGCGGTGGACGTCTTACCGGCGGTGCCGGTCACCCCGATCACGGTGACACCGGCGGTCGGGTCGCCGTACACGGCCGAGGCCAGCTCGCCGAGCACGGCGCGCGGGTCGGGCACCACCAGGGCCGGCAGACCGCTCTGCGCCGCCAGCTCCGCGCCCGCCGGGTCGGTCAGCACCGCCACCGCACCCGCCTCGGCGGCACCGGCGGCGAACTCCGCACCGTGCCGACGGGCACCGGGCAGCGCCGCGTACAGGTCGCCGGAGCGAACCTCCTGGCTGGCGTGGGTGACGCCGGTGACGACCACCGCGGCAGCGTCCGCCGGAGGGTCGACGGCGAGCCGGATGGCGAGATCACCGAGCCGAACTCCGGTCACGGTACGTGGACGTGGATTGCCGGGCACGGCGTCAGACCCTACCCGGTCGTCCGGTTCCGGCCGCACAGCCGCCCCGGTGGTTCGTCGGCACTCACCGATGATGTCCCGCCATTGCTGCTCAGCGCGGATAGACCACAAACTTGGGCGCGGATCCGGCGACGGAAGGTGGCACCCGGTAGTGACGCAGAGTGAACTGCATCATGTCCCGGAACGCCGGCCCGGCGACCGCCGCGCCCCCGTTGTTGGGTGCGTACACGAAAACCGAGATCACGTACCGGGGGTTCTCGGCGGGAGCCATCCCGATGAAGGAGGACACCTCACCGGGCTGCTTCTTGCCGTTGACCAGCCGCCACCCGGTGCCGGTCTTGCCGGCGACCCGGTAGCCGGGGACGGCGGCGGTCAGACCGGTGGCGCGGTCGACGGTGGTGACCGCCTCCAGCATGGTGCGCAGGGCCGCCGCGTTCTGCGGGCTGAGCACCGAGCGGGTCGCCGGGGCCGGCGCGGGGGTGCGCTTGCCGTCCGGGCCGATCACCTCCTTGACCAGGTGCGGCTGCACGTACGTGCCGTTGTTGGCGATGGCGGCGTACGCGGCGGTCATCTGCAGCGGTGTGGCGTCGACGCTGTGCCCGATCGGCACCGAGCCGTACGACGACCCGCTCCACTCGTCGGCCGGCAACAGGCGCCCGCTGGCCTCCCCGGGCATCCCCTCACCGGTGGGCTTACCCAGCCCGAATCGCTTCTGGTAGTCGATCAGCCGGTCCCGGCCGAGCCGGTCGGCGACAGTGATGGCGCCGACGTTGGACGAGTAGGCGAGCATGCCCGGGATGCTCATCCGCTTGCCGTCGGCCGGGTGTGTGTCGGGGAACCAGGTGTCGCCCATCTTGATGGCGTTGGCGACGGGGAACGTGGTGTCCGGGGTGATCACCCCCTCCTGCAGCGCCGCGCCGTAGGTGATCGCCTTGTGCACCGAGCCCGGGTCGACCACGAAGCTGGTCGCGGCGTCCTCCCGGGCGACCGGGTCGCTGGGAAGCGGCTTCGCCGCGTCGTAGGTGGGGTTGCTGGCCTGGGCCAGCACCGCGCCGGTGGGAATTTCCATGATCACGGCGGCGCCGGTGCCGCCCGGCACCTTGGCCATGCCCGCGCTGAGGATCTGCTGGGTGCGGAACTGCAGGTCACGGACGATGGTGAGGGACAGCGAACTGCCCGGCTTGGCGGGAGTGGTCCGGCTGTAGCCGCCCGGGATGGGCGCTCCGAGGTCGCCGAGGCCGGCCTCGTACACCCGCTTGCCGTCCTGCCCCGCGAGCACGTTGTCGTAGCGGGCCTCCAGCCCTTCCAGGCCGTCCATGTCCTGGCTGGTGAAGCCGATGAGGTTGGCCGCCAGGTCACCGCCGGGCACGTCGCGACGTTCGTCGCGGTGCACCCCGATACCGGGCAGCTCCAGCGCCTGCACCCGCTTGGCGGTCGGGATCTCCACGCCCCGCGCCAGGTAGGCGAACGTGGACGCGATGCCGTTCTCCAGCTTGCGCGGCTTCATCAGCTCCATCAGCTTCGACACCGGGATGCCGAGCAGCGGGGAGAGCGCCTTCGCGGTGCCGGCCGGATCTTCGACCTGGGTCGGGTCGGCGTACACGTACCGCGCCTCGACACTGCGGGCCAGTGGCGCGCCGGTGCTGTCGTAGATCGCGCCGCGCGGCGCCGGCAGCTCGACGGTGCGGGTGCGGTCGGTGACGCCACCTCCGGCGTAGGCCGGGGCGTCGACCGCCTGGAGGAAGATCAACCGGATCCCGATGACGGCGAACAGGGTCAGCGCGAGCACGGTGCCCAACCGCAGCCGCAGCCGCGAGTCGGCGAGCTTCGGCGGGCGTCGCGGCTTGCGGGACGGCCGCCGGGCCGCCGGCCGGTCGGCGCGACGCGGCGCGCGTGGCGTGGTGCGGCGACGCGGTGGCGGCTCGTCCCCACCCGGACCCCGTGGGGTACGCGGCACGACGGTCCGCACCACCCCACCGCGTCCGGCGGCAGGAGCGTCGCGCCGGCCGGAACGGGCGGCGGCCCGGCCGCCGTCGAGCACCTGCAAGGCCGGCCGGAACGGGTCACCGGAGCGGGTACTACGCGGCGTACGCCGCTGCTCGGCGCCCTGGCCGCGCGGCGGCGTGCCGCGCTCCTCGCGGACCGTGCGACCCCTCGGGGTGTACGCGCGCGCGCCGGAGATGCCCCCGATGCCCGGCTCGCCGGTGCGCGGCTCGCCGTCGGCGGGCTTGGCATCACGTGCAGAACCGCGCCGGGACCCCGTAGGGTCCCGGCGCGGCTCGTCCGACCTCGGTGGCACCGGTCAGCCTCCCGCACCCTGGCTGGTCACCGACGGCTGGCCGTTGGCCGGCTGCGGCACCTCGAGGGTCTTGCCGTCCGGCAGCCGGATGTAGCCGGGCTCGCCGGCGTCGACCAGGCCCAGCCGCCGCGCCTCGGCGGTCAGGTTGCCCGGCGCCTCGGCCTCGGCGATCTGCTTGTCCAGCTGCTGCTTCTCCAGGTCCAGTCGAGCCTGCTGCTGCTGCAACCGCTCCAACCGGAACGCGTTCTCATTGATCTTGGTGTTGACCGCCAGGATGCCCAGCACCCCGCCGACCACCAGCACCACGATCAGCGCCGCGAACGGCGCCCGCGGCACCGAGATCGGCGGCGGCGGCGCCACCCGCAACCGGGGCGGGCGGGCGACGGGCGCACTGCCGGCCTTCTCGACCGGACGCAGCGCGGCGGTGCCCTGAGTCGGGAACTCGCGCGCCCCCCGGGCGCGAGTCTCCCCCTGCCGGTTCACTCGATCGATGCGTGACGTACCGTTACCGAGGCGCGGAGCCCGCTCCGCCGCGGTCCGGCCCCCCGACCGCGGTGCGCGCTGCCCGCCGCCGGTGACGTCCCGGCGGTCGCGCTTGTCAATGCTCATGTCCCTCCCCCTCAACATCAGTCCCTCTAGCCGTCCCGGTGCCCCTGACCCCCCACGGATCAGGCGGACCCCGTGCCCGGTTGGTGCATTCCCTTCACCCGTCGGCGGGACCGTTCGCGGTCGGTCCGCCCAAGCTCAGTCGCGTTCGGGTCGAGTCGCTCCGCGGCCCGCAGCCGCACCGAGGCGGCCCGCGGGTTCGCGGCAACCTCCGCCTCCCCGGGCAGTTCGGCGCCCCGGCTGAGCAGCCGGAACGTCGGACCGGACCCGGGAAGCTCGACCGGGAGGTCAATCGGGCCCTTACTGCGGACCCGGTCCGTGAGGGCCGCCTTGGTGAGCCTGTCCTCCAGCGAGTGGTAGGACAGGACCACCATGCGACCGCCCACGGTCAGTGCGTCGAGTGCGGCTGGCAACGCTGTCTCCAGCGCTGCCAACTCTCTGTTTACCTCGATCCGTAAAGCCTGAAACGTTCTCTTTGCCGGGTGACCGCCCGTTCGTCGGGCTGGTGCCGGAATGGAGTCCCGAACCAGCTCCGCCAGCAGGGCGGACGAGGTGATCCGGGCCCGCTCCCGTTGCCGGATGATCGCCGAGGCGATCCGACCGGCGAACTTCTCCTCGCCGTAGACCCGCAGCACCCGGGCCAGGTCCGGATGCGCGTACGTGTTGACCACCTCCTCGGCGGTCACCCCCCGGGTCTGGTCCATCCGCATGTCCAGCGGCGCGTCCTGGGCGTAGGCGAACCCGCGGTCGGGCGCGTCCAACTGCAACGACGAGACACCCAGGTCGAACAGGATGCCCTCGATGGCCGGATAGCCCAGCCGCTCCAGCACGTCCGGCAACTCGTCGTAGACGGCGTGCTCCAGGTGCACCCGATCGGCGAACCGGGCCAGCCGGACCCGCGCGTGAGCGAGCGCCTCGGTGTCCCGGTCGAGCCCGATCAGGACCGTCTCCGGATGCGCCTCGAGCACCGCCTCCGCGTGCCCGGCCAGGCCGAGCGTCGCGTCGACGTAGACCGTCCGGCCGCCTCGACCCAGCGCGGGGGCCAGCAGCTCGAGGCACCGCTCGAGCAGCACCGGCACGTGCGTGCCGCGCAACTCCCCCATGTTGACCCCCACTGGTTGAAACGTCCGTTCTTCTCATGCGCCTGTCGTCGGACGGCGCTGCCGTCGTACCGCCAGATCCCCATCCGCTCCCGCCTGACACCGGACCGTCGCCCAGTGACTGGATCGTGCGCCTGGCACCGGGGAAGTGATGCCAGGAACTCGAAAGCGGCTGGAGATCTCGCAGTACGTCGGGCGCCGTTACCGCCCTACAGACCGCCGGGCAGCACCCCCTCCTCGATGTCGGCGAAGTCGTCTTCGCTCTCGGCGAGGTAGGTCTCCCAGGCGACCTTGTCCCAGATCTCCACCCGCGTGCTCGCGCCGATCACCACCAGCTCGCGGTTGAGTGCGGCGTAGGCGCGCAGGTGGGCCGGAATGGTCACCCGACCCTGCTTGTCCGGAACCTCGTCGTGCGCACTGGCGAAGAAGACCCGGCTGTAGGCCCGGGCCGCCTTGTGTGTCATCGGCTGTGCGCGCAACTGCTCCGCGATCCGCTGGAACTCAGGAGTCGGGAAGACGTAGAGGCAGCGCTCCTGCCCTTTGGTGACCACGACACCCCCCGCCAGCTCATCCCGGAACTTCGCCGGAAGGATCAACCGGCCCTTTTCGTCCAGGCGAGGAGTGTGGGTGCCGAGAAACATCGGCCCAACCCCCTCGCCCTTGAGCGGCGTTCGCGGCGCCGCTGACCCCCCGGGCCGGTGAGCCCTCCCGGCCTCACCATTGGTCCCCACTCTACTCCACTTCCCTCCACCCGCAACCAAATTCACCCGCGCGGCGCGCCTTGCTCGGGGGCAAAACCGCACGTCACGAGGGGTGGAGCGGAGTGGAGGGCACCGGCCGCCCCTCGGCGTGGTCCGCTTTCCGACATAGATCGACTCCGTCCGGGGGACACCGACCCGGCCGCCCGCGCAGCCGCCACGGCCGAACGGTTCACCGTCGGCGGCGATCTGGTGGGGCCGGCGGTCCGGTAACCTCGCTCGCGTGACGGACGCGAAAATGCCCCTACGGGCCAAGGTGGCCAGCTCCGTGTCACGGACCGCCGCGGCGCTCTCCCGGGCGGCCGGCCGTGGCGACGGTTCGGTGATCGGCGGGTGGATCGGCCTGAAGATCGACCCGGACCTGCTGGCCCACCTGTCGGCCGGGCGCGCGATCGCGCTCGTCTCCGGCACCAACGGCAAGACCACCACCACCCGGTTGACCTCCGCCGCGGTCGGCGTGCTCGGTCGGGTCGCCACCAACTCGTTCGGCGCCAACATGCCCAGCGGGCACACCTCGGCGCTGGCCAAGGCCGGCAGCACCCCGTACGCGGTGCTGGAGGTCGACGAGCACTATCTGGCCCAGGTGCTGGAGGCGACCGAGCCACACGTGGTCGCGCTGCTGAACCTCTCCCGCGACCAGCTCGACCGTGCCAAGGAGGTCGCCATGATGGCGCAGCTCTGGCGCGCGGCGCTGGTCCGGCACACCGACGTACGGGTGGTGGCCAACGCCGACGACCCGCTGGTGGTGTGGGCCGCCACCCCGCCCGGCGACCCCGCCCGGGGCATCAAGCCGCCGCACGTGACGTGGTTCAGCGCCGGCCAGCGCTGGCACGACGACTCCTGGGTCTGCCCGGAGTGCGGCTCGACGATCCAGCGCTCCGGCGAGCAGTGGTGGTGCACCGGCTGCCCGCTACGGCGACCGGAGCCGCACTGGGTCGTCGAGGACGAGGGCGTACTCGACCCCAGCGGCGCCTGGCACAAGGTCTCCCTCCAGCTGCCCGGCAAGGTCAACCTCGGCAACGCGGCGACGGCGCTGGCGGTGGCGGCCGAGTTCGGCGTCCGCCCGGTCGACGCGGTGTCCCGCCTCGGCATCGTCACCTCGGTGGCCGGCCGCTACGCGCAGGTCGACAAGGACGGGCGCAACATCCGGCTGCTGCTGGCCAAGAACCCGGCCAGCTGGCTGGAGGCGTTCGACATGGCCGACGAAGCGCCGACCCTGCTCTCCATCAACGCGCGCGACCCCGACGGCATGGACACCTCCTGGCTCTACGACGTCGACTTCGCCCCGCTCCGTGGCCGGCAGGTGCTGATCACCGGCGACCGGGCGTACGACCTGGCGGTGCGGCTGGACGTCAACGACGTCCCGTTCCAGCACGTCCGGACGTTCGACGACGCGCTCCGGGCGGTCCCGCCCGGGCGGCTGGAGGTCATCGCGAACTACACCGCGTTCCAGGACATCCGAGCGGAGTTGGACCGTGTCATCTGAGAGTCTGCGCATCGTCTGGATCTACCCCGACCTGCTCTCCACCTACGGGGACCGGGGCAACGCCCTGATCCTCGCCCGTCGGGCCCGTCAGCGCGGGATGCCGGTCGAGGTGCTGGAGGTCCGCTCGGACGAGCGGCTGCCCGCGACCGCCGACATCTACCTGGTCGGCGGCGGCGAGGACGGCCCGCAGGCGCTGGGCGCCCAGCGCCTGCTCGCCGACGGCGGCCTGCACCGCGCTGTCGCCCAGGGCTCGGTCGTGTTCGGCGTCTGCGCCGGCTACCAGCTGCTCGGCACGTCGTTCTTCGCCAAGGGCGTGCAGTGCCGCGGGCTGGAGCTGCTCGACCTGCAGTCCGACCGGGGTGAGACGCGGGCCGTGGGCGAGCTGGCCGGCGAGATCGACCCCCGGCTGGGCCTGCCTCCGCTCACCGGCTTCGAGAACCACGGTGGTCGCACCCACCTCGGTCCGGAGGTCTCCCCGCTGGCCCGGGTCACCGCCGGGGTGGGCAACGACGGCGCCACCGAGGGCGCGTGGCGCGGCAAGCTCCTGGGCACCTACTCGCACGGTCCGGCGCTGGCTCGCAACCCGGCCCTGGCCGACCTGTTGCTGCGCTGGGCCACCGGGGCGCACCAGCTCCCGCCGTTGGACGACACCTGGTCGGACCGGCTCCGCAACGAGCGCCGCTCCGCGGTGGCCGCCGCCCGGGCATGATCCGCGCCGTCCGGCGGCTGCTCCGGCAGCCGTCGGCCGTCCGGTTCGCCCTGCTCGTGCTGCTGATCGGCGCCTGCGGGTTACTGCTGCTGCTGGTGCCCCATCCGGATCCGGAGCAGCTGCCGTTGGTCGCCGACCGGCTGGGCGACCTGGCCCCGGTGGCGGCGATCCTCGGGGGCGCGCTGCTGCTGGTGGCGCTGGTGCCCCGCACCTTCATCACGCTCGCCGCGGGCGCGATCTTCGGCCCCCTGGAGGGCGCCGGGTACGCACTGGGCGCCGCGCTGCTGGCCGCGGCGATCGGGTTCACCGTCGGCCGGTTGCTCGGTCGGGAGTTCGTAGCCGTTCGGGTCCGCGGTCGACTGGCCCGCCTCGACCGCTGGTTCGCCCGGCAGAGCGTGCTCGGGGTGGTCACCGTCCGGCTGCTGCCGATCGCCGGCTTCGGGCTGGTCAGCTACGGGTACGGCACGACCGGCGCCCGGGTGCTGCCGTTCCTGGCCGGCAGCGTGATCGCGTCCGCGCCCACAGCCTTCGGCTACGCGGCGATCGGCGCGGCGGTCAGTTCCCCGGGCGAGGTCAACTGGTACGCCGCCGCCCCGGCCAGCCTGGGCCTGATCGCCAGCCTGGTGCTCATCCACCAGTGGTGGCGCGCCGAACGCCGTCGCCGACGCATGCCGGTCTGATCACGCCCGAGCCCACCGGCGGCCCGTGCTGGAGCCGACCGGCGTGCTGAGGCCGACCAGCGGCCGTGCTCATCCCCCGCCCTCTCGCCCGGGACGTGGCACCGGGAGCGGGCGGATTTCCCAAAGACCGCGATGACTCAGAGCCATCTTGATGCCTCTGAGTCATCGCGCTCGTTCCCGCGTTCGTCACCCCGGGCCGTCACCGAGCGTGCCGGAACACACCGGTCACCCCACCGCGTCCCGCACCGGCCGGGGATCAGACGACGACCGAGACCATCCGGCCCGCCACGACGATGACCTTGCGGGGTTCCTTGCCGGCCAGGGTCGCGGCCACCGCGTCCAGGGCCGCCGCGCGGACGGTTTCCTCGGCGGCGTCGGCGGCGACCTCGATGCGGCCACGAACCTTGCCGTTGACCTGCACCGGGTAGGTCACCGTGTCGGCCACCAGCAACGCCGGGTCGGCGCTCGGGAAGTCCGCGTACGTCAGCGAGGTGTCGTGGCCCAGCTTGCGCCACAACTCCTCGGCCAGGTGCGGGGCGAACGGCGCCACCATCAGCACCAGCGGCTCGGCCACCTCGCGGGGCGTCGCCGACAGCCCGGTCAGCCCGTTGGTCAGCTGGATCAGCTTGGCGATGGCGGTGTTGAACCGAATGCCGTCCATGTCGCCACGGACCCCGTCGATGACCTTGTGCAGCAGCCGGCGGGTCGCCTCGTCGGCCGGGTCCTCGCTGACCCGCAGGGCACCGGTCTGCTCGTCGACAACGGCCCGCCAGACCCGCTGCAGGAACCGGTACGAGCCGACCACCGCCCGGGTCTCCCAGGGACGGGACACCTCCAGCGGGCCCATCGACATCTCGTACACCCGGAAGGTGTCAGCGCCGTAGGCGGCGCACATCTCGTCGGGGGTCACCACGTTCTTCAGCGACTTGCCCATCTTGCCGTACTCGCGGTTCACCGCCAGGTCGCCCAGGTAGTAGGCGCCGTCGCGCTCGAAGACCTCCTCGGCCTGCACGTAGCTGCCGCGCGAGTCGGTGTACGCGTACGCCTGGATCATGCCCTGGTTGAACAGCTTGCGGAACGGCTCGAACGACGACACGTGCCCCAGGTCGAACAGGACCTTGTGCCAGAAGCGCGCGTACAGCAGGTGCAGCACGGCGTGCTCGGCGCCACCGACGTACAGGTCGGTGCCCCCGCAGTCGCCCTCGCCGCGCGGGCCCATCCAGTACCGCTCGTTCTCCGCGTCCACGAACCGGTCGGAGTTGCTCGGGTCCAGGTAGCGCAGCTCGTACCAGCAGGAGCCGGCCCACTGCGGCATCACGTTGGTTTCCCGGGTGTAGCGCTGCGGCCCGTCGCCCAGGTCCAGTTCGACCTCGACCCAGTCGCGCCGCCGCGACAGCGGGGTCTCCGGGTTGCTGTCGGCGTCGTCGGCGTCGAACGTCTTCGGGGAGAAGTCGTCCACCTCCGGCAGCTCGACCGGCAGCATCTCTTCCGGCAGGGCGATGGCCGCGCCGGTGGAGTCGTAGACGATCGGGAACGGCTCGCCCCAGTACCGCTGCCGGGAGAACAGCCAGTCGCGCAGCCGGTAGGTGACCGCGCCGGTGCCGTGTCCGTTCGCCTCCAGCCACGCGATGATCGCCGCCTTGGCGTCGGCGACCCCCAGGCCGTTCAGGTCCAGGCCGTGCTCGGGCGCGGCGCTGTTGATCGCCGGGCCGTCCCCGGTGTACGCCTTGCCGTCGAAGCCCTCCGTCGGCTGCACGGTCCGCACGATGGGCAGCTCGAAGACTTCGGCGAACGCCCAGTCCCGCTCGTCCTGCGCCGGCACCGCCATGATCGCGCCGGTGCCGTAGCCGGCCAGCACGTAGTCGGCGATGAAGATCGGGATCTGCCCGCCGGTGACCGGGTTGGTGGCGTACGCGCCGATGAAGACGCCGGTCTTCTCCTTGCTGTCGGACTGCCGCTCGACGTCGGTCTTGGCGGCTGCCGCCTTCCGGTACGCCTCGACGGCCTCCCGGGGGCTGGCGTGCCCGCCGGTCCAGGCGTCCCGCGTGCCCGCCGGCCAGCTGGTCGGCGCCAGCGTGTCGACCAGCTCGTGCTCCGGCGCCAGCACCGTGTAGGTGGCGCCGAAGATGGTGTCCGGCCGGGTGGTGAACACCCGGATCGGCGCCCCGGCCGTGGCGAAGTCGATGTGCGCGCCCTGCGAGCGGCCGATCCAGTTGCGCTGCATCAGCTTGATCGGCTCGGGCCAGTCCAGGCTGTCCAGGTCGTCCAGCAGCCGGTCACCGTACGCGGTGATCCGCATCATCCACTGCTTCAGGTTGCGCTTGAAGACCGGGAAGTTGCCCCGCTCGGAACGGCCGTCGGCGGTGACCTCCTCGTTGGCCAGCACGGTGCCCAGCCCCGGGCACCAGTTCACCGGCGCCTGCGAGACGTACGCCAGGCGGTGGTCGTCCACGACCTGCCGGCGCTCGGCGACGCTCAGCTCGGCCCAGGCGCGGCCGTCCGGGGTGGGCCGGTTACCGCCCTCGAACTCGGCGATCAGCTCGGCGATCGGGCGGGCCCGGCCGGCGTCGCGGTCGTACCAGGAGTTGAAGATCTGCAGGAAGATCCACTGGGTCCAGCGGTAGAAGTCGGTGTCGATGGTGGCCACCGAACGGCGCTCGTCGTGGGCCAGCCCCAGCCGGCGCAGCTGCGCCTTGTACCGCTCGATGTTCGCCACCGTGGTGGTGCGCGGGTGGGTGCCGGTCTGCACCGCGTACTGCTCGGCGGGCAGACCGAACGCGTCGAAGCCCATCGCGTGCAGCACGTTGCGCCCGGCCATCCGCTGGTAACGGGCGTAGCAGTCGGTGCCGATGTAGCCCAACGGGTGGCCGACGTGCAGGCCCGCGCCGGAGGGGTACGGGAACATGTCCAGCACGTACAGCTTCTCCGCGCCGGCACGCGGGTGGGTCGGGTCGGCCAGCGGCCCGGTCGGGTTCGGTGCGTGGAAGGTGCCCTCGCGCGCCCAGGTGTCCTGCCAACGGATCTCGATCTCGTCGGCCAGGGCCGCGGTGTACCGGAACGGGGGAATGTCGCCCGCCGGTGCGGCTGCCTCACTCATCGTCTCTCCTCGCTTCGCTTCGCTTCGTCTCGGCACCACCGGGCCGGGCCGGCGGCGGGCACAAAAAAGCCCCTCGCGCAGGAGGGGCCGCCGTGCTGTCGCTGCGTTCAGCGCATCAGCACGGCCCGGTAAGAAGCAGGAAGACTCCGGCCATGCCCCGCAGTGTACCCCGCCCACGGTTCGTCCTGCCGGCCCCCGGGCGGCTCGGAGCCGTTCCCCCGAGCTGGCGAATATCGGTGCGTAAGCGGCGGACTACCTGCGGGGGTCGGCGATAACGACAAACATGGTTAGCCTGAGAGACCAGTGAGATTCCTGCGGCAAACGAGGCTCGGCGTCGCGAACCCAACGGCGGGTCCAGGTGCTCTCTGTGCAGAGCTGCCGTGACGGCGACGAGGAGGAGGCCCGTGACACAACAGACCTGGGACGAGGTGGGCGGCTTGTTGCCGCACGACGAGTTCCGCGCCGCCAGCGAGGCCATCGTGGCCAACATCGAGCAGGTCATCGAGGGTAAGACCGCCACCGTGCGGCTCGCCCTGGCCGTCCTGCTCGCCGAGGGTCATCTCCTGATCGAAGACGTCCCAGGTGTCGGCAAGACCAAGCTGGCCAAGGCCCTCGCGCGGTCCATCGACTGCACGGTGCGGCGCATCCAGTTCACCCCCGACCTGCTGCCCAGCGACGTCACCGGGGTCAGCGTCTACAACCAGGAGACGCACGACTTCGAGTTCCGTCCGGGCGCCGTGTTCGCCAACCTGGTGGTCGGCGACGAGATCAACCGGGCCTCGCCGAAGACCCAGTCGGCGTTGCTGGAGTGCATGGAGGAGCGGCAGGTCACCGTCGACGGGGTGACGTACCAGCTCCAGACCCCGTTCATGGTGATCGCCACCCAGAACCCGATCGAGATGGAGGGGACCTACCCGCTGCCGGAGGCGCAGCGCGACCGGTTCACCGCCCGCATCGCGATGGGTTACCCGGACTCCAACGCCGAGCTGGCCATGCTCGACGGGCACGGCGCCACCGACCCGCTGCACGAGCTGCGCGCGGTCTCCGACGCGGCCATCGTCCGACAGCTCATCGCCACCGTCCGGCAGGTGCACGTCGCGGACGCGGTCAAGCAGTACGCGATCGACCTGGTCACCGCCACGCGCGAGGCCCCCGACCTGCGGCTCGGAGCGTCCCCCCGGGCGACCCTGCAGTTGCTGCGCACCGCCCGCGCGGTGGCCGCCCTGGAGGGCCGCGACTACGTCCTCCCGGACGACCTGCAGGCCCTGGCGGTGCCGGTGCTCGCCCACCGGATCATCCCGACCGCCGACGCGCAGCTCGCCCGACGCACCACCGACGCCATCGTCTCCGAGCTGGTGCATCGCCTGCCGCTCCCCCACGACCGGCAGCGCAACCCGTACGACACCCGGCCCGCCACCGGAAACGGCCGCGCGCCCTACGAGCCGCGGAGGCCATGACGTGCGTGCCGGGCTACGCGGGCTGACCACCCGCGGGCGGTCCTTCCTCGCCGCCGCGGTCGCGGCGGCGATCTCGGCCGGCATCCTCGGCGAGAAGGACCTGCTGCGGGTGGCCGTGCTGTTGGCCATCCTGCCGTTGCTGGCCGCCGCCTACGTCGGGCGCAGCCGCTACAAGCTGGCCTGCAACCGTTCCCTGGACCCGCACCGGGTTCCGGTCGGGGCCAACTCCCGGGTGGTGCTGCGCCTGCAGAACCTCTCCCGGCTGCCGACCGGCACCCTGCTCCTGGAGGACCGGCTGCCCTACGCGCTGGGCAGCCGGCCCCGGGTCGTGTTGGAGCGGCTCGGCGCGCACCAGGCCAGCTCCGTGGCGTACACGGTGCGGGCCGACGTGCGGGGCCGCTACGACGTGGGCCCGCTGGTCGTCCGGATGACCGACCCGTTCGGCCTCTGCGAGCTCACCCGCTCGTTCCCCAGCACCGACCACCTGACGGTCATCCCGCAGGTCACCCCGCTGCCGTCGGTCCGGCTCCCCGGGGAGTACGCGGGCAGCGGCGACAGCCGGGCCCGCTCGGTGGCGGTGCACGGCGAGGACGACGCGGCGACCCGGGAGTACCGGCGCGGCGACGACCTGCGCCGGGTGCACTGGAAGTCCACCGCCCGCACCGGCGAGCTGATGGTGCGCCGCGAGGAGCAGCCCTGGGAGAGCCGCGCCACCGTCGTGCTGGACACCCGGGCGTACGGCCACCGCGGCGAGGGGCCGACGGCCAGTTTCGAGTGGGCGGTCTCGGCCGCCGCGAGCATCGCCGTCCACCTGCGGCAGGCCGGTTACAAGTTGCGGCTGGTCACCGGCGCGGGGGCGGACGTGGACGCCTCGGAGGCCGGCGGGGACGGGGCGCTGCTCGACCACCTCGCCGAGGTACGACTGGATCAGCGTGCCGAGGTCACCGGCCTCGTGCAGCGGGTCCGCCAGCGTTCCGACGGTGGTCTGATCATCGGCCTGTTCGGCACTGTCAGCGTGGCCGAGGCGGAGCTGCTGGCCGGGCTGCGGGGCAACAACGCCACCTGCGTCGGCTTCCTGTTGAACAGCTCCACCTGGCTCAGCCTGCCCGAGAAGGCCCGCGCCGAAGCGGAACACGCGCACGCCGCCGCCGTCCTCGCCATGTTGCAGAGTGGCTGGCGGGTGGTCGGCGTCGACCACGGCGGCCGGCTACCGGCGCTGTGGCCGCAGGCCGGCCGGGGTGCGCAGGGGTTCGCCATGCGGGCCGCGCTGGCCGAGACGGTCGCCGGCGGTGTGCGATGAACGGAAGGCTCCCCTCATGATCAGCAGTCGGAACATCGGCGTGGTGGCGGCGGTGGCCACGCTGCTGGCCGCCGCGCCGCTGTCGGCCATCTTCCAGGGCTGGACGTGGTTGATCGAGTCCATCATCGCGGTCGCCGTGGTGGCCGGGGTGGCCGCGCTGACCCGACTCGTCCGGGCACCGCTGTGGGGTCAGGTGCTGGGCATGCTGGCCGGCCTGATGCTTGCCCTGACCTGGTTGTTCCCCAGCGGCGAGGAGCTGCTCGCGATCCTGCCGACCCCGGGCACCTTCGCGTACTTCGGTGACCTGCTCGCCGGCTCCATGCAGGACATGCGGTCGTACGGGGTCGAGGTTCCGGACACTGACCCGCTGCTGTTCATCGCCGTCCTCGGCGTCGGTGCGGTCGCCGTGCTGGTGGACGTGCTGGCCGTGGGGTTGCGTCGGCCCGCCCTGGCCGGGCTGCCGATGCTCGCCATCTACTCGGTGCCGGTCGCCGTCTACGTTGACAGCGTCCCCGCGGTGCCGTTCGTGGTGGGCGCCGCCGGTTACCTCTGGCTGCTGGTCACCGACAACGTCGACCGCGTGCGCCGCTTCGGGCGGCGGTTCACCGGTGACGGCCGCGACGTCGACGTGTGGGAGGCGTCCCCGCTGGCGTCCGCCGGCCGCCGGCTCGCGGCGGTCGGGGTGGCCCTGGCGGTGCTGCTGCCGTTGGCGGTGCCCGGCATGACCGGCGGGCTGCTCGACTCGCTCAGCCGAGGGTCGGGCAACGGCACCGGGAACGGGGGCGGCTCGGGTGGCACGTCGGGTCGGATCGACCTGTTCGCCTCGCTCGCCGGCCAGCTCAACCAGTCCCAGGTAGCCGACCTGGTGAAGGTGAAGACGTCCGAGCAGAACCCGTTCTACCTGCGCTACGCGGTCGCCGACGAGCTGCGCCCCAGCGGTTTCCAGGCGCGCAACCCCAGCGGCCGGTCGGTGAACCGGGACCTGCCGAACCCGGCCGAGAGGGCCGGCCCAGGCGTGCAGCAGGCCACCTATCAGGCGACGGTCGAGGTCACCAAGAGCCTCAGCATGTCGCTGATGCCGGTGTACGCCGAGCCGACCAGCACCGACGACCTCAGCGACAACTGGCTCTACGACACCAACCAGCAGGTGGTCTTCTCCAACCGGGAGAACTCCCGGGGCCGGAAGTACTCCTTCGACTACGTCCGCTCGACCTTCACGCAGGCGGCGTTGCGGGCCGCGCCGCCCCTGCCGGCCGACCATCCCGTACGCCGCCAGATGACCGCCACCCCCGCGCCGGTGCCCGAGGTGGAGGAGCTGGTCAAGGGGCTGATCCAGGGCAAGCGCACGGACTACGACCGGGTGTTGGCGATCTACCAGCACTTCTCGGCGGACAACGGGTTCAGCTACCGGTTGAGCACCGAGAGCGGCAGCAGCGGTCAGGACATCGTCAACTTCCTGACCAACAAGGTCGGCTACTGCCAGCAGTACGCCGCCGCGATGGCCTGGCTGGTCCGCTCGGCCGGCATCCCGGCCCGGGTGGCGTTCGGGTTCACCAACGGCAGCAAGCGCGACGGTGACACCTTCACGCTGACCAACCTCAACCTGCACGCCTGGACCGAGGTCTACTTCGACGGGGCCGGTTGGGTGCCGTTCGACGCCACCCCGGCGTACGGGGTGCCCGGCGCGACCCGGCCGCCCTGGGCTCCGGACAATGACGCGCCGGAGGCGCCCAGCCCGGACACCGAGGTCCCGACCACCCCGACGGACCCGGGAGCTTCGGCCGGGCCCTCCAGCCCGGACAACGCCGACCGGGACACCGACGAGGGGTTCGCGGCCGGTGGGACGACGCCGAACGAGCAGCCACCGGTCTGGCCCTGGTGGGCGGCGGGCCTGGTGGCACTGCTGGCGCTGCTCGCGGTGCCGGCGCTGCGCCGGTTGGCGCTACGCCGCCGACGGGGTGGCCGCGAGGTGCGCGCGGCGGTGGCCTCCGCCAGTGTCGACGGCGACAGCGAGCCGGGGGCGCGACCGGTGGTGGTCAGCGTGGACGCCAGCCGGGCCCGCGCGGACGCGCACGCCGCCTGGGCGGAGCTGCTCGACACGCTGGTGGACTTCCGGGTCCCGGTCGATCCGACCGAGACGCCCCGGGCGACCGCGGACCGACTTGTCCGGGACGCGCTGGACGACGACGAGGCGATCGGGTCGGCGCGGCTGCTCGGCCGGGCGGAGGAGCGGGCCCGCTACGCGCGGGATCCGCTGACCGGTGAGCGGTTGTTGCCGGCGCTCCGCGCGGTCCGTGCGGCGCTCGCCACCCGGGCGGACCGACGGACCCGCCTGCTCGCCACGGTGCTGCCGCCCTCGGTGTTGCTGCGCTGGCGTACCACCCTGGCGGACAGGTCCGGCCGGATGGTGGCGTTCACCGCGCGGGCCCGGTACCGCCTGCTGCGGTGGAACCCTCGCCGGATGCTGGCCGACCGGGCAGCTCGCTGACAGGGCAGTTCCAGATCTGGGGCGGCGGCCACCACCGCCGCCCCACCTGTCTGCCTGCCTGAGCTGCCACCACCCAAGATCGTGCCCGATCCAGGAGAGAGGCCCCTCCCTGGCGCACGATGCCACTACATCCGGGATCGAGCACGATCATGCGGAGAGGTGGTCCGGGGAGTGGTCAGCGGGGAAGAAGGGCGCGCGGATACGACGGAGGTCGCCGGGGGCTGTGCCCGACGACCGCTCGTCGCGGCGTACCGCCGCCTCAGCGGCGGGACCGGCTCAGCGGTGCCCCTCCGGGCGCTGCCGCCACCTGTCCTCCATACGGTCCAGGATCGACGACCGGCGACCGGATCGGCCACCGCGCGGACGACGGCGACTCGTCGTGCCGCCCACCACGTGCAGGTCGGGTGACTGCGCCCGCCGGTGCGACTGCACCGCGAACGCGGCCGACGCCAGCATGACGACGAAGCCCGCCACCGCCAATGGTGGAGTCTTGATCACCGCGCCATAGACCAGTAGAGCCAAGCCAGCGATGATGACGCCGGCGGCGACGAGCAGGCGACGCCGCGCATGGAAGCGCGGATCGCTGGCGCGCACGGCCGAGGCGAATTTGGGGTCCTCGGCAAGCGACCGCTCGATCTGCTCGAACAGCCGCTGCTCGTGCTCCGAGAGCGGCACGGCACTCCTCCCCGGTCACGTTGGTCGGGCCCACTCGGGCCGACAGACCGTGGCAGCCATCCGGCTGCTTACCCGCAAGTCTACGAGGGGGGTCGCGCGTCGGAAAGCGGGACGACCTATGGGCGGGGTGGATTTTCGTTTCGACGGCGATCACGGTCGCCCATCAGACTGGCCGGACCTATGACGGACCGCCCGAAACGGGCAGCGGCGGCGTCCGCGGCAGCTTCCGCCTCACGCCAGCCGCGCTCGGGGGCGCCGAGGGTGAGTTGCCGGGGAGCACCCTTCGCCGGGGCGAGTCCTTCCACCCGGACACCGACGAGTCGGATCCGCTCGCCCGGGTCCAGGGCGGTGTAGAGCGCCCAGACCGTGTCGAACATCTCACGGGCGGTGTCGGTGGGCACGTCGAGGGTGCGAGATCGGCTGACGGTGCGGAAGTCGGCCAGCCGGACCTTGAGTGAGACGGTGCGCCCGACCTGGCCGGAGCCGCGCAACCGGACGCCGACCTTCGCGCTGAGCGCGAGCAACGCGCGGCGGATCTCCAACGGGTCGGCCACGTCGACGTCGAAGGTCACCTCGGCGCCGATCGACTTGTCGACGTGCTCGGGGCTGACCCCGCGCGGGTCGCGACCCCAGGCCAACTCGTGCAGGTGCGACGCCGAGGCGGCGCCGACGGCTCGACGGAGCATGCCCACCGGCGCCTCGGCGAGGTCGCCGACGGTGGCCAGGCCGAGCTTGCGCAGCGCCTCGGCGGCCCGCTCCCCCACCCCCCACAGGGCGTCCACCGGCAGCGGGTGCAGGAAGTCGAGCACCTGCCCCGGAGGCACGACCAGCAGGCCGTCCGGCTTGGCCCGGGTGGAACCCAGCTTGGCCACGAACTTGGTCGGCGCCACCCCGACCGAGCAGGTCAGCGCCTGCTCGTCGGCGACCCGGCGACGGATCAGCCGGGCGATGGTGGCCGGCGAACCGAAGAGCCGCCGGGCGCCGGTCACGTCGAGGAACGCCTCGTCGAGGGAGAGCGGCTCGACCAGCGGCGTGACGTCCCGGAAGATCTGCATGACGGCCCGGGAGGCGGCCGAGTACGCGGAGAAGTCCGGTGGCAGGTAGACCGCGTGCGGGCAGCGGGCCCGGGCCTGGCTGGTCGGCATCGCGCTGCGTACGCCGTACCGGCGGGCCTCGTAGCTGGCCGAGCTGACCACGCCGCGCGGGCCGACGCCGCCGACGATCACCGGCCGGCCACGCAGCTCGGGGCGGCGGCGCACCTCGACCGCGGCGAAGAAGGCGTCCATGTCGACGTGCAGGATCGGGCTGGCGGAGTCGTCGGCGTCCGGCCCGAAGCGCGGATCGTCGCCCCGGGGCAACGACTGACTGCGGCCCATCCCGGCAGGTTAACCCGGGGGTACGACACCACCATCGGCCAGTGGGCCGAACCGCCCCCGCTCAGCCCCGGACGACCAGCAACGGCACTGTCAGCTCGGCGGCGGTGTCCGACCCGTGGTAGGCCACCAACTTCGACGCCATCGGCCGCTCGGTGCGGCTGGCCATGACCGCGTACGTGTCATTGCAGGTCACCACCACGTCGCCGACGCGGCCCAGGTGTTCCTCGGGCACCGGCCCGAACCAGCCGGTGGCCACCACCTCGTCGCGGGTGCGTACCCGGGCCGTGGCGCCCAGCACCGCCGACCAGGCGGCCAGCACGTCCTCGGTCGCGCCCGGCTCGGTGTGCAGGTAGCGGACCCGGGCCTCGCCGGCCACCAACCGCACACCGGCCCGCAGCCGCGGATCGGTGTCCAGGTCGAAGCGGTGCGCGGCGGGGATGTCGAGCTGCCCGTGGTCGGCGGTGACCAGCAGCGCCGCGTCCGGGGGCAGCCCGTCCACCAGCCGGGCGAGCAGGGCGTCCACCTCGGCGGCGGCGACCCGCCAGGGCTCCGAGTCGACGCCGTAGACGTGGCCGTACCGGTCCAGGTCGGCGTGGTAACCGGAGACGAGGGTCGGCCCGGAGCCGGTGGCCAGCGCGGCCAGCATGGTGGCGGCCACCGCGTCTCCGCCGGCGGCGCCCCGGAAGTCGCCACCCCGGTTGGCGGCGACTGTCAACCCGCTGCCGCCGAACTCCGGCCGACTCACCACTGTCGTCGTCACCCCGGCGGCTCGGGCCCGCTCCAACTGGGTGGGCACCGGCTGCCAGTGCAGCGGCGACGGATCGGCGGCCCAGTCCGTGTGGGTGAGCACCCGATCGGTGCCGGGCACCCGCACGGTGAAGCCGAGCACCCCGTGCGCGCCCGGCGCGACACCGGTGCCCAGCGACACCAGGCTGGTCGGGGTGGTGGACGGGAAGCCGGCGATCAGCGGGCGGGCCACCGTCGCGGCGAGCCCGGCGAGCGTCGGCGCGTACGGCGCCGCGGTCGGCAGCTGGTACCAGCCGAGCCCGTCGACCAGCAGTACGGCGATCCGGCGTACCCCGGCCAGCGCGGGCACCAGCCCGAGCGGGTCGGCCGAGCCGGGCACCCCGAGCACGGCCAGCGCGCTGGGCAGCACGTCGGCGAGCCGGCCGCCGCCGTGCTGCGGCCCGAGGATCGCCAGCGGCGCCGGCCCGTCACCGGCCTCGGCGATCATGCCGGCCGGCGGGCGAACAGGTGCAGTTGGGCGGCCAGGTCCCGGTACGGCGACTGGGCGGCCAGCGCACGTTCCAGCTCGACCAGGGCTGCGGGCTGCCCGTCGGCGACCGCGGCCGGCAGCAGGTCGGCCAGCACGCGTACCCCGTGGATCTCCTCGACCACCAGCCCGGCGGCGCCGAGCAGCGCGGCGGCGCCCGGGGCGTCGTAGCGTCGGCGCAGCGTGTCGCGCGGCCCCGCGGTGCCGGCCGGATCGGCGGCCACCGCGGTCGCGACGTCCAGGTGCCCGTTCATCGCCCGGCCCAGCACGGCGGCGGCCCGACCGGCCACCAGCACACTGGCCGCGCCGCCCGGGCGCAGCGCGCTGGCCAGCGCGGTCACCACCGGCGTCGGGTCGTCGACAACCTCCAGTACGGCGTGGCAGAGCACCAGGTCGACGCCGGCCGGCTCGACCAGCCCAGCGAGGGCGTCGCCGTCGCCCTGCACGGCGACGATCCGGTCGGCCACCCCGGCCTCGGCGGCGCGGCGGGTGAGTGCGGCGAGCGCGTCGGGGCTGGCGTCGACGACGGTGACCCGATGCCCGGCGCGGGCCAGCGGAACGGCGAAACCGCCGGTGCCGCCGCCCACGTCCAGCACGGTGAGCTCGGCGTCGCCGCGCCGGTCCAGCTCGGCACGGAGCACCGACCAGATCACGGCGGTGCGGGGTGTCAGCGGCGGCTCGGCGAACCGGCCTCGGGTCTGCTCCACCCGGCCGAGCCTAGTCACCCGGCCCGGTGGTGGCGCGGGCGTGTGGTGGGTGCGCCCACCACACGCCCGATCGGTGCGTGGTGCGGCGGTTGGTCAGGCCTCGGCACCCTCGGTCTCGTCCTCCGCCCGGGACCGGCGCTCGTTGGCCACCGGACCGTTGGTCACCTCGTACTCGCGGGGGTCGGCGAGGTGCGACGGCACCCAGCCGTTGCCCAGTCGGGTCCGCCGGGCGTTGGCGATTCCACCGGTGTACGCGTGATTTCCCGTCACTGTCGTTCCCCCTCACGGATCACGGGCCGCTCTGCCCGCTCGCAACGAGTCTCCCGCTCGGCGGCTCGGGAAACCGTAATGTGGATCACTGGATCAGCGGAAGTCACGGGACGCGGGACTCACCGGCGGCTCGATGGCGTCCAGCCGGTCGGCGACCAGGTTGGTCACCCCCTCGTGCCGCTGCAACCGCCCCCGGACCACCAGCGCGGCGCTGGTCCGCGCCACCCGGCGGTAGCGCTGCCACAGCCCCGGCGAACAGGTGACGTTGAGCATCCCCGTCTCGTCCTCCAGGTTGAGGAAGGTGACCCCGCCCGCGGTCGCCGGGCGTTGCCGGTGGGTGACGATGCCACCGACCCGGATCCGTTGCCCCGGCTCCACCCGGCCGAGCCGGGCGATCGGCACCGCGCCGAGCACGTCGAGCTGCCCCCGGATGAACCGGGCCGGATGGCTCTCCGGCGACAACCCGGTGGCCCACACGTCGGCGACCAGCCGGTCCACCGCCTCCATTCCGGGCAGCGTGGGCGCCGCCGCGCCGGTCACCGTGCCGGGCAACCGACCCGGCCGGTCCTGGGCCGCCGCGCCGGCCGCCCACAGCGCCTCCCGCCGGGTCAGCCCGAAACAGGCGAAGGCGTCCGCGGTGGCCAACGCCTCCAGCTGCGCGGCGGTGAGACCGAGCCGCCGGGCCAGATCGGGCATGTCCCGGTACGGCCCACCGGCGACCCGTTCCGCCTCGATCCGTTCGGCCACGTCGGCGCCGAGGGTCCGCACGCTGGACAGGCCGAGCCGGACGGCGGGGCCGCCCAGCCCCCAGGCGTGCGGCGGCTCCCCCGGCCCGCTGCCCCACCGGGTGTCCGGGGTGGACTCCAGCACCGCCTTGGCCCCGCTGGCGTTGATGTCCGGACGACGCACCTCCACCCCGTGCCGGCGGGCGTCGTCGACCAGGGTCTGCGGCGAGTAGAAGCCCATCGGCTGGGCGTTGAGCAGCGCGGCCAGGAACGGCGCCGGGTGGTAGCGCTTGAGCCAGGAACTGGCGTACACCAGGTAGGCGAAGCTCATCGCGTGGCTCTCCGGGAAGCCGTAACTGGCGAACGCGGTGAGCTTGCGGTAGACGTCGTCGGCCAGCTCACCGGTGATGCCCCGCTCGGCCATCCCGGCGTAGAGCCGCTCGGCGATCCGGGTCATCCGCTCGACCGACCGTTTGGCGCCCATCGCCCGGCGCAACTGGTCGGCCTCGGCCGCGTCGAAGCCGGCCAGGTCGATGGCGAGCTGCATCAGCTGCTCCTGGAACAACGGCACACCCAGGGTCTTCTCCAGGGCGTTGCGCATCAGCGGGTGCGCGAAGGTCACCGGCTCCTGGCCGTTCTTGCGCCGGATGAACGGGTGCACCGAACCGCCCTGGATCGGGCCGGGCCGGATCAACGCCACCTCGACCACCAGGTCGTAGAACTCGCGGGGCTTGAGCCGGGGCAGGGTGGCCATCTGGGCGCGGCTCTCCACCTGGAACACCCCGACCGAGTCGGCCCGGCAGAGCATGTCGTAGACCTCCGGGTCATCCAGGGTCATGTCGCCCAGGTCGAGGCTCTCCCCGATCATGTCGTAGCCGTAGTGCAGGGCGGAGAGCATGCCCAGGCCGAGCAGGTCGAACTTGACCAGGCCCACCGCCGCGCAGTCGTCCTTGTCCCACTGCAGGACGCTGCGCCCGGGCATCCGCCCCCACTCCACCGGGCAGACCTCGATCACCGGCCGGTCGCAGATCACCATGCCACCGGAGTGGATGCCCAGGTGCCGCGGGAACGTCTGCAACTCGTTGGCGTACTCCACCACCTGCTCGGGGATGTTCTCCACATCGACGGTGGCGACCGAGCCCCACCTGTCGATCTGCTTGCTCCAGGCGTCCTGCTGCCCCGGTGAGTAGCCGAAGGCCTTGGCCACGTCCCGCACCGCCGAGCGGGGCCGGTAGGAGATGACGTTGGCGACCTGGGCGGCGTGCTCCCGGCCGTAGCGGGTGTAGACGTGCTGGATCACCTCCTCCCGGCGGTCGGACTCGATGTCCACGTCGATGTCCGGTGGGCCGTCGCGTTCCGGGGCGAGGAACCGTTCGAAGAGCAGCCGGTGCCGCACCGCGTCCACATTGGTGATCCGCAACGCGTAGCAGACCGCCGAGTTGGCCGCCGAACCCCGGCCCTGGCAGTAGATGTCCTGCTCGCGGCAGAACGAGACGATGTCGTAGACCACCAGGAAGTAGCCGGGGAACCCCAGCTCCTCGATCATGTTCAGTTCGTGGTCGAGTTGCGCGTACGCCGCCGGGTGCGCCTGCGGCGGCCCGTAGCGCTCGTGCGCCCCGTCCGCGGTGAGCTTGCGCAGCCAGCTCATCTCGGTGTGCCCCGGTGGCACCGGGTACGCCGGCAGCTGCGGCGCGACGAGCTGGAGGTCGAAGGCCAACTCGGCGCCGAACTCGGCGGCCCGCGCCACCGCCCCCGGGTACGCGGCGAACCGGGCCGCCATCTCCGCGCCGCTGCGCAGGTGGGCGGTGGCCGCCGCGGGCAGCCACCCGTCGATCTCGTCCAGGCTGCGTCGGGCCCGCACCGCGGCGACGGTGGTGGCCAGCCGCCGCCGGCCAGGGCTGGCGTAGTGCACGTTGTTGCTGGCCACCGTCGGCAACCCGGCCGCGGCGGCCAGCTCGGCGAGCGCGTCGTTGCGGTCGGCGTCGACGGGGTGGCCGTGGTCGGTCAGCTCCACCGCCACCGTCTCCGCGCCGAAGAGCGCGGTCAGCCGGTCCAACTCGCGGGCCGCCGCGTCCACCCCCTCGGTGAGCAGCGCCCCCGGCACGTGCCCCTTGCGGCAGCCGGTCAGCACCAGCACGTGGTCCTTCAGCTCGGCGGCGACCTCTTCCAGCTCCCCGTAGACCGGGCGGCCCTTCTCCCCGCCGCGTAGCTGGGCGCGGGCGATGGTGGTCGCCAGCCGGGCGTACCCCTCGTGGCCGTGCGCGAGCACCAGCAGGTGCGCGCCCTGCGGGTCGGGCTCACCGTTCTGCGGACCGGGCAGGTCGAGGGACAACTCCGCGCCGAAGATGGTCGGCAGGCCCAGCGTGCGGGCCGCCTCGGCGAAGCGGACCACCCCGTAGAAGCCGTCGTGGTCGGTGACGGCGAGCGCGGTGAGCCCCAGCCGGGCCGCCTCCTCGGCCAACTCCTCCGGGTGACTGGCGCCGTCGAGGAAGCTGAAGTTGGTGTGCGCGTGCAGCTCCGCGTAGGGCACCACGCCGTCGGGGCGGGCCAGCTCCGGCGGCTGGTACTGCTCACGGCGGCGGCTCCAGGCCGGGGAGTCACCACCATCGGCGTCCACGGCGAGCGGGTCCACCACGTGCAGGTGCCGCTCACCTCTGCTCCCGCGGTTGCCACCCGCTCGGGTGTCACCGGCCCGGCCGGAGAGCACGCGTTCCAGCTCCGACCAGGGCATCTTCGGGTTGTTAAAGCTCATCCGGTCGCCCCGCCGGCGGCGAGAGGTGCGATGAGCGTGATGACTCACAGGCATCAAGATGCCTGTGAGTCATCACGCTCATCAGGACATCTGTTCCCCGGCCAGCGCGGAGCCAGCCGACGCCGGGCAGGGATCGACCTGACTCAGTCATAGATCGCCTCCACCAACCACTGCCCCGACTCCACGGCCAGCAGCAGGGCAGCACCGTCGGCCAGGCTGACCTGGAATCGGGCCCGGCGGCGGGCCTCGGCCGGCGCCCACCAGCGCTCGTCCACCGGCCACGGCCCGGCCCAACCCACGATCTCCGCTGGCTGACCGGTGCCGACCACCAGTCGGGCGGGCGCGGCGCTCACCGCCAACCGCGCGCTGATCACCACCGGCTCGCCAGCGGCGTCGTGCACGGTCGCGGCGAGCGGACTGGGCAGCACCACGGCGGGCGCGGGCGGCGGCAGCCGGCCCGGCCACGGCGGAGCTTCGGGCCGGGCCGGGAGTCGTTCGTCGCCCCACGGCACCAGTCGCACCTGGTCGGCCGGGGAACGCCCACCACCGAGCACCGCGGTGACCACCGCTTCCGGGCCGAGGATGCCCTGCACCCGGCTCAACGCCCGGTGCGCGCGTTCCCGCTCCTCGCCGGTCTCCCCCCAGAGGCCGGCCTGCAGACCGGCCTGGGCGATCACCCCGTCCGGGACCAGTCGCAGCCGGATGATGCCGGCGGTCGGTCGGGCCGCGCGGGCGCCGGCGCGGCCGTTGCTGCCGGAGAGCCACCCGTCGAGCTGCCAGCGCACCCGGTCGGCGATGGCCGCGGCGGTGAGCAGGCCATCGTGCCGCCACACCCGGTGCAGCTCCTGCCCGTGCTCGGTGACCGCCTCGATGCCGAGCCGGGTGCAGGCCAGCCCGTGCCCGGCCAGCCGCTCGTGCAGCTGCTCGGCCAACGCCCGGGCCACGAACGCCGCCGCGTCGACCCGGTCGATCGGCTCGTCGTGCTCCGAGGTCACCGTCAGGTCGGCCGGCGGCTGTCGGACGGCGAGTGGGCGGTGGTCCCGCCCGGCGGCCAGCCGGTGGGCCAGCGCACCGTCGAACCCGAACCGGGCCAGCACGTCGCCGGCCGGCAGCGCGGCGAAGTCGCCGAGGGTACGCACCCCCAGCCGGCGCAGCAGGTCGGCCAGCGCCGACCGGCCGAGCGCCTCGACCGGCAACCCGGCCAGGAACTCCGGTGTTCCGCCCGGGGCCACCACCCGGCCGGCGCGAGCGGCCAACCCGGCCGCGAACACCCCGTCGGCGATGCCGACCTGGCTCTCCACCAGGCAGGACTGGGCGACGTGTTCGATGATCCGCTCGGCGGCGGCCTCCTCGCCGCCGAGGTAACGGCTCGGCCCCCGGGCGGCCACCGCGCAGGCACCCGGACGGACCACCTCGACACCGGCGACCAGCTCCTCCACCGCGGCGACCACCGGCTCGAACGCCCGGGCGTCCCGACCCGGGTCGTACTCCACGACGGTGAGCTGGGGGCAGCGGCCCTGCGCCTCCCGTTTGCGCAGGCCCCGACGCACCCCCTCGGCTCGGGCCCGCTCGGAGCAGGCGACCACCCGGTTGGCGTGCAGCACGGCGACCGGGCCGGTCGCCGGCACCCCGTCGACGATCTCGGCGGCGAGCACCGGCCAGTCCGGGCACCACAGCAGCAGGGTCCGTGCCGGCGCGCCGGTCATCCCCGACCGACCAGGGCGAGCGGCGCGGCCGACCGGCCCACTGGCGACGGCGGCGTACGAGGGATCACCCGGGTCAACTCGTCGCCCGGCAGCCAGACCTTGATCTCCTTGGGTCGGGCGGCCGCCCCGCGCCCGCGCGCCGAGACGGTGATCTCCCGGCGGCGCAACCGCCCCCGGCCCAGCCCGAGACCCTCCCAGACTCCACGGACCACCTGCAACGTCACGTCCGCGCCGTCCCACCGGCCGTACGGGACGAGCACACTGCCGCGCTGCCGGGCCCGGGCGGCCAACCGGGTGGCGACCGAGGCGGAGACCGTCGCCGGCACTGTGGTGACCACGACGTCCACCCCGTCGATCAGCGCGGCCACCACGGTGGCCCACTCCGGGCCGGGGCTCGGCACCAGGACCAACCGGTCCAGGGCGATGCCCAGCTCAGCGGCCGCGCCCGCGCCGAACGTCGGCACCCCGACCACGGCACACCACGAGCCGGCCCGGGACGCCGCGGCGAGCAGGGCCAACATCAGTGAGGTGCCGCCGCTGCGGCTGGGCTGGCCGGCGGCGACCGCGATGGTGCTGCCCCGGCGCAGGCCCCGGTTGGGCAGCAGACCGGTCAACTCGGGCACCACCGGCAGCACCCGGTGGCCACCGACCGGGTCGGGTGCGCTCGCCGGGCGCACCAGATCGGCCAGCGCGGCGGAACCGACCACCATGCGGCCCGCCATTGGACCAACTCCCCCGTCGTTGCTGTGGATCAGATCAGGACCGGCACGCCGTGCCACCCGCCGCCCCGCGCCCCCCCCCGGGCGGGGGCCCGGCGCCACGACGGGATCAGGCGGCGAGGCCGTCCAGAGCCGGTTGGTGGGCCACGCCGAGCGCGGCTTCCACCACCGTGACGAACTGTTCGGCAGCGCGGAGCAGATCGTCGGCCTCCCGGGCGCTGACCACCCGGGGGATGCCGGCCTCGGCGGCGGCACGCTTGCTGGCCCCCGCTGCGAAGAAGCGGGACCACTCGTCGAGCTCCGGAGCGACCGCGCAGAGGAGGACCCAGACGCTGGTGATCCGGTTGCGCCGACTCGGCGCGGGTCGCGCCCGGGCGGCGAGCAGGGCCGCCGCCGCGCGCAGGGCGGCCAGGTGGGCAGCCGCGTAGCGCAGGCCGTCAGGTCGGGTCTGGCCGGCCTCGACCAGCCCACGGCGGGCCAACATGAGGAGCTGGGCGGGGGTGCGATGCGGCAGCACGTGTGCCGGCACCGTCGGTGCCTGAGCCGGGTTGGTCGGCATGGGTGTCTCTCCTCCACGTGGCCGAGACGTCACTGCGGCGGCTGCTGCCACCGACGAGACGCCGAGGTCGGGGTGGTGCGGAGGAAGACGCACCGGGTGTGGCCGGCCGGGTGTGGATGCTTCCCCACACCACACCCGGCCGGCGGACCGGCGGGTGCGTCGTCCGCCGCCCGGGGGTCGTGGGCGGCGGACGACGCTCCTGCCTGTTGGGACCAGGCTCGCGACTGCCCGGAAACCCAGGTGCGGCCCGCGGAGCCGCACCGCCCGGAGGTGGCGCCGCGAAACGCCGCGCTCCGGCTGGTTGGAACGGGCGTTCGAGGCAATCGAACACTCGTTCTAACTGCTGCTGACAGTACACCTCCCCTCCGACGAAAATGCAACGTGTGACGCGCTGAGCGTGCCGGCCGGATGAACCCACCCCGGCGAACCGGGAAGAATGACGACATGCAGCCACACCCGAACGTACGAGCGGTGCAGGACGCGCTCACCGCCGCCGGCACGCGCGACGGCGGCGGCAAGCCCAGCCTGGTCCGCCTGCTGCCCGACGCGGTGCACACCGCCTCGGCGGCCGCCGAGGCGCTCGACGTCGAGGTCGGTCAGATCGCCAACTCCCTGATCTTCGACGCGGACGACACGCCGCTGCTCGTCCTCACCTCCGGCGCGCACCGGGTCGACACCGCCGGCCTGGCGGCATCGATCGGCGTCACCCGGCTGCGCCGGGCCACCCCGGAGTTCGTCCGGGCCCACACCGGACAGCCGATCGGCGGAGTCGCCCCCCTCGGGCACCCGCACCCGCTGCGCACCCTGGTGGACACGGCGCTGGCGGCGTACCCGGAGATCTGGGCCGCGGGTGGCGTACCCCAGGCGGTCTTCCCGACCACCTACACCGAACTGCTGCGGGTCACCGCCGGCACCCCGGCCGAGGTGGCGTGAGCGAGCGGAGCGCGCTGACCAACCAGTCCAGCAGCGCGGTCCCGGAGCTGGTCACGCTGCACGTGTGGCGGACCTCCCGCGGCGCGCTGCCCCGGGCGCTGACCCGGATGGCGCTGGACCCACGCCGGCTGCGCGCCCTCCCGGGCGCCCGGTTCGGCAAGCTGCTGGGCACCGGGACCGGCACCGACTTCGGGCCGAGGGACGCCGACCTGACCCGGTGGGCGGCGTTGACCGTCTGGGACTCCCCCGCCGCGGCGGCCGACTTCGACGACTCGTCGGTCGGACGGGCCTGGGCGCGCATCGCCCACGCCCAGGCCCGGATCGACCTGCGCCCACTGACCTGCCGGGGCGAGTGGTCCGGCCAGCGGCCGTTCGGTGACCCGTCGGGTGGCCGGGTCACCGGCCCGGTGCTGGCACTGACCCGGGCCCGGCTGCGGGCCCGCCGGGCAGCCACCTTCTGGCGGGCGATCCCGCCGGTGGCCGCCGCCCTGCGCGACGCGCCCGGGCTGCTGGCCCGGTTCGGGGTCGGCGAGGCACCGTTGGGCTGGCAGGGCACGGTGAGCGTGTGGCGCGACCCGACGGACCTGGTGGCGTTCGCGTACCGTCACCCGGAGCATCGGGCGGCGATCATGCGAACCCCCACGGCGGGCTGGTACGCCGAGGAGCTGTTCGCCCGGTTCGAGGTGCGCGACGTGGTCGGCGACCGGTCGGTGCTCGGATGGGTCGCCGATGGCGGCCCGGAAACGGTGAAGGGTGGACGGGCATGAGGTTGGTGCGCTGGACGCCGGACGATCTCGTCCGGCGGCTGGACGACGTGGTGGCCGTCTACGGCGAGGCGATGGGATACCGCACCGACCTGCTGGAGGCCCGGCGCGGTTACATCGCCACCCACGTACGCCGGCCGGGTTTCCGGGCGGTCGCCAGCCTGACCAGCGAGGGGCACCTCGCCGGCTTCGGCTACGGCTATCTGGGCGCCTCCGGTCAGTGGTGGCACGACCAGGTGCACCGCGCGCTGGACGCCCCGACCCGTACGCGCTGGCTCACCCACTGTTTCGAGGTGGTCGAGCTGCACGTCCGGCCACCGGCGCAGGGCCACGGCCTGGGCACCGGTCAGTTGCGCGCCCTGCTCGGCATGGCGGAGGGCGACACCACGCTGCTGTCCACCCCGGAGGCTGACGAGCAGACCTCGCGGGCCTGGCGGCTGTACCGACGGTTCGGCTTCGTCGACGTGCTGCGCGACTTCCACTTCCCCGGCGACGAGCGGCCGTTCGGTGTGCTCGGTCGGAATCTGCCGCTCGACCCGCCGACGTCATGACCCGACGGATCTCCTGGACACTGCTCGCCGTCCTGGTGCTCGCCCAGATCTGCTACCCGCTCACCACCGGCGACACCCGGGCCGGGCTCACCGTGGCCACCGTCGTCCTCGGCTGGCTGCTCTCGGTCGGCCACGCGCTGCTCAGCCGGGGCCCACGGGTGGCGGCGGCGCTGGTCGCTGTGGCCACCGGCGGCGGGTTCGCCATCGAGGCGATCGGGGTGGCCACCGGCGTGCCGTTCGGCAGCTACGACTACTCGGGCGAGCTGGGTCCCAAGCTGGCCGGGGTGCCACTGATCATTCCGTTGGCCTGGACCTGGATGGCCTGGCCGGCGTGGCTGGCAGCGGTCCGACTGACCGGCGGCAACGCCGCAACGGCCGACGGCGGCGCACTGACCGCCGGCGGCAGCGGGTCGACGGTGGGTCGACGGGTGGGGCGGATCGCGCTGGCCACCGTGGGGCTGGCCGCCTGGGACCTCTTCCTGGACCCGCAGATGGTGGCCGAGGGCTACTGGGTGTGGCGCGACGCCACCCCGGCATTGCCCGGCCTGGCCGGCATCCCGGTCAGCAACTACCTGGGCTGGCTGCTCTTCGCGGTGCTGATGATGAGCGCGCTGCGCCCACTGGCCGGGCCGACCGCCGCGCACACCGATCGGCGGGACCACCCGATGGTCGCGCTGTACCTGTGGACGTACTTCTCCAGCATCCTGGCCCACGCGGTCTTCCTCGATCTGCCCGCGTCGGCGCTCTGGGGGGCCGCCGGCATGGCGGTGACCGCCGTACCGCTCACGGTGACCTTCCTACGTGCCCACCGGGGCGGTGACCCCGGTCGGGAGGCCCACCAGCCGCACCGCCCCGGCGTCGACGCGACCCGATGACCGTCCTGCTCGCCCTGCTGATCGCCGTCGCCGCGTTGACCGGACACACCTGGCTCAACGCCGCCCGGTGGCTGCGCCGGCCCACCGACCGGCCCGACGCCGTCGACGAGTCGGTGGCCGTGCTGCTGCCGCTGCGCGACGAGGCCACCCGGGTCACACCCTGCCTGCGCGCCCTGCTCACCCAACGCGGCGTACCCGGGCTGCGCATCGTGGTCCTCGACGACGGGTCCACCGACGGCACCGCCGACGTGGTCCGCGCGGTGGTCGGCGACGACCCCCGGGTCACGCTGCTCAGCGGCGTCGCCCCGCCGCCGGGCTGGCTGGGCAAGCCGCACGCCTGCTGGCAGCTGGCCACCCGGGCCGACCCGGACGCCACCGCGCTGGTCTTCGTCGATGCCGACGTGGTGCTCGCCCCGCACGCCGTGGCCGCGGCCGTCACCGAGTTGCGCGCCGCCCGGGTGACGTTGCTGTCGCCGTACCCCCGGATCGTGGTGGCGACGGCGGCCGACCGGTTGGTGCAGCCGCTGCTGCAGTGGCTCTGGCTGACCTTCCTGCCGCTGCGCGCGATGGAGCGCTCGCCGCGGCCGTCGCTGGCCGCGGCGGGTGGGCAGTTCCTGGTGGTGGACCGGGCCGGCTACACCGCCGCCGGCGGGCACGCCGCGGTCGCCGACAGGATCCTGGAGGACGTCGAGCTGGCCCGGGCGGTCAAGCGGGCCGGCGGGCGGATCGCCCTGGCCGACGGCTCCCGGCTGGCCACCTGCCGGATGTACGACGACTGGCCGCAACTGCGCGACGGGTACTCGAAGTCGCTCTGGGCGTCGTTCGGGCACCCGGGCGCGGCGGCGGCCGTGGTGGCGGCGCTGCTGCTGCTCTACACCGCCCCGCCGCTGATCGCGCTGGCCGGTCTGGTGGCCGGCGCGTCGGGGGTGACCGCAGTGGGCCTGGCCGGCTACCTGCTGGGGGTGGCCGGGCGGGTGCTCACCGCCCGCGCGACAGGTGGCCGATGGTGGCCCGACGCGCTCGCACACCCCGTGTCGGTCGTGGTCCTCGGTTGGCTGACGGTGCGGTCGTACCATCTGCGAAAGCGACGCCGCCTGACCTGGCGGGGTCGCCCGGTCAGCTAGGAGGACGCGGTATGGCGCGGATCGTGGTCGTCGGCGCCGGGGTGGGTGGCCTCGCCACCGCCGCCCGGCTGGCCGCCACCGGGCACCAGGTGACCGTCTTCGAGCGGGCCGACACGGTCGGCGGCAAGCTCGGCCGGTACGCGCACGACACACCGGCCGGCTCGTTCCACTTCGACACCGGGCCGAGCCTGCTCACCCTGCCCGAGGTCTTCCACGACCTGTTCGAGGCGACCGGGGCGAAGCTCGACGAGTACCTGGACCTGGTCCCGTTGGACCCGATCGTCCGGCACGTCTTCCCCGGCGGCGGCCCGACACTGGACTCGTGCGCCGACCCGGTGGAGTTCACCGGCCGGATCGGGGCCGCCTTCGGTGACCGGGCGGCGGCCGACTGGCAGCGGCTGTGGCGCCGGGCGGCGCGGGTGTGGCAGGCCTCCTCGCGGGACATCCTGCGCCGTACCGTCGACTCCCCCCGCGATCTCGCGTCGCTGGCCTGGCGCATCGGCGACCTGGCCGCCATCGCCCCGGGCCGCACCCTGCGCGGCCTGGGCCGCCGGCACCTGTCCGACCCGCGGCTGCGGATGCTGCTGGACCGGTACGCCACCTACACCGGCGCCGACCCACGGCGGGCACCCGCGGCGCTGGTCGCGGTCCCCTACGCCGAGTTGGCCTTCGGTGGCTGGTACCTGCGCGGCGGGCTGGGCACGCTCGCCGACGCGCTGCTGACCCGCTGCCTGGACCTCGGCGTGGTCGTGCAGACCGACGCCACTGTCACCCGGATCGACGCCACCGGCGGCCGGGTGCACGGGGTACGCCTCGCCGGCGTCGCCGCCCCGGTGCCCGCCGACGTGGTGGTGGCCAACGTGGACGCGATCACCGTCTACCGTGACCTGCTGCCGCACCCGGGTCGGCTGGCCGCGCTGACCGACCGCAGCCTCGCCGGTTTCGTGCTGCTGCTCGGCGTCTCCGGCAACACCGGGCTGGCCCACCACAACGTCTTCTTCCCCGACGACTACGACGCCGAGTTCGACGCGGTCTTCGGTGACCCCGGGCGCGGGGTGCGGGCCCGGCCGGCGGCCGACCCGACGGTGTTCGTCACGGTGGCCGACGACCCGATGGTCCGCCCCGCCGGGCACGAGGCGTGGTTCGTGCTGGTCAACGCCGCTCGGCAGGGCACCGCGGCGGGAGCTGTCGACTGGCGACGTCCGGGGCTGGCCGACGCGTACGCCGACCGGATCCTGGACGTGCTGGCGCGGCGCGGTGTGGACGTCCGCGACCGGTTGCTGTTCCGTGAGGTCCGTACCCCCGCCGACCTGGACGTGGCGACCGGTGCGCCAGGTGGCTCGATCTACGGCACCGCCGGTGGGCTGCTCCGCCCGGCCAACCGGGGCCCGGCTAACGGGCTGTGGCTGGTGGGTGGCTCCACCCACCCGGGCGGCGGGTTACCGATGGTGACCCTCTCCGCGCAGATCGTCGCCGACGAGATCGGCCCCGCCTGGTAGTCAACCGGCGTCGAGCAGGGCGCGCCGGATGCTGGAGAGCAGTTGTCCCAGGCCGAACCCGGCCAGCAGCACCCAGACCGCTGTCGCCATGGTGATGGTGCCGGCGGCCAGGTCCGGCTCGATCAGCCCGGCCAGTCCGGCGACCAGCAAGCCGGCCAGCGCCACCGAGACCCGGGTGGGGCGTTCGCCCACTGTCACCGCGCCGATCTCCCGCATACCGGCGGCGACCGCCCGCGCCCGGACGTACTCGTGCAGCCAGGACAGCGCGCCGCCCGCGACGACCAGCCCACCCGGTGCGCCCACCAGCCAGAACGCCAGCAGCCACGCCACCTCACCGAGCCGGTCGGCGACCGAGTCGTAGACGTAGCCCAACCGGGTGGTGCGGCCGGTGGCGACCGCCACCGCACCGTCCACGCTGTCCGCCACGGCGGCGAGCAGCACGAACAGCGCACCGAGGAACGGCCCGTCCCCCGGCCGGCTCACCAGCAACGGTACGCAGAAGCAGAGCAGCACCCCGGCCACGGTGACCGCGGTGGGGCTGACCCGCAGTCGGCCCAGCACATATCCGACGTGGTACGCGAATCGCAGCCAGGCTCGCACCACCGGCGCCGCGACCCGAGGGTCGAACCCGCCGTGCAGCCGCGCCCACGCCGTGGCGTACTGATCCCAGTTCAGCTGTGTGCCCACCACGGATCAACCGTCGCGCCGGGCAACAGGTGTCGCAGGCGCAGCGTTCACACGCGCGCGCCGGCTTTCAGGTTCTGCCAGACCTCGCGGGTCGCCGTGGACCGGTTGAGGGTGATGAAGTGGATTCCCGGCACGCCCTCGTCCAGCAGTCGGCGGCACATCTCACTGGCCTGCTCGATGCCGAGCCGGCGGACGGCGTCCGGGTCGTCGGCGACGCGCTCGAAGCGGGCCGCCAACGCCGGCGGGAACGGCGCGCCGGACAGCTGCACGGACCGTTCGATGGTGCCGATCTGGGTCACCGGCATCACCCCGGCCAGGATCGGGGTGTCACAGCCGGCGGCGGCCACCCGGTCACGTAACCGCAGGTAGTCGTCCGCGTCGAAGAACATCTGGGTGATCGCGAACTCCGCGCCAGCCCGACACTTGCGGACGAACTGGGCGGTGTCGCTGGCCACGTCGGGCGAGCGCGGGTGCTTGTACGGGAAGGCCGCCACGCCGACGCTGAAGTCACCGGCGTCCCGCACCAACCGGACCAGGTCCTCGGCGTAGTCCACGCCCTCGGGGTGGCGGATCCACTCGCCGCCCGGGTTGCCCGGAGGGTCGCCCCGGACGGCCAGCACGTTGCGGACCCCTACCCCGGCGAGCCGGCCGACCACGTGCCGCAACTCGGCGACCGAGTGGTTGACCGCGGTCAGGTGGGCCATCGGCAGCAGGGTGGTCTCGGTGGCGATCCGCTCGGTCACCGCCACGGTGGTGTCCCGGGTCGAGCCGCCCGCGCCGTACGTGATCGACACGAACGACGGGCGCAGCGACTCCAGCTCGCGGATGGCCTGCCAGAGCAGCAGCTCCCCCGCCTCGGTCTTGGGCGGGAAGAACTCGAACGAGAAGGTCGGCTGGTGCTCACGGATGAGCTCCCCGATCGCCGGCTGCGGATTGGGGAGTGTCGAGGGAAGACCGAGCGCCACGCCCCGACTCTAGCGGTCGACGCCAACAGGACCCAGGCCCTTCCCATCCAGCGGCCGACGCCGCCCGGTCAGCCCGACCCGGTGGCCGGCGTCGCCCGGGCGCTCCACCTGGTTGGCGACGCCGCCCGATCCGCACCGAGCCGACAGGCGGCGTCGCACCGCGCTGACCCGTTGGCCGGCGTCGCGTTGTGCGCCAGGGCGGGCGGTGGCGCACCACGCCGAGCCGGAGGGCGTGGCGCACCGCGCCGGGGCGGCGGGCGGAAAGGCGTCGTACCTCCGGGGTAGGAATTGGCGGTGCGGGAGGGGCGGCGGGGGTGGCCCCGGGGTCCCGTGCGGGGGTCAGCAACCGAGCGGTGACGCCGGTCCCGTCCTGTCGGGCGGGTCGGGCGCCACCGCACCGACGCCCGCCAGGAGGACCCATGATCCCGCCCGCCTCGCCGCGCTGCACGCAGCTCGGGCCGTTGCTGGCCCGGTGCCGACTCGACCGGGGCTGGAGCCAGCAGCGAGCCGCCGCCGAGTTGTGCGCCGCCGCCGGGGTGCCGACGCTGAGTCGGCACGAGATCTCCCGGTGGGAGCGCCAGCGTCGCGTGCCGGGCGGGTTCTGGCTCGGCTGGCTCGCGGTCGTCCTGGACGTGCCGCTGGTGACGCTCGCCGAGGCCGCCGCGGCCACCCGCCGGGCCGGCTCGACGCGGGCCACCGGGCCGGGACGCGCCACGCCACGCGGCGTACGACCGCCTGGGCGAACGGGTCCCGGCCGCACCACGCGTGGCGGTGGAGCACGAACGATGACGACCGGCTAGCGTCGGGGCGTGACCCACGCTGCTCCTGTCTCCCCCGTCGACCGTAATGGCCTGCGGGAGCGGGTCGACAAGGCTCTCACCGAGTTCCTGGCCGGCCAACGGGTCCGGCTCGCCGCAGTGGACGACGCGCTGATTCCGGTGGCCGAGGCGATCGAGGCGTTCGTGCTCGGCGGCGGCAAGCGGCTGCGTCCGGCATTCGCGTACTGGGGGTTCCGGGGTGCCGGCGGGGTGGACAGCGACCAGGTGATCACCGCCCTGGCCGCGCTGGAGTTCGTCCAGGCCAGCGCCCTGATTCACGACGACCTGATGGACCGTTCCGACACCCGTCGCGGCGAGCCCGCGGTCCACCGGAGGTTCGCCACCCGGCACCGGGAGGCCGGCTGGGGCGGCGACCCGGACGGTTTCGGCGACGCCGCGGCCATCCTGCTCGGTGACCTCTGCCTGGTCTGGTCCGATGAGCTGCTGCACTCCGCGGGCCTGGACCTGTGGGCGTTGGCCCGGTCCCGGCCGGTCTTCGACGAGATGCGCACCGAGGTCACCGTCGGGCAGTATCTCGACGTGCTGACGCAGGTCACCGGGGACACCTCGGTGCAACGGGCCAGCAAGGTCGCCCGGTTCAAGTCCGCGAAGTACACCGTCGAACGTCCGATGCTGCTCGGGGCCGCGCTGGCCGACGCGCCGCAGGACGTGCGGGCGGCCTACTCGGCGTACGGGCTGACGTTGGGTGAGGCGTTTCAGCTCCGCGACGACGTGCTGGGGGTTTTCGGTGACCCGGCACTGACCGGCAAGCCGGCCGGCGACGATCTGCGCGAGGGCAAGCGCACCTATCTGGTGGCGGCGGCCGTGGAGGCCACCGACGACGCGGGCCGCGAGTTGCTGCTCGGCCGGCTCGGCGACCAGGAGCTGGACGAGCCGGGGGTGACCCTACTCCGCGAGGTCATCTCGGGGAGCGGGGCGCTGGCCCGCACCGAACAGCGGATCGCCACGCTCACCGATGCCGCCCTGACCGCGCTGACCGCCGTCGACCTCGACACCGAGGCCCGCCAGGCCCTGGTCGACCTGGCCATAGCCGCAACCCGCCGCACCGACTAACCCCCCACCCCCACCGCCAGGGTTGATCATGAGGTTAGCGACCTTCGCCTCGGCGTGTCGCGCCGCTAACCTCATGATCAACGCGGGGGAAGCAGGGTGGGGGCCGGGTGGGGGCGGGACAGGGGGTTAGAAGCCTTGGGCTTGGGCTCGGCGTTTCACCTCGCGGGCCTGATCGCCGGAGAGGGCGGCGGCCGGGGTGGAGCCGGGCAGGGTGTCGTCCGGCTCGTAGAGCCAGCGCAGGGCGGCCTCGTCGTCGTAGCCGTTGTCGGCGAGCAGGTTGAGCACACCGGGCAGGTGCTTGAGCACGGTCTGGTTGGCAACCAGGTCCGCCGGGATGCGGCGGACGCCGTCGCGGCGGACCGCCAACAGCTCCCGGTCACGGATCATCTGGTGCACCTTGCTGATCGACACGTCGAGGCGTTCCGCGACGTCGGGCAGGGTCAACCAGCCGGCCGGGTCGGTGGGTCCGGCGAGCTCCAGGCCGGGCGCGGCCTGATCGGGTACGGGTTCGGTCACCCGACCACCCTGCCACGCCGCCGCCTCGACGAGCCACCGGCACCCCGGGCGACCCGTCGGCACCCGCTCTCGTGATCGCCCCTGACCAGCGAATAAGGGGCACACAGCGCGGCCGGACGGCCCGGGCCGGCGTACGGCTGTAGCATCCTGTTCATCCTTAGCCCCCTGGACACATAGACTCCCTGCCGATGGACACTCAGGTCGCCGACACGTTGCTGGGCTCGCTGATCGACGGGCGCTACCGCATTCGCGGTCGCGTGGCCCGTGGTGGCATGGCGACCGTGTACACCGCCACCGACGAGCGCCTTGAGCGCACCGTCGCTGTCAAGATCATTCACCCGACCCAGGCGAGCGAGGCGCGGGCCAGGATCGCCAACTTCGTGGCCCGGTTCACCGACGAGGCGAAGACGATCGCCCGGCTGACCCACCCGAACGTGGTGGCGGTCTACGACCAGGGCACCCACGCCGGTCTGCCGTACCTGGTGATGGAGTACGTCCGTGGCCGCACGCTGCGCGACGTGCTGGCCGAGCGCCGCCGACTCAACCCGGACGAGGCGCTGGCCATCACCGAGCAGATGCTCGCCGCGATCGCCGCCGCGCACCGGGCGGGTCTCGTGCACCGCGACGTCAAACCGGAGAACGTGCTGGTCGCGGAGGCGCCCACCGGTGGTGTCGCCAACCTGGTCGACAGCGTCGTGAAGGTGGCCGACTTCGGGTTGGCCCGGGCGGTCGAGGCGAGCGCCGACGAGGAGCAGGGCAACCAACTGATGGCCACCGTGGCGTACGTCGCCCCGGAGCTGGTCACCGAGGGCCGCGCCGATCCGCGCACCGACGTCTACTCGGCCGGCATCGTGCTGTTCGAGATGCTCACCGGCCGGGTGCCGTACGACGGGGACCGCCCGGTGGACGTCGCCTGGCAGCACGTCGACCGGGACGTGCCGGCGCCCTCGACGCTGGTGCCGGGCCTGCCGTCGGTCCTCGACGACCTGGTGCAGCGGGCCACTCGGCGTGACCCCGGCGCCCGGCCCGCGGACGCCGGCGCGTTACTGGCCGAGGTGCAGGTTGCCCGGGATCGGCTGGGCGACGCCAACAGCCACACCGCCGTGCTCCGCCCGGTCAGCGACGAACCGTTGCTCTCCCAGCCGACCATGATGGTCGCGACGGTCCAGCCGCCCAACCGCCCGTCCTGGGCGCGGCTGCCCGAGGGGGCCAGCAGCCAGGGGCCGGGTCGGCGGCGGGCCGCCCCGGAGCCCGCCGAGGGCCTGGGCGCCCGGCTCGCCGCGCTGCGCACCACGGTGCTGAACCATCCGCGTGGCCGACTGGCCGTCGCGGCCGTGGTGGTGACGCTGGGGCTGGTGGCCGCGATCGGTGGTTGGTGGTTCGGCGTCGGTCGCTACACGGACGCTCCGCAGTTGGTGAGCCTGAGCAAGGCCGAGGCGCAGGCGCAGGCCGACCGCGCCGGGCTCGTCCTCGAGTACGCCGAGCCGCGCTTCGACGAGAAGGCCCCGAAGGACAGCGTGCTGGGGCAGGACCCGGCGTCCGCAACCAGGATCGTCAAGGGTGGCACGATCACCCTGACCCTCTCGCTGGGCCCGGAGCGTTTCCCCGTACCGGACGTGATCGGCAAGGAGTTCGAGCTCGCCGAGGCGGACCTGCTCAACGCGAAGCTGGTGGTGGCCAAGGGCACCCCCCGCTACGACGACAGCCTGCCGGCCGGCGTCGTGGTGGAGAGTTCCCCCAAGGTGGGCGCCGAGGTCAAGCCAGGGACGAAGGTCACCCTCATTCTGAGCCGGGGCAGGGCGCCGGTGACGGTGCCGAACCTGGTCGGCAAGAGCCTGACCGAGGCCCGGACGACCCTGGCCCAGCTCGACCTGGTGCTGGTGGAGAACTACAAGGACTCCGACAAGCCGAGGGACGAGATCCTCGGGCAGAGCCCGGCCGATGGCGCCGGCGTGGAGAAGGGCACCCAGGTCAAGTTGGACGTCAGCAAGGGGCCACCGCAGGTTGCCATGCCGCGGGTGGTGGATCTGCCCTGCCAGCAGGCCAAGCAGGCGCTGGAGGGCCAGGGCTTCCCGGTGACGGTGGCGATCAACCCGAACGCCGTGGTCCGGATCCAGATCCCGGGCGAGAACCAGCAGGTGGCTCCGGGCACCCCGGTCACGCTGACGTGCTTCTGATGCCGACGATCTCGCGGCCGGTGGGCACGCACACTCCGACCTCGGGTGGGCTGGCGAAGGCTGCCCTGCCGTACGCCGACGTGACGGGTGCGCAGGTGGTGCAGGTCTACGTCTCCAATTCGCGAGGCTGGGCACTGCCCAACGGCGACCCCGGGCAGGACGCCCTGTTCCGCGACGGTTGCGCCGAGCGGGGCATTCCCGCGTTCATCCACGCCGCGCTGCTGGTCAACCTCGGCTCGCCCACCCCGGCGACCGTGGAGAAGTCGGCCCAGACGCTGGCGCACGCGCTGCGTCGGGGGGCGGCGATCGGCGCGCGCGGGGTGGTGTTCCACGCGGGCAGTTCGGTGGACGAGGGGCACGCCGAGGCGGCGATGCGACAGGTTCGCGAGGTGTTGCTGCCGTTGCTCGACTGGACCGCCGACGCTGGCGGGCCGATGTTGCTGGTCGAGCCGAGCGCGGGTGGAGGCCGGTCACTCGCCTCCCGGGTGGAGCAGCTCGGGCCCTACCTGGACGCGGTGGACCGGCACCCCATGCTCGGGGTCTGCTTCGACACCTGCCACGCCTGGGCGGCCGGCCACGACCTGGCGGCCGAGGGCGGCATGACGGCGACCCTGGACACCCTGGTGGCCACTGTCGGTGCGGACCGGCTGCGGCTGGTCCACGCCAACGACTCGAAGGATCTGTGCGGTTCCACCCGGGATCGGCACGAGAACATCGGTAAGGGCACCATCGGTGAGCCGGCCTTCGCCGAGCTGATGGCCCACCCGGCCACCGCCGGCGTCCCGACCGTCGTGGAAACCCCCAGTGAGAAGCACGTGGGCCACGCCGCCGACATCACCACCCTCACCCGCCTGACCCACCAGTGACCCCACCTGGTTGATCAAGAGGTTTGCGTCACCCGGAGGCCGGAACCTGACGCAGACCTCTTGATCACCGAGGTGAGTGGCGGTGGGGGTCAGGCGTTGGCCAGGATGCGGGGTAGGACCGCGAGGGCGCGGTCGATGTCCGCGTCACTGACGCCCAGGTGGGTGACCAGGCGGGCGGTACGGGGGCCGAGCACCGAGATGAGGACGCCCTCGGCCCGCGCCGCGGCAGCCAGAGCCCGCGCGTCCAGAGTGTGCTTGGTGAGGTCCAGCGCGACCAGGTTGGTACGGACCGTCGTGGCCAGCACACCGAATGGCGCGACGGCCTCGGCGAGCCGGGCCGCCTTCGCGTGGTCGTCGGCCAGCCGGTCGACGTGCTGCGCGAGCGCGTACCGACCGGCGGCGGCGAGGACGCCGGCCTGGCGCATGCCACCGCCCATCCGCTTACGGATCGTCCGGGCACGTTCGATCTTGTCGGCGCTGCCCACCACCAGCGAGCCGACCGGCGCGCCGAGGCCCTTGGAGAGGCACACCGACAACGTGTCGAAGAGCCGGCCGTACTCGATCAGCGGCACCCCGTCGGCGACGTGCGCGTGCCAGATCCGGGCGCCGTCGCAGTGCAGCGCGACACCCGCCTCGTCGGCGACCCCGCGCAGATCCCGCAGAGTCGCCAGCGGAATCACCCCACCGCCGCCCCGATTGTGGGTCTGCTCGACGGCGATCGCCCGGGTGGGAACGGCGAAGTAGCCGTCCGGCCGGATCATCCCGGCCACCACCTCCGGGTCGATGTCCGCGCCCACCGCGGGCCAGGTCCGTGAGGAGATCCCGCCGTACGCAGCCGCGGCACCGATCTCGTACGTGACCACGTGCGCGTCGGCGTCGCAGAGCAACTCGTCGCCGGGCGACACCAACAGTTGCAGGGCGATCTGGTTCGCCATCGACCCACTCGGGGCGAACAGCGCCGCCTCGTGCCCGAACAACGCGGCGACCTCGGCTTCGAGGGCGTTGACGCTCGGATCCTCGCCGTAGACGTCGTCACCGACCTCGGCGGTGGCCATCGCCTCCCGCATCCCGGCGGTGGGCCGGGTCACCGTGTCGGACCGCAGATCAACAAGGTCAGCCACGCAACATCTCCGCTACCAGGAAGGCCAACTCCAACGACTGCTGGGTGTTCAGTCGCGGGTCGCAGGCGGTTTCGTACCGGTCGGGCAGGTCGAGGTCCTCGATGCCCTGGGCGCCACCGAGGCACTCGGTGACGTCCTCGCCGGTCAACTCGACGTGCAGGCCACCGGGGTGGGTCTCCAGCCCTCGGTGCACCTCGAAGTAGCCGAGCACCTCGTCGACGATGCGGTCGAAGTGCCGGGTCTTGTAGCCGTTCGACGACTCGTGCGTGTTGCCGTGCATCGGGTCGCACTGCCAGACCACCTTGGCCCCGGCGGCGGTGACCTTGGCGACGATCGGCGGCAGCGCGTCGCGTACCCGGTGGTTGCCCATCCGGCTGATCAGGGTGAGCCGGCCCGGGATGTTGTCCGGGTTGAGCTTCTCGCACAGCTCGATCGCCTCGTCCGGGGACGTGGTCGGGCCGAGCTTGACCCCGATCGGGTTGGCGATCCGGGAGATGAAGTCGATGTGCGCCCCGTTGATCTGCCGGGTGCGCTCGCCGATCCAGAGGAAGTGCCCGGAGAGCCCGTAGGCCCGCCGGTCGGAGACCCGGGTGAGCGCGCGGTCGTACTCCAGGGCGAGGGCCTCGTGGGAGCAGTAGAGCGTGACGGTGCGCAGCGCCTCGTCGTCGGTCATGCCGCAGGCCCGGATGAAGGCCAGCGCCCTGTCGATCTCCCGGGCGATCGCCTCGTAACGCTCCCCCGCCGGGGAGTTCTTCACGAAGCCCTTGTTCCAGTCGTGTACGGCGTGCAGGTCGGCGAGCCCGCCGGCGAGGTACGCCCGGAGCATGTTCATCGCCGCCGCCGAGTTGGCGTACGCCCGGATCATGCGCTGCGGGTCGGCGACCCGGGCGGCCGGGTCGGCCTCCAGCGAGTTGATCATGTCGCCGCGGTACGCGGGCAACCCACGGGCGTCGGTCGGCAGCGAGCGGGGCTTCGTGTACTGCCCGGCGACCCGGGCGACCTTGACCACCGGCAGTGACGCGCCGTAGGTGAGCACGATCGCCATCTGGAGCAGGGTGCGGGCGTTGGCCAACAGGTGGCTCTCGGTGTTGTCGACGAACGTCTCGGCGCAGTCACCGCCCTGCAACAGGAACGCCTTGCCCTCGCAGACCAGGGCCAGCTTCTGCCGGAGCTGGTCCACCTCGTAGGGCGCGACGACCGACGGCACGGTGTCGAGGACCTTGCAGACGGCGGCGACGGCGCTCGGGTCGGACCACGGCGGGACCTGCTCGCGGGGCAGCTCCCGCCATCGGTCCAGGCCGAGCGCGGCGTCCTCGGCGGAGTCGACTGTCGGTCGGCTGGTCTGCAGGCCCGGGCTGCCCACCGCGGGATGGCTCAGCTGATGCCACTCATGGCGCATGACAGAAAGCGTACGGCGACCGTCGCGGTGCCGGGGCGGCGAGGGGGACGGTTCCGGCAGATGGGAGATCAATTCGCCGGGCGCTGGTCAGGACGCGGGGGTAGGGGCGACCTTCGCCGGCGGCGCGCTGTCGGCCGGGGCACCCGGTGCCTCACCGGCGATGCACCAGTCGCTTCCGTCGCGGGTGACGGTGAACACCAACGGCCGGACGACGGTGCGCTTACCGGCGGTGACCGAGACCGAGACGCTGACCTCCTGCCCGAGCGGGCCGGACCGGATGTCGGTGATGGCCGCCTCGGGCACCTGGAAGTGGTCGGCGAAGTCACCGTTGGGGCCGGTGGCGCCCAGGTCGAAGCCGTCGTGCAGCAGCGCGCAGAGCTGGCTGCGGCCGGCGGCGACGTCCTTGGCCGCCATCGCGTCGAGGTACGCCTGCACGCGCTCGCGGGAGCGGGTGGCGGCCTCCTCGGCGGGCGCTCGGGCAGGCTTGGCGGCGGACTCGTCCTCGTCCCCGCCGCCGATCCCGCAGCCGACCAGGGCGACCGGCAGCAGCATCAGCCCGGCGGCGGTCGCCGCCAGCCTGCGGTGGGTCGAGCGCATGATCACCTCCGTCGACGCCGAGATCGAGACGTGCCGAGCCGCGAGTCTGCCACATCCAGCTGATCGAACCCAACGGTGGCGGCCCGGTCGACGCTGGGCGCCGACCGGGCCGCTGTGTCACGGGCGGGAAGGGACGGTGCGGGTCCCTTCCCGCCGTGTGGGTGGTGCGCCGGCCTTCGGCTCAGCCGAGACCGCCCTTGATGGCGCCGATGAGCTCGCCGTTGCTCGTGTCACCGGAGAGTTCCCAGAAGAACGCGCCACCGAGGCCCTGGTTGTTCGCGTACGTCATCTTGCCGTTGATGGTCGACGGGGTGTCGTAGCTCCACCAGTTGCTGCCGCACTTGGCGTACGCGGTGCCGGCGACCGTGCCGGTGGCCGGGCAGGTGTTCTTGAGGACCTTGTAGTCCTCGATGCCCGCCTCGTAGGTGCCCGGTGCCGCGCCGGTGGCGCTGCCGCCCGGCGCCGCCTGGGTGACACCGGTCCAGCCCCGCCCGTAGAAGCCGATGCCGAGCAGCAGCTTGCTGGCCGGGACGCCCTTGCTCTTGAGCTTCTGGATCGCCGCGTCGGAGTTGAAGCCCTGCTGCGGGATGCCGGTGTACGAGGTCAGCGGCGAGTGCGGCGCCGTCGGCCCCTGGGCGTTGAACGCCCCGAAGTAGTCGTACGTCATCGGCATCAGCCAGTTGAGGTTGCCGATGGCGCCGGCGTAGTCGGTGGCGTCGATCTTGCCGCCGTTGCTGCCGTCCGCGGTGATGGCGGCGGTGACCAGGGCGTTGGAGCCGAACTTCGACCGCAGCGCGCTGATCACGTTCTTGAAGGCGTTCGGGCCGCTGCTGTCGCAGGTCAGACCGCAGGCGTTGGGGTACTCCCAGTCGACGTCGATGCCGTCGAAGACGTCCGCCCAGCGCGGGTCCTCGACCAGGTTGTAGCAGCTCTCGGCGAAGGCGGCCGGGTTCTGCGCGGCCTGCGTGAAGCCGCCGGACCAGGTCCAGCCACCGAACGACCAGATCACCTTCAGGTGCGGGTTCAGTTGCTTGAGCTTGCGCAGCTGGTTGAAGCTGCCCCGCAGCGGCTGGTCCCAGGTGTCGGCGACGCCGTCGACGCTGTCCGCCGCCGTGTACGCCTTCTCGTAGTCGGCGTAGCTGTCACCGATCGAGCAGCGACCGCCGGTGGTGTTGCCGAAGGCGTACAGGATGTGGGTCAGCTTGGCGGCCGAGCCGCTGGTCTGGATGTTCTTGACGTGGTAGTTGCGGCCATACACGCCCCACTCGGCGAAGTAGCCGACGACCTTCTTGCCACCGGTGTTCGGCGGCGGCGTGGTCGGCGGCGGGGTGGTGGGCGGCGTCGTGGTCGGTGGGGTGGTGGTCGGCGGGGTCGTGGTGGGCGGGGTCGTTCCGCCGCCGCACGCGGCACCGTTGATGGTGCAGTTCAGCGGTGCCCTGTAGGCGCCGCTGCCGTTGTAGCCCCAACTGAACGAGGCGCCGGGGGCGAGGCCGCCGGCCCAGCTCTTCTTGACCGCGACGTAGTGGTTGCCGCTGCTGGTGACGTCGGCGTCCCACGCGCTGCTGATGGTGGTGCCCGACGGCAGGTCGAACTCGATGCGCCAGGTGGCGACGGTGGCGCTGGACCCGTTGGTGACGGTCACCTTCGTCTCGTGACCGGTCCCCCAGTCCTGCGCCTTGGTGAAGGTGGTGGTGACCGTGCCGGCGCCGAACGCGGTGGTCACCGGCACCGCTGCGACGGTCACGGCGACCACGGCACCGGCCCAGAGGGCTCGGCGGAGCGATCTTTTCATGCGGCGTCTCCCGAACTGTTAGGAAACTTTCCAAAAGAGATGGTGAGACGGTACTCACGCCGTCATCAGTTCGTCAAGATGTGCATGTTTCGATTTCTCCTGGTGCACGGAGTACACACGCTGCGCCCACACCCGGCCGACGCCGGACCCGCGAGTAGCCTCGGTCCATGACCGTCTTCGACATCCCGATCGACGCCCTCAACGGCGGCCCCGCCGACCTGGCCCGCTACCGCGGCAAGACGTTGCTGGTCGTCAACGTGGCCTCCCGGTGCGGCCTCACCCCGCAGTACGCCGGCCTCCAGAAGCTCGCCGACTCCTACGCCGACCGGGGCCTGGTCGTGCTCGGCGTGCCGTGCAACCAGTTCGCCGGGCAGGAGCCGGGCAGCGCCGCCGAGATCAGCGACTTCTGCCAGGTCAACTACGGGGTCACCTTCCCGCTGACCGAGAAGGTCGACGTCAACGGCCCCGACCGGCACCCGCTCTACGCCGCCTTCGTGGACACCCCGGACGCCGACGGGCACACCGGTGACGTGCGGTGGAACTTCGAGAAGTTCCTGGTGGCCCCGGACGGCTCGGTCGCCGCCCGCTTCGCCCCCACCGTCGAGCCCGGCTCGGACGAGCTGCGCACCGCCATCGAGAAGACCCTCCCCACCTCCTGACGCCCCAGGGCGCCGCTCTGATCACGCTCGAACATGGATGTAGTGGCCTCCCGACTTCCGGACGCCACTACATCCCGGATCGAGCACGATCTTGTGGGCCGGGGCGGGCGGACTGCACCGCACGACGGCCGGCACGCACCGCTGGCCACCGGAGAGTGGCACGTCACCGGAGAGCCGGTCGGCGACCAGCGTGAGCAGTACGTTGTGCGGGACGGGTGCGGCGCCACCAGGCACCCGCCGGGGAGTCGCTGTCGCGAGCAGCCCCCGCCGGGTGAGCGAGTCCGTGAGCAGCCGCCCGCCGGCTGACCGGAATAACCCACCAAGATGGTCGGGAATGTGTCGCGGGTGGACGGAGTTGGGAACGAGCATGACAACTGTGGGACTGATCGGCAGTGGCAACATCGGCGGCACCGTGGCCCGGCTGGCCGTCGACGCCGGCTACGACGTGGTGCTGAGCAACTCGCGGGGCCCGGAGACCCTCACCGACCTGGTCGAGACCCTGGGCGGGCACGCCAGCGCCGGCACCACGCAGGACGCGGCACAGGTGGGTGACCTGGTGGTGGTCAGCGTGCCGCTGAAGGCGTACCGCGCGGTGCCCGTGGAGCCGCTGGCCGGCAAGGTCGTCATCGACACCAACAACTACTACCCGCAGCGCGACGGGGCCTTCCCGGAGCTGGACTCCGGCGAGATCACCAGCAGTGAACTGCTCCAGCGGCACCTGCCGCAGTCGCGGGTGGTCAAGGTCTTCAACAACATCTACTTCAAGGGCCTGGCCGCGCTCTCCCGCCCGTCCGGTGCGGCCGACCGCAGCGCCCTCGCGATCGCCGGTGACGACGCCGACGCGAAGGCCGAGGTGACCGCCTTCCTGGACCGGATCGGCTACGACGCGGTCGACGTCGGCCCGCTGGCCGAGGGGTGGCGCTACCAGCCGGACACCCCGGCGTACGGCACGCTCTACTCCGCCAGCCCGACCGACTGGGAGCACCCGGCCACCGGCGACGCCGCGACGCTGCGCGCCGCCCTGGCCGCCGCCACCCGCTGACCAACCGCCGCCGCCCTCCCGCGACCGCCTACCCGGTCCTCGCGCGGAGGGCGGCGGCGAGTTCGTCGTCGTAGCTGGCGATCGGCCGCCCGTCCGCGGCGTACGCGACGAGCCGGCCCTGCGCCATGCTGGCCGAGCGGAACGAGAACGTCCGGCTCCCCGGGTACGCGTCGAGCAGCGGAATGACCCGGGGCGGCCCACCCGGGGCGGAGAAGTACTCCAGCCTGGTCACCTGCGGGGAGACCACCCCGTTGACCCGCACCTTGGTCCTCTCGGCCCGGGTGCCGAAGGTGACCGGCGCGTCCGTGCCGTAGGCGGCGCACTCGACCGGGCCCCGGCAGACGAAGAAGTATCGCGGGTTGACGACGTCGTCGAGGGCGTACGCCTTGAAGGTCGGGTCGGCACCGGCGGGCAACGGTTGTACGGCGAAGAACGCGACAGCCACGGTGGCCGTCACGCCCATCCGCAACCAGCCCCGTCGGCCCGCCGGTCGCCGGTGCGTGCGGGCGGCGGCGACCGCGACGCCACCGAAGCCGACCAGGCACAGCAGGAGCACCCCGATCGCGCGGGCGTTCTCGAAGAGGAACTGCACCCCCGGCCGCGTCGACACCGGGCTGAGCACCGCGCCCAACGAGACGACCATGGCGGCCAGCAGCGCTCCCCCGGCCGCCCGCTGGGTGACGCCGGACGCGCCGATCAGCAGCATCGCCGCGAGCACCGGCCACACCTGGTGGTGGGTCCAGGACACCGGGGACGCGGCGACGGTGGCGCAGCCGACCAGCACTGCCGCGTGCCCGCAGCGGCCCTGTCGCGTCAACTGTCGCGCCCGCAGCAGGGCCGCCACGCAGACGAACGCCACCAGGGTGGCCCAGAGCACTGGCAACGCCGCCTCGTCCACGCCGACGCGCAGCAGCATGCCGTGCACGGACTGGTTACCCAGTGACGCCAGGTTGCCGATCCGTGAGGTCTGCCGGACGGCCTCGGTCCAGTACGTCCAGCTCTCGCCGGGCAGCACGATCCCGGCGAGCCCCGCGCAGGCCAGGAATGTCGCCACGGCGCGGCCCGCGTCGCGGTAGCGGCCGGTGGCGAGGAAGTAGACGACGAACAGCAACGGGGTCAGCTTGATCGCCGAGGCGACCCCGACCAGCACCCCGCGCAGCCGGGGCGGGACCAGGCCCACCCCGTCGAGCAGGGCCATCAGCACGATGAAGATGCTGACCTGGCCGAAGCGCAGATTGCTCTGCACCGGTGCGGAGAGCATCAGCACCGTGGCCGCCACCGCCACCACGAGCGGTCGCCGGGACTGCCGGGTGGTCAGCGCGACACCGACCGTCCCGGCGATGGCGACGACCGCCGCGCACGTCGCCACCAGCCAGATCCCCTGCAGGACGCCCTCCGGCACGGCGGTGATCGGCAGCAGCACGAGGGCGGCGAACGGCGGATAGGTGAACGGACCGCCGTTGGCCGCCACGAAGCCGTACAGCGGCCGACCGGCGTGCAGGTCGGCCAGCGCGCCGTAGTAGATGTGCAGGTCGGAGAGGCGATCCGGACGGCGTAGAACGAGCACACAGGACACCAGCGCGACGACGACGAAGGCCGCCCACGCCAGCGCCACCCGGCGATCCCGCATCGACCGAGAATAATCGAGCGCAGCCGCAGCCGTCGGCCCTGCCGTGGTCGAGACCGGACCGAGTGGCGTGCCCGACCTGTTCGGCTTCCTCGCCGTCCGGTAGCGGGCGTCGTCCGCCGACAGCAGGAGACAGCACAGCCGGGACGGCACCAAGAAACACCCGCTGGGGCAACTTGCGCCGCAGTCCCGTTCACGGGACCCTGTTCTCTGGGTTGCCAACCGCTCACCGAACGTGCCCCCGGAGGCGACATGCACATGCCCCGTACCGTCCCCCGCCGACTGCTGGCCGGCACCGGCGTGCTCCTGCTCGGCACCGCGCTCGCTGCCACCGGCGTCGGTGTTCCGGCCGTCGCCGCGACGGGCGCGGACACCGTCGGATACGTCCGGCTCGCCCACCTCTCCCCCGACACCCCGGCCGTCGACGTCTACCTGGCCGCGCCGGGCACCGCGAAGCCGCGGGTCTTCCCGGGGGTCGGCTACGGCGTGGTCTCCGACTACCTCGAACTCGCGCCGGGCCGGTACGCGGTGGCGATGCGCGAGGCCGGCGCTCCCGCCAGCGATCCCCCGGTGCTGACCACCGAGGTCGCGGTGACCAGTGGCGACGCGTTCACGGTGGCCGGTGTGGGGCGGCACGCCGACCTCGGCCTGCGGGTGCTCAACGACGACCTCAGCGCCCCCAGCGACGGGCGTGCCAAGGTGCGGGTCGTGCAGGCGTCGGTGCGGACCCCGATCCTCGACGTGGCCGCCTCCGACGGCCCGAAGATCGCCGACGGGGTGCAGTTCGCCACCACCACCGACTACCAGCAGGTCGAGCCGGGCAGGTGGCGGCTGAAGCTGACCGGTGCCGGTGGTCCGAGCACCGACGCCGAGGTGCGGCTCACCGGCGGCGCTGTTTACTCGCTGCTGGTGCTCGACGCGAAGCAGGGCGGGCTCACCGCCGAGCTGCGCCGCGACGCCGAGGGCGGCACCGTCGTCCCGGCCGGTGGGGTGGACACCGGCGCCGGGGGCACCGCCCGCACCGGGCTCGACGCGTACCCCCTGGTGGCCGGCGGCCTGGCCGCGGCGGCCGGGGTGGTCGCGTTGCTGCTCTGGCGTCGGCGGCGCAGCACCTGGTGAGCGCCGGGCCGGGCCCGTCGATCCGCCGGCACCGTGACCGTCGGGTGCCGCTGGCCGCGCTGGTCGCGGCCGGCGCGGCGGTCTGCCTCGCCGCGAGCACCGGGGTCGGGCTGGCCACCACCGACCCACCGCCGCCGGTCGCGACCTGGCACCCCGGCTGCGGCGACGACTGCCCGTCGGTGGCCGCCGCGCCCACGCCACACGGTCCACCCACGCGGGTACGCGTACCGCGCATCGGTGTCGACTCACCGCTCACGGTGCTGGGCCTGGATGGCGTGGGCGCGCTGATCCCGCCGACCGACTTCGACACCGCCGGCTGGTACGGCGGTGGCCCGGCCCCCGGCGACACCGGCCCGGCTGTACTCGCCGGGCATCTGGACTCACGGCGCGGGCCGGCGGTCTTCGCCCGGCTCGGTGAGTTACGGCCCGGCGACCTGGTGGAGGTGTGGCGCGGCGGGCAGCGGTTGCCGTTCCGGGTGACCGGGTCGTTGCGGACCCGCAAGGACCAGTTTCCGACGGCAGTGGTCTACGGGCCGACGCCCGGGGCGGAGCTGCGCCTGGTCACCTGCGGGGGTGACTTCGACCGGCAGCGGGGCCACTACGTCGACAACGTGGTGGTGTTCGCGGTGACCGAGGCCGCAGGCCCGGTCCTGCCGACGTCGGCGGCGGGTTGAGCCGCGCACCCGGCCGGCATGGGCCCGCGCCGCGAAGTCCCGGCCCACCGCGTGATCAACTCGGGTTCAAGGAAGTCGCGGTGTCCGGCGCGCCCGGATGCCGCGACTTTCAGGATCCCGAGTGGATCAAGCCTTCAACCCGGCGGCCTCGCTCCGCCTCGGCGCGGATCAGCACGGCAGGCCGCGCGGGCGCCCGGCGCCGGGCCGGGGGCGTCAGAGCGGGCGGCGGCCGGCGAAGCCGCACTCGGCCCGGTGGTACCAGCGCACGTCGGAGTCGCCCTCCAACCAGCACCAGAGCACGGCCCGGCCGGCCCGCTCGCCGGGGAAGTCGAGCAGCACCGGGGCGATGCCCTTGACCTGGATGTCGTGCTGGTGCAGCTCGTCGACGACGGCGTGCAGCCGGGCCTCCAGCGCCTTCACCTCGGCCAGCCCGCCGAGCGCGCTCACGCCGTGGTCGGCCAGGTCGGCGCGCAGCTCGGCCAGGTCAGCCCGCACCCGGATCAACTCGTTGACGCGGGGTTGCAGAGTGGCCACCAGGTGCCGGGCCTGGGCAAGTGTGAACACCCGGCCAGTATGCGGCACGCACGGCCCCGCGACGTGCCCGCAACCCTTGGGCGTGACGCGTCCGGACGGTCAGTCGGCCTGTGCCGCGAGCTCGCGCGCCCGATCCCGGGCGGCTTCCAACGCGGCGAGCAGCGCCGCGCGGACGCCGTGCTTCTCCAGCTCGCGGATCGCGGAGATGGTGGTGCCGGCCGGCGAGGTGACCGCCTCGCGCAGCTTGACCGGGTGCTCACCGGAGTCGCGCAGCATCACCGCCGACCCGATCGCGGTCTGCACGATCAACTCGTGCGCCACCTGGCGGGGCAGCCCGAGCAGGATTCCCGCGTCGATCATGGCTTCGACCAGCAGGTAGAAGTAGGCCGGGCCGGAGCCGGAGAGCGCGGTGACCGCGTCCTGCTGCGACTCGGGCACCCGGATCGTCTGGCCGAGCGGCTTGAACATCTCCTCGGCCAACGTCAGGTGCGCCCCGGTGGCGTACGCGCCGGCGGAGATCGCGGTCATCGCCTCGTCGACAAGCGCCGGGGTGTTGGTCATCACCCGCACCACCGGGGTGCCGTCGGGCAGCCGGCGGCTGAAGAAGCTGGTGGGCAAGCCGGCGCAGAGCGAGATGACGAGCTTGTCGGCCGGCACCTTGGGGCCGATCTCGTCGAGCAACGCGGCGGCGTCCTGGGGCTTCACCGAGATCGCGAGCACCGCCGCCTCGTCCACGGCGGTCAGGTTGTCGACCACCCGTACGCCGTAACGGGCTGTCAACTCCTCGGCCCGGGCGGGCCGGCGGGCGGTGGCCAGCAGTCGGTCCACCGGCCATCCCGAGCGCAGCAGCCCGGAGAGCATCAGCTCACCGATCTTGCCCGCGCCGATCACCGCGACCGTGTGCACTCCGGCGGACATGTCGGCCGTACCTCCTCGCGTCGGGTCGCGGCGTGGCGGACCCGCGGGCCCACCACGCCGTCGACGATCGATCAGCTGCCGAAGAAGACCTCGGCCTCGGCGTACCGCTCCAGCGGCACGGTCTTCAGCTCGCGGGTCGCGTCGGCCAGCGGCACCCGGACGATGTCGGTGCTCTGCATCGCGACCATCTTGCCCCAGTCGCCGTCGTTGACGGCGTCGATGGCCTGCAGGCCCAGGCGGGTGGCGAGCACCCGGTCGAAGGCGGTCGGGGTGCCACCGCGCTGGATGTGACCCAGCACCACGGTGCGGGCCTCCTTGCCGGTCTTGGCCTCCAGCTGCTCGGCGAGCCACTGGCCGATGCCGCCGAGGCGGACGTGGCCGAAGGAGTCGAGCTCCTGGTTGGCGAGCACCATCTGGCCGTCCAGCGGCTGGGCGCCCTCGGCGACCACGACGATCGGGGCGTACTGGTGCTGGAAGCGCTTCTCGACGTAGCCGGCCACCTGGTCGACGTCGAACTGACGCTCGGGCAGCAGGATCACGTTGGCGCCGCCGGCCAGGCCGGCGTGCAGGGCGATCCAGCCGGCGTGGCGGCCCATCACCTCGACGACCAGGGTGCGGTGGTGGCTCTCCGCGGTGGTGTGCAGCCGGTCGATGGCCTCCATCGCGATGTTGACAGCGGTGTCGAAGCCGAAGGTGTAGTCGGTGGCGCCGAGGTCGTTGTCGATCGTCTTCGGCACGCCGACGACGTGCACGCCCAGCTCGTAGAGCTTGGTGGCCACGCCGAGGGTGTCCTCGCCGCCGATCGCGATCAGCGCGTCCACGCCCTGGGCGGCGAGGTTGTCCTTGATCCGCTCGACGCCGTTCTCGATTTTGAACGGGTTGGTACGGGACGAGCCGAGGATGGTGCCGCCGCGGGGCAGGATGCCGCGGACGTCGGCGATGTCCAGCGGCCGGGACAGACCCTCCAGCGGGCCCTTCCAGCCGTCCCGGAAGCCCACGAACTCGTGACCGTAAGTGGCGACGCCCTTGCGGACCACCGCCCGGATGACCGCGTTGAGACCGGGGCAGTCGCCGCCGCCGGTGAGCACGCCGATACGCATGATCCGCTCATCCTCCTGGAGCATCAGGTAAAGCCCGATTTGCCCCAGGGTATGTGTCAGGTCAGACCATCGGCGCCGTTGCCGGCCCGGGGCGGGCCGTCACTGCGCACTGTAGTCGGCCTGCCGGTACGACGACAGCGCGCCCCGGCCACCCGCCCGGTCAGTAGGTCACCTCGTGGTTCTCGCCGAGCTCCGGTGGCCGGCCGGTGACCGCGGCCTTCGCGTAGCCGAGCAGGTTCACCACGGTGCTGCTCGGCGAGTCCCAGTACTCGGCGGAGCTGGCGTGCACCTTGATCAACGTCAGCCCGGGGGTGTCCAGCCCGTCGGGGAACCACGCCTTGAGCAGCGGGTTCCACAGCTGCTCGGCGCGGGCCCGGTCGAACCCCTCGGTGGCGGTGCCGGAGATCGACACCCAGGCGTTGCGCCTCTGGTCGGAGAAGGCGATGTTGACCTCCGGGTTCACCCGGATCTGCCGGACCTTGGCGGAGTCGGCGGAGGCGAAGAACCACAACTCACCGTCGAACTCGGCCTCCTGGAGCCCCATCGGCCGGCTCACCAGCCGCCCGTCCAGAGCGGTGGTGGTCAGCATGCAGATCCGCGCGGCACGGGCCAGGCCGGTGACCCGGGCGCGCGCCTCCGCGGCGCTGGTCGGCTGGTCGCTCATGGCAATCTCCCTCGGCTCGGCTGGTCGAACCGTTGCCCGGGACAGAACCGGTCAAACCTACGGCGCGCGGCCACCCTCAGCGGGCGGTCATCGCCCGCCAGCGGGCCAGATTGTGCCGGGCATCGACCAGCGCATCGTGCCGGGCCGCGTCCGCGTCCGGCAGGGGTGGCCTACCCCGGTCGTCCCAGAGCTGCCGCAGTTCCTTGGTGTAACGGGGGATCTCCCGGGGCAGCGCCGGCATCGCACCCCAGAGCTGGGCGAGCACCACGTGGTCGTACGCGGCGAACCAGGCCCACAACTCCAGCTGCTCCCCCGGCCGGTCCCGGATCGGCTCGATGAGGAAGTCGTACAGGTCGTCGCGGATGCGCTCGCGCGAGCGCCAGGCCCGGTCCGCCGGGGAGGGCAGCTTGTCCAGCACGTTGCGGCGGACCCAGGGCACGGCGCGGGAGTCGTCGAACTCGGTGGAGACCGCGTAGAACTCGCGGCCGTACTCGTCGACGACACCGATCGAGACGAGGTCGACCGTCGTGCCGTCCTCGATGAACTCGCAGTCGTAGAAGTAGCGGTAGACCATTCCGGGCATCTTCGCCCACCGCCGCTCCACCGCGCCCGGCGGGGCCCACCCCTGACTGCGGCGACACCGTGTGAACGGCGCGTCGCAGCTCGTGACGGTCACGGAAGTGCTTCGAGGGGTGTACAGCAAGCGACCGGACCGTCATGATCTGATGTGTACCGCTACCGGACGCCGAATCGGTGTCAGTTCACCTTGTCGGGGCCCATCAGGTTCGCCCGGTGAGCGAGTTGTGGTCCATGACCGGGGGAGGGGTTGGGCCGTGGAGGTTCGCCTGCCAGAGCCGGGTGACGCGCTCACGGGTGTTGAGATGTTCGCCGGGCTGGAGCCCGAGGTGCGGCAGCGCGTCATCGCCGCCGCTGTTCCACGTACCTATCGCAAGGGCCAACTGCTCTTCGTGGAGAACGACCCCGGCGAGTCACTGATAGTGCTGCGCCGTGGCGCGGTGGCCGTGTTTCGGACCGCACCCACCGGCGAGCGGGCCGTGCTGTCGGTTATCCGTCCGCCGGATGTGCTCGGCGAAGTCTCCCTGCTCGACGCGTCCACCCGGTCCGCCTCGGCGGAGGCCATCGAGGACTGCGCGGCACTCGCGCTCTCGCGGGGCGCGTTCATGGAGCTGGTGCACTCCAACCCCCGCATCCTGGACGCGGTGATGCGCTCACTGGGCGGGTTGATCCGCCGGCTCACCGAGCAGAACGCCGACCACGTCTTCCTCGACCTGCCCGGTCGGGTGGCGAAGACGCTGGTCCGGCTGGCCGGCGAGAGCCAGGCACCGATGATCACGATCGAGCTCAATCAGAGCCAGCTGGCCGAGATGGCCGGCGGTTCCCGGCAGAGCGTCAACCAGGCGATCGGCTCGTTCGCGAGTCGTGGCTGGCTGCGTACCGAGGGTCGTCGGATCGTGGTGACCGACGTGGCCGCGCTGCGTCGGCGCGCCGGCATGAACGACCGCTGACCGTCGGCCGGCACCGGCCGCACGACAGGTGCGGCCGGCGGACCGGGGGCCCACCGACCGCACCCGGGCGATCAGTTCTCCGTGCTGTCGGCCGGCGGCGCACCCGGCCCCGGACCGATCTTCTTCGGATCGGTCGGCTTACCAGCCGTGGACGTGCTCGACGAGGTGGTCGTGGTCTCCCCCGACCCGCCCGACTGACCCTCAGGCTCTTCCACCATGCCCTGCTCCTCCAGTTCGGCGAGAGTGACGGCATCGACGTCGATCGTGTCGCCCGGGGCCCACTGCGTGCCACCCGGATCGGTCCACGAGGCGGACAATCGTACTTGCACGGCACTCTCCCTGACATGAAACTTCCTGGTACGGAACACTAACCCCGGCCGATCGACGACGTTGCCCGTCCACCCGTCGGTTACCCGACTGGCGGGTCAGCCGCGATACTGGCCCCTCTCGCCCACGGAGCTGAACATCGACCTCAAGTGTGGACACTGCGCCCGCGCGGCCGGGCCAGACGACCGCTTCTGCGGCGGCTGTGGCCAGCCGCTCGGCGTCAACTGTGCGCACTGCGGGCACGCCAACAGCACCGAGGTCAACTTCTGCACCAGCTGCGGTCAGCCGCTGCGCGACCACGTCGTCGTGGTGCAGGAGGACCGGCGTCAGGTCAGCGTCCTGTTTGTCGACATCGTGGACTTCACCAGGTACGCGGAACAGGCCGACCCGGAGCAGGCCCGCAGTCTGCAGCAGACCTACTTCGCCACCGTGCGCCGGATCGTGCACCAGTACGGCGGGGTGGTCGAGAAGTACATCGGTGACGCGGCGATGGCGTTGTTCGGCGCGCCGGTGGCCACCGACAACGACGCGTTGCGGTGTGTCCGCGCCGGCCTGGAGCTGCAGCGGAGCCTGGCCCGTCAGCCCGCCGGTCCGCAGCCGCCGCTGGGCTTCCGGGTCGGCATCGCGACCGGCGAGGCCCTGGTCGACCTCTCCGCCACCCGCGACGGTGGGCAGGCGTTCGTCACCGGAGACGTGGTCAACACGGCCTCCCGGCTGCAGGGGTTCGCCCCACCGGGCGGTGTCGTCGTCGACGAGAGCACCTGGTCGGCCACCCGACACGAGATGGAGTACGCCGACCAGCCACCGGTCACCCTGCGTGGCCGGTCCGCGGTGAGCCGCATCTGGCTGGCCGTCCAGGTCCGACCGCACCGGGACCCGCGCGGCGCCGAGCTGACCCCGATGGTGGACCGGGACCACGAGCGCGGCCTGCTGGTCAACGCGCTGCACCGGATGGTGACCGAGCGGACCTCCCAGTTGGTGACGGTGTTCGGCCCGGCCGGTGTGGGCAAGAGCCGGCTGCTGCGCGAGCTGGCCCGCAACGCCGGCAGCATGCCCGGCCCGCCGGTCACCTGGCTCGTCGGGCAGTGCCCGCCGTTCGGCGAGAACGTCACCTGGGCCGCGCTGTCGGACATCGTGAAGGCCTGGGTGGGCGTGCCGGAGGTCGACGACCCGGCCGCGCTGCGCGAGCGGCTGCGTGCCCGGCTGGCGCAGCTCGCCGACCCGCACGCGACCCGGCTGGCCGAGGCGCTCGGGCCGCTGATCGGCGTACCCGGCGAGCGGCTCACCCCCGGCGAGACCGAGGCGGCCTGGCGGCGCTTCCTGCTCGCCCTGGCCGCCACCGGCCCGACCGTGCTGGCCTTCGAGGACATGCACTGGGCGGACCAGGCGATGCTCGCCTTCGTCGAGCAACTCGGCGCGACGGCGCGCGGCGTACCGCTGCTGGTCGTCGCGACCGCCCGCCCGGAGCTGCGGGAACGCCACCCGGCCTGGACCGGCACGATCAGTGGCGCGATGTCCATCTCGGTGCCGCCGATGCACGACACCGACATCGACACGCTCTACTCGCTGCTCCTCGGGCAGTCGACGCTGCCCTCCACCTCGCGTACCCCGCTGATCGAGTTCGCCGACGGCAACCCGCTCTACGCCCAGGAGTACGCCCGGATGCTGCTGGACGGTGGCCTGCTCGACGGCGTCGACTCGGCCACCCGACCCGACCTCGACGGCGGCCCGGAGATGCCCCGCACCGTGCAGGCGGTCATCGCGAACCGGCTCGACCTGCTGGACCCGGCCGACCGGGCGGTGCTCCAGGCCGCCGCCGTGGTCGGCGTGGTGTTCTGGGCCGCGCCGGTGGCGATGGCGCTGGGGCGGCCGGTGGAGTGGGTCGAGCGTGCGCTGGACCGCCTGCAACGACGCGACCTGGTGTACGAGCAGAGCACGTCGACGATGCCCGGTCAGCCCGAGTACCGGTTCCGGCACATCCTGGTGCGCGACGTCTGCTACCAGCGGCTGCCCCGGGCCGAACGGGTGCTGCGTCACCAACGCACCGCCGACTGGATGGCGCAGCTCACCGACGGCCGGCAGTACGACCTGGCCGAGGTGCTGGCCCACCATCGCTGGGCGGCACACGAGATCGCCCGGACCGTCGGGCTGGACACCGCCCCCTACGCCCCGCCGGCTCGGGCCGCGCTGCACCGGGCCGCCCGCCGGGCGTACGAGCTGCACGCACTGGACACCGCCGCCGCGCTGGTCAGCCGCGCGCTGGCCCTCGACGTCGGGCCGGACCCGGCGTTGGAGCTGTTCGACGCGGAACTGGCGTTCTATCGGGACGGGGACGCCTTCCTGGTGGCGGGGGGCACGGACACCCTCAGCCGGCTGGCCGAGCGGCTCACCGCCGGCGGCGACCGGACGGGGGCGGCGCGCGCCTGGACGCTGCTGGCCACCGCCGCGTGGAGCCGGGCCGACCGTTCGGCGACGTTGCACTGCCTGGACCAGGCGATCGGCATCTACAGCGACCTGCCGGACAGTCAGGAGAAGGCGGGCGCCCTGCTGGAGCTGGCCCGGGTGCACATGCTGAACGCGGAGACCGAGCCGGCGTGCGCGGCGGCGCGGGCGGCAGCGGCCCTCGCCGAGCGGCTCGAGCTGCGCGAGGTCCAGGCCAACGCCCGGATCACCCTGGCCGTGGCGCGCTACCTGGCCGGCTCCGCCGCGGCGTTCCCGGAGCTGGCGGACGTGACCGAGCACTGCCGGGTGGAGCGGCTGACCAGTCGACGGCGGGCGGTGCAGAACCTGGCCTGGGCGTTGCAGGAGGAGGGTGACCTGGCCGGTTCGGCCCGGTTGGTCGACGAGCAGCTCACCCTCGACCTGGGCGGCGAGCACAGCCTGGCCACCAGCTTCGCCGACCAGTGGGCGCGGTCGTACTACGCGGGTGACTGGACGGCGGCGCTGGCGATGGCCGCGGAGTCGACCCGACGACCGACCGCGGAGTGGGATCTGCACATCGTGGCGGTCTCGGGTTGGATGCGCGGGCTGGCCGGAGCCGAGCAGGACGAGGCCGCGGGGCCGGACGGACCGGGCGGGGACCTGGTCGAGCAGGCGCTGGTGGCGGCGCGGCGCAGCGGATTCCACCGGGTGCTGCGCTCCACCCTGGCGCACGCCGCGTTGTGCCGGGCGGTGCAGGGCCGCCGCGACGAGGCGATGGCGCTGCTCACCGAGCTGGACGAGGACTGGCGGCGGACCCGGATGATTCCGTTCGCGGAGTGGGTGCCGACGGTCGGGCACGTCGCCGGGGTGCTCGGCGCGGACGCGGCCCGGCTGGTCCGGCAACTGCTCGACCGGGCGCCCCGGATGACCCCGTGGGCGCACGCCGCCGGTCAGGTCGCCGACGCCACACTGGCCCGGCACGCCGGGGACGCCCCGACCGCGGCGAGCCTGCTGCGGTCGGCGGCGGCCAGCTACGCCCGGATGACCGACGTGACCGACGAGGTCATCACGCTGGCGCTGGCGATCGGCCCGCTGGCCGAGACCGACCCGCCCGCCGCCGCGGCGACCCGGGCCCGTCTGCACGACTTCGCCACCCGCCACCGCGCCCCCCACCTGCTCCGGCTGCCCTGACCATCGACGGGCGCGCAGCGGCGGTGGCTAGGCAGCCAGCGGCGCCGGGACGGGCTCCTTGAGCTTCTGGGCGTAGATGTCGACGTACTCCCGGCCGGAGAGCTCCATCAACTCGTACATGATCTCGTCGGTGACCGCGCGCTCGACGAACCGGTCGCCGGCCAGCCCGGCGTAGCGGGAGAAGTCCAGTGGCGTCCCGAAGCGGATCCGCACCCGGTCGATCTTGGGGATGAGCTTGCCCGGCGGCTGGATCTCGTCGGCGTTGAGCATCGCCACCGGCACCACCACCGCGCCGCTCTCCAGGGCGAGCCGGGCCACCCCGGTCTTGCCCCGGTAGAGCCGCCCGTCCGGGGAGCGGGTGCCCTCGGGGTAGATGCCGGCCACTCCCCCGGCCCGCAGCACCTGCAACTGGGTGTCCAGGGCGGCGCGCGCGGCACGGCCGCCGGAGCGGTCCACCGGGATCGTGCCGGTGCCGACGAAGAACATCTTGGTCAGCCAGCCCTTGATGCCCTTGCCAGTGAAGTATTCGGCCTTGGCGACGAAGGTGACCTTCCGGGCGGTGATCAGCGGTGTGAAGATCGAGTCGGAGAAGGAAAGGTGGTTGCTCGCCAGGATCACCGGGCCGGTCGCCGGCACGTTGTGCAGGCCCTCGACCTGCGGGCGGAAGATCAGCTTGAGCAGCGGACCGAGGATGACGTACTTCAGCAGCCAGTAGAGCACCGGCGTCCTTTCCGTGGTGTGCCCGCGACAGCGCCAGCCGTCGTCGCCGCCGAGCCTACGAAGCGAGCGCTCTCACCACAACGGACGAAACCCGCAGCCGACGCATCGACTTTCGCCCACGCTCACCAACCGAGCGCATTGGCTGCGGTCAGCAGGGCCGCGAGCAGGTAATCGGGCGACCGGGCCAGCATCGCCGCGCGCCACAGCAGGCTCCGCGGGTCCCACCAGCGCTCGGGCAGGTACCAGACCAGCAGCATCTTCGCCGCGTGCACGGCAAACATCCAGAAGGGGAAGAAGATCACCCACTCGCCGATGTCGAACGCCAGGTCTTTGACCCGCTCGTCGGCGAAGACGGACACCGGGACCAGGACGAGCGCCCCGAGGGTGAACATCACCCCGCACAGAACGAACCAGGCCACCGCCCGGGTGAGATGCCGCAGGCAGAGGTCGTCCAGGTCGTCCCCCGGCAGGCTCGCGTGCTCGATCACCTCGGCGCGGCGCTCCTCGGGCGTCTCGCCGTCGGCGTCGACGACCTTCGCGACGGGACCGGCCAGCCAGCGGGTGATGCCCAGCCCCAGATCCATCCCAACCCCTCAAGGCGCGGTTGGCTCCTCGCCCTGCCCCTTCTTCCACTGTAGGTATTCGCGGTACCGTTCCTCGTCCCGCCTACGCATGCGTCGGTGCAGCACCCGGGAGGCGACCAGGAGCACCGCGCCACCGCCCAGCATCAGGAAGCCGAGGGTACGGTCGCCGGGCTGCACCGGGCCCACGCCGAACAGGAACCCCAGCAGGGTCGAGCCGAGGCCCAGATACAGCGTGATCCCGGGTGCCGTCTGCCGGTATTCGAGGTGGTGGCGATCGGCGAAGCTCTGGAACCGCCGGGGTGGGATGTCCACCTCCTCGTACTCGCCATCGGCCATGTGTGCCCCTTCGCTCGCGATCGTCGGCTGGTCCACCGGAGCGCCGCTCGGGCGTCCCGTCGCCCTGCTCACAACGATCACCGAGATCGCACTCGTCGCGCAAGAACGGACAAAGAGCCCCCGCCGTGACCAGCGGCAGGGGCTCTGACTTTGGAAGACGCGACACAACGCACTCCCGGAACCATGCCCTGACGTGTCACGATTCAGAGCACGGCGTGCGGACGGGCGCCGAAGGGCAGCGGTGGCCGCGCCGGAAGGCGCGTTAAGGGGGATGTCCGGGTGTCAGCGGGTGGGGCCCGCCGGGGACGGCGGGACAACGGGCTCGACGCGAACGAGTACGCCGTCGTCGGCGACGTCGATCCGCGCGTCGGTGAGCACCTGCTCGACGTGCTGGCCGCCGGTGGGATCGCCGCCTACCTCCAGCCCTCCGCCGACCTCAACCCGGTCACCCGCACCACCACCGTGCCGGCCCGACCGGTCGACCGGCTCTACGTCGACCGCTCGCACCTGACCACCGCACGGGACTACCTGACCCAGCTCGCCGACGAGACCGCCGTGGAGCAGCCGCCGGCCCGCGACGAACCGGACATCGACGCCGAGTGGGCGCGGATCGTGGAGGGCTTCCACACCACCTCCGCACCCGGTGACCACCCGTGGCCTGCCTCCGAGGACGTGGAGGAACGGGACACCCGGGACGAGCCGACCCCCGGGTCGCTGACCCGCTCCAGCACCGACGAGCCCGGTCCGACCGCCACGGACGTTCGCCGGCTCCCGTCCGCCACCGACATCTCCGGGATCTCCGTGGGGCGCGGCACCCGACCGGACGAGCCCTCGCTGCTCGACGGGCTGGACACCTTCGGCGCCGACCTGCCCGACGACGATGACGACGAGGGCTACCACCCGCCACCACCGCCGCCGCTGCCACGGGTCAGCAAGTACGCGGTGATCGGCGTGCTCGGGGTGGTCGTCGGGTTCGTGCTGTTCCTCTTCCCGTGGCTGCTCCCGATCGACCGCTCGGCGGTCACGCTGTTCGGGTTCACCGGCATCCTGGCCGGTTTCGTCACGTTGGTCTGGCGGCTGCGCCCCGGCGACGAGGACGACGACGACCCGGACAACGGCGCCGTCGTCTGACGTCGGCCCGCATCCCGGGACAGCAGCGCCCCGCCGGTCGCGTAACAGTGGTGTAACTTACTGTCAGTAGGAATACCGCTGTACGTCACTTCCCCCGCTGACTGACCGGTTTTCCCTTGCTCGCGGCGGTCAGTCCTCTGCTGATCGGAATGCCCGAGATGCGACAGAGTTCTCTCGTGGTGGTCGCCAACCGCCTCCCCATCGACGACAATCAGGCGCCCGACGGCGCCTGCGAGTGGCGGCGCAGCCCCGGCGGGCTGGTCAGCGCACTGCACCCGCTCCTGCGACACACCCCGGCGACCTGGGTCGGTTGGGCCGGCGGCACCGGGCCGGCCCCCTCCCTGCCGGACGTCGACGGCGTGCGGATGCACACCGTCGCGCTCAGCCCGGAAGACCTGCGCGACCACTACGAGGGGTTCGCCAACGCCACCCTCTGGCCGCTCTACCACGACTCGGTGGAGCAGCCGCAGCACCACCGCCGGTGGTGGGAGGCGTACCAGCGGGTCAACCAGCGCTTCGCCGAGGCGACAGCGGAGGTGGCCGAGCCGGGCGCGGTGGTCTGGGTGCAGGATTACCACCTGCAACTGGTCCCCGGTCAGCTGCGCGCGCTCCGCCCGGACCTGCGCATCGGGTTCTTCCTGCACGTGCCGTTCCCGCCGCCGGAGCTTTTCATGCAACTGCCCCGCAGGGCGGAACTGCTGCGCGGCATGCTCGGGGCCGACCTGGTCGGCTTCCAGCGCGTGCAGGCGGCGCACAACTTCGCCCAACTGGTGACCCGGGTGCTGGAACTGCCCGCCACCGACCGGCGGATCGGCATCGACGACCGGGTCGTCCGCATCGGCGCGTTCCCGGTCTCCATCGACACCGCCGAGATGGCCGCGCTGGCCGACCGCCCGGACGTGGCCGCGCGGGCCCACCGGCTCCGACAGGACCTCGGCGATCCCCGGCAGGTCATCCTCAGCGTCGACCGGATGGACTACACCAAGGGCATCGAGCAGCGCCTCAAGGCGTACAGCGAGTTGCTCGCCAGCGGCGACGTCAAGGTCCGCGACACGGTGCTCGTGCAGGTCGCCATGCCGAGCCGGGAACGCGTCGGCCAGTACCAGATCCTGCGCGAACGCATCGAACGCGAGGTCGGCCGGATCAACGGCGAGTTCGGCCGGGTCGGCGAGCCGGCGATCCACTACCTCACCCAGCCCTTCGACCGCGCCGAGCTGGCCGCGCTCTACCGGGTCGCCGACGTGATGGCGGTGACCCCGCTGCGCGACGGAATGAACCTGGTCGCCAAGGAGTACGTGGCCGCACGGGTCGACGACACCGGTGCCCTGCTGCTCAGCGAGTTCGCCGGCACCGCCGCCGAGCTGTCCCAGGCGTACCTCGTCAACCCGCACGACCTGGAAGGGCTCAAGCAGGGCCTGCGGGCGGCGCTGCGGGCCAGCCCGGCCGACACCACCGGGCGGATGCGCGCCATGCGCGCCCACCTGCACCAGCACGACATCCGGGCCTGGGCCCGCTCCTACCTGCGCGCCCTCGACGAGGGCGGCGCCCTGATCAGCCGTCTGACCAGCACCGACACCGGCGCCGACGGCACCGCGCGGGTGCCCCGGCCGGCCACCCCGACCGGCAGCCCGGCCGTCCACCAGGGCGGCACCTGAGCACTGTCGGCCCGGCCGCTCAGTGCGCCGTGGGCTCCTTCTCCAACCAGTCCAGGATCGCGTCGATCGGCTCCGCCCACCGCACGTCCACCATCAGGTCGTGGCCCATCCCGGGAAAGAGCAGCGGGGCCGACCCGTACCGCCGGGCCACCCGGGTCAACGTCGATGCCGGCACCACCCGGTCGTCCGGGCTGCCCAGCACCAGCACCGGGGGCGCGCCCACGGCCGGCTCCGCCTCCGGCGCGCCCAGCAGCGCCCACTGCGCCCGCCGACCCGCCCGACCGAGGCGTCCGACGTAGCGCCGGGCCTCCTCGTCGGGCAACTCGCTACTGAACAGCTGCCGCCGGTTGAGCCGCAGCGGCCCGCCGAACACCGCCGGCAGCGTCCCGGCGGGGTTGCGGCGCAACGCCGCGCCCAGCAGACCCCAACCGCCGAAGACCGGCGCCACCAGCACCGCGCCCCGCGCCGGGTAGCGGGCCAACGCGTGCGCCACCACCAGGGCCCCGGCGCCGTGCCCCACCAGCACCGCCTGCCGCGGCAGGCTCGCCGCCACCTGGACCACATCGTGGGCGTACGCCCGCAGCGTCGCCTCCGGCGCCGGCTCGCTGCCACCGTGCCCGCGCAGGCTCACCGCGTACGCCGGGAACCCCCGCGACGCGGCGTGACCCAACCAGTGCTCGGCGAACGCCCACGCGCCGTGCCCGAACCCGGGAACGAAGAGCAGCGGCGGACGCCCCTCCTCCAGCTCGGGGATCGCGCTGAGCACCTCCCGCCGGGCCGGCCGGACCGGGCGCGACCACTCCCGGCCCCGCATGATCCGCAGCTCGCTCACTGGTCTGCCTTTCGTTCGCGACGATGCGGCTGGTGGCTCACTTGCCCTCCAGCTCGACCAGGGCGCGCTGGACGGCGCGCAGGTAGTCGGCGTGCCCGACCTCGAACCAGTGCCGGCTGCTCTCCTTGACCGGCCCGGAGTACCGCTCCCCGGCCCGCTCCCGCACCCGGGACGCGAACGCGGCGGCGCGTTCCGGCCGGTCCCGACGGGCCCGCAGCAGCCGGGCGAAGAGCACCGTCTGCCAGTGCGACAGGGTGAACAGCCCGGAGTCCGGTTGCAGCAGCCCGGCGACGGCCAGGGTGGGATGCCCCGGGGTGAACGCGTTGAGCCACAACGTGGGCCGACCCGCCCCCGCGCTGTCACCGAACACCGACGCGTCGAGGAACTCGAAACGCGGCAGGTAACCGGTGGCGAAGACGACCACCTCGGGGTCGATCTCGCGGCCGTCGGCCAGCTCCACCGCGTACGGGTGGAACCGGGCGACGTCCGGCACCGGGCCGATCCCGCCGTGGCCCACGTAGTAGACGAGCTGACTGTTCGCGATCGGGTGTGTCTCGTACACCCGGTGGTCGGGCTTGGGCAGACCGAAGCGGGTCAGGTCACCGACGGTCAGCCGCAGCGTCCAGTGGTAGAGCCACTGCCGTACCCGCAGCGGCACCCGCAGCGCCAACAGGGTGTCGTTGACCTGGTCGGCGGGGCGACCGAGGACGTACTTCGGCGCGTACCAGTAGCCGCGCCGGGTGGAGTGCCAGCAGCGCGACGCCTGCTGGGCGGCCTCGACGGCGATGTCGCAACCGGTGTTGCCGGCGCCGACCACCAGCACCCGCTTGCCGCGCAGCTGCGCCGGGTCCTTGTAGGACGAGGCGTGCATGACCTCGCCACGGAACTGTTCCAGGCCCTCGTAGCGGGGCAGCTTCGGCGACCAGTTGTGGCCGTTGGCGATCACCACGGCGGCGTACCGGGCGGTGCGCTCCGGGCCGTACCCGCCGGTGGAGCGGGTGGTCACGTCCCACCGATCCCCCTCGACGGGCTGGACCCGGACCACCTCGGTACCGAACCAGATGTGCGAGCGCAGGTCGAAGTGGTCGGCGTACCGCTCGAAGTACGACAGCACCTGACCGTGGTGCGGATAGTCCGGCCAGGAGTCCGGCATCGGGAAGTCGGGGAACTGGGTGAACGGCTTCGACGAGATCAGGTGGGTGCTGGCGTACACCGGGCTGCGGTCGTGCCGCCAGTTCCAGGCGCCGCCGACGCCCGTCTCCCGCTCGTAGCAGTCCACGCCGAACCCGTGCTCGCGCAGGTTCTTGATGGCGGTCAGCCCGCTGGCCCCGGCCCCGATGACGCAGACCGTGTCGCCCCGGTCGGAGACCGGGCGGCCGTCGCTGTTCGCCGCGGGCGAGGTCGCCTCCGGGTCGGGCCGGCCGTGGTCGGTGGAGGTGGACACCGGGGACATCTCCTTTTGGTACGGCAGGCGTGCCGGTCGCCGCGAAATCCTCTCCACAACCGGGCCGGATGTCCAGTCCTGGAGCGCACGCGTCGACGCGCGGGCCGGGTTCGGAGGTCAGCCGGTGGTGGGCAGGAGCAGGTCGACCAGGACCGGGAAGTGGTCGCTGGCCCGCCGGGTCTGCGGGGTGTCCACCACGTCGTAGTCGACCACCGTGATCCGTGGGTCGACGAAGAGCGCGTCGATGCGTCGGCGCGGGTCGGCGCACGAGTAGGTGAGCCGTTCGGCCCGGTCGGCCGCCACCGCGGCGTCGGTCAACCCGCGCGACACGGTGGCCCAGGCGGGCCCGTCCGGGCCCTCGTTGAGGTCCGCGCCGGCCAGCAACGGGCTGGTCGCCGCGTCCAGGCCACGCTTGAACTCGGCGGCCTGGGAGGGCCGCTCGGCCGGGTCGGTGGACAGATGCGAGCCGGCGACGGTGAACTGGGCGTCGCCGACCCGGCAGTCGGCGTACGCGGCGCCGCGCAGGTGCCGGCCGGGGGTCAGCGGGAAGCGCTGGCAGCGGGTGCCACGCACCTGCACCCGCAGGCTGGTCAGCAGCAGGTTGCCCAGGGCGGGCAGCCCACCGGCGGCCACCACCAGACCGAACGACTCGGCCAACGTGGCGGACTTCTGCCGCCACCGGAACCGGCGCGGCCCCTCCTGCACGATCACCACGTCCGGCTTCGCGGCCCGGACCACCGCCGCCAGCGCGGCGGTGTCGTCGCGCTGGCTGTGGATGTTGTACGACACCACGCGCAGCGGCACGCCCATCCCGGCCCGCCTCAGATCCGGCGGGCCAGGTCGGCCGCGCCGATCACCCCGGCGCTGTTGCCCAGCTCCGCCGGGAGCACCTCGGCCACCGGCAGGCGACCGCGCTGGGCGAGCGCGTCGAGGTACGAGCGGCGGGTGGGCCCGAGCAGCAGGTCGCCGGCGTCGATCACGCCGCCGCCGACGACGAGGGTCTGCGGGTCGAGGATCTGCGCCATGTCGGCGAGGCTGGTGCCCAGCCACCGGCCGATCTGGGCGAACGCCTCGGCGGAGACCGGGTCGCCGCCCTGGGCGGCGGTGGTCACCATCGGGCCGGTGATCGCCTCGGCCTCACCGCCGGCCAGCTTCAGCAGGGCGGTGGCCCGGTTGGGCTCCTGCCGGGCGCCGGCCCGGGCGAACCGGACCAGGGCGCTGCCGCTGGCGTACTGCTCGATGCAGCCCAACCGGCCGCAACCGCACTGGTGCCCGTCCGGTACGGCCAGCATGTGGCCCAGCTCCGCGGCGATGCCGTGCGCGCCGCGCATCAGATCGCCGCCGAGGACGATGCCGCCGCCCACACCGGTGCCGATGGTGAACATGATCATCGAGTCGTCGGCGTCGCGGGCCGCGCCGTAGCGGAACTCGGCCCACGCGGCGACGTTCCCGTCGTTCTCCACGATCACGGGCAGACCGACGGCCTCGCTGACGTACTCGCGCAGCGGTTCGTCCCGCCAGGCCAGGTTGGGGGCGAAGAGCACTGTCGAACGGCCGGCGTCGATCCAACCGGCCGCGCCGATGCCGACGGCCTCGATGCTCCGCCCGGTGGCCAGCTCGGCGACCAGCTCGATGATGACGTCGCGGGTCTTGGCGACGTCATCGGCGGGAGTGTCCCGTCGGGTCTGCACGAGCACCTGGCCGGTGTCGTCCACGACACCGCCGGCCACCTTCGTGCCACCGACGTCGACTCCGATGGTCAGCGTCACCGCTGCCGCCCCCCTCTGCTGTGCTGTCCGGCCCAGGTTCCGGCCCAGTGCCGGTCCGGGTCGGAAAATGTCCCGCGCTCAGGCGCCGTCGCCCGATGCTTCCGCGTCGGCGTCGTCGGGCACCCGCGAGGCGGGCACCACGGGACGGGTGGTCGGTGCCGGTACGGTCGCCGACCCGGCCTCGTCGACGGGTGGTACGGCGGCCGGGGCGAGTGGGTCCGCCGTCCGGGTGGCGACCGACCAGACATCCCGCTCCGGCGCCGGCTGAGAATCATGCCCGGTACGGGTGGCATCGCGCCACACGTGGTCGTCGCCGGCCCCCGGGGACGGGGTGCTCGGGGGTGGCTCGGCGGGCACGTCGTCGGTGGTCGCGGCGGGTGCCGGCGACGGCGCGGCGGTCGGTTCGGCGGCCGGCCCGGTGGGGCTCGGTTCGGACGGTTCCGCCGGGGAGAACGCGCGGAGCAGGCTGGCCACGCCCGCGGCGAGGTCACCGGCGCCGGTGGCGAGGCGTTCGGCGAAATCCGGACTCGGGTCCCGCAACGCGGCTATGCCCCGACAGACCGGGCAGACGCAGCATTCGGCCGAACCGGTGGCGAAAGCACCACCGGCGCCGGAGCGCCCGTCGGGCCCCGCGCTGTGACCGAGGACACCGGACACCATCGCACCCAGCGAGCCGAACGCGCCGCCCGCCGAGCCGGCGGAGGCCAGTCGTGCCCCCGCCAGCAGGGTGGCGACCAGCCGCTCCGCCTCTTCCCGGGCCGAACCCGGATCCGTTCCGCCCACCGTCGGCTCCTCTACCGTGCCACCGGACACGTCACTGCGCCGCACCGGTTGCTTCTACCCGGCGCTTGAGCTGCTTCAACGCGGTGTCCATGATCATCTTTTCGGCTTTGCGCCGAAACATCCCGAGCATTCCGACCGACAGCTCGACCTCCAGCGTGTAGGTCACCGTGGTGCTGCCGTCCGGGTTACCCACCAGGTCGTACGAACCGTGCTGGGCCTTCTGCATCTTCGAGGGGGCGACCAGGTGCCACTCGATCCGGGACAGGTCCTCGGCGTACTCGTAGGCGAGCACGTATTCGTCGGCCATCACCCCGGCGTCGATGGTGAAATGCACCTGACTGGCGTACCCGTCCTCGTACTCCTCGACGACCTCGGCGCGACGCACCGCGTCGGTCCACTCCGGGTAGCGCGCGAAGTCGCAGATGACCGCCGTCACCCGATCCGGTGCGGCGCCGATGATGATCGACTGGGTGGAGGAGTCCGCCATGTGGGGAGGCTACCCGCCTCCTGCCTGTGCCACCCCGACCGCCCGCCGGGTAGGTTTCGACACAACCGACGCCCCCGGCGACGACCAGCCCGACCAGTGCGAGCACGAAGGAGTGCAGGTGCGCGAGTTCTCCGTCCCGCCGATCGTCACCGTTGGCGACGCGGCCAACCTCACCGATCCGGTCTGGGACAACGCCGACGTCGCGCCCGACACCGTCCAGTTCGCCCGCCCGGTCCCGAGCGCCGACGGCACCGTCACCGCCTGGACCGAGGTGACCTGCCTCCAGTTCCGCGACGAGGTCACCGCCGTGGCCCGCGGGCTGATCGCCGCCGGCATCGAGCCAGGCGTCCGGGTCGGGCTGATGAGCCGCACCCGCTACGAGTGGACCCTGCTGGACTACGCCATCTGGGCCGTCGGCGCGGTGACCGTGCCGATCTACGAGACGTCCAGCGCCGAGCAGGCCGCGTGGATCCTCGAGGACTCCAACGCGGTCGCCGTCGTGGTCGAGACCGAGGCGCACGCCGCCCTGGTCGCCGGGGTCCGGCACCGGCTGCCCGAGCTGGGCCAGGTCTGGCAGATCGACACCGGCGGGGTCGACGAGCTGGTCACCACCGGCGCCGCTGTCGAGCTGGCCGAGGTCGAGCGGCGGCGCAGGACCGTACGCGCCGACGACCTGGCGACGATCATCTACACCAGCGGCACCACCGGCCGCCCCAAGGGCTGCGTGCTCAGCCACCGCAACATGTACGCCGACATCGCCAACGCGGTGCCGGTGCTGCCGAACCTGTTCAACACCGGCGCGAGCACCCTGCTCTTCCTTCCTCTGGCGCACGCGTTCGCCCGCCTCATCCAGATCGGCGTCGTGCAGGCGCGGGCCACCATGGCGCACTGCGCCGACACCAAGAACCTGGTCGCCGAGCTGCAGGCGTTCCGGCCGACCTTCGTGCTCTCCGTACCCCGGGTGTTCGAGAAGGTCTACAACGCCGCCAAGCAGAAGGCCGAGGCGGACGGCAAGGGTGGCATCTTCGCCCGCGCCGAGCAGGTCGCCATCGCGTACAGCGAGGCGCTGGAGACCCCGGGCGGACCCGGCCTGGCGCTGCGCGCCCAGCACGTGGTCTTCGACCAGCTGGTCTACCGCAAGCTGCGCGCCGCGCTCGGCGGACGGTGCCGGGACGCGATCTCCGGCGGCGCGCCACTCGGCGCCCGGCTCGGCCACTTCTTCCGCGGTATCGGCGTGACGGTCCTGGAGGGCTACGGCCTCACCGAGACCTCGCCCGCCGCCGCCGCGAACCTGCCCACCGGCACCCGGATCGGCACTGTCGGCCGCCCCCTGCCCGGCGTGACAGTGCGGATCGAGGATGACGGCGAGATCCTGATCTCCGGCGAGTTGATCTTCCAGGGCTACTGGCGCAACGAGACGGCGACCGCCGAGACGATCAGTGCCGACGGCTGGTTCCGCACCGGCGACCTGGGCCAGCTCGACTCCGACGGCTACCTGAGCATCACCGGCCGCAAGAAGGAGCTGATCGTCACCGCTGGCGGCAAGAACGTCGCCCCGGCGGTGCTGGAGGACCTGGTTCGGGCGCACCCGTTGATCAGCCAGTGTGTCGTGGTGGGCGACGGGAAGCCGTTCATCGCGGCGCTCGTCACCATCGACGAGGAGGCGCTGCCGGCCTGGCTGGAGAGCACCGGGATGCCCCGCGACACCCCCGTCGAGCAGCTGCGCGAGCACGAGGGGCTCCGTAAGGAGATCCAGACCGCGATCGACGTCGCCAACCAGGCCGTGTCGAAGGCCGAAGCGATCAAGGTGTTCCGGGTCCTGCCCCAGGACTTCACGGAGACGACCGGCGAGCTGACCCCGTCGCTCAAGGTCAAGCGCCAGGTTGTCCACAAGACGTACGCGGCGGAGATCGCCGATATCTACCGAGGCTGACTACCATCCGTCACGTGCCCGCATCCACAGTCACCGCACCGCACCCGCATCCCCTCGCCGCGGCCGCCCGCCTGGTGATGCTGGCGCTGATCGCCGTCCTGACCCTGTTCGCCACCCGCGACGTCGCCCAGCTCTGGTGGATCGTGTTGCTGGCGGTGGCCGGGCTGCCGTCGCTGCTGGCACCGCAGCACCGGCTGGTCGGCCCGGTGAGCCGGGTGGCGGAGGTGGTGGTGCTGGGGCTGGCCGCGAGCCACGTCGCCGCGGTGGCGTCCATCGGCGGCACTGTCGACGGCCTGGGCGCGTCGGCGGTGCTGCCCTACCTGGCCGTCCCGGTGACCGTCACCGCGCTGCGCCGCCGCTTCCGCGAGGGCGCCGCCCTGCTCGTGGTCACCGCCGTCACCCTGCTGGTCAGCGGCGCGCTGACCAGCGTCGACGGTGGCTCTCAGCTCGGCCAGCCCGGTTACCTCGCGGTCTGCGCGCAGTGGCTGATCCTGGCGGTGCTGGGGCTCTACGCCGCCGGCACGCTGCACCGGGTGATGGCGGTCCGCGGCGAGGGCAAACCCCAGCCGTACGCCGAGGCCACCCGGCTGCTGACCCAGCTGCGGACGGTGGCCCGGCAACTGCCCGGGGCGACCCTGGACCCGGGTGGGATCTCGGAGCACCTGCTGGAGGAGTTGCGGACGGTGGCCCGCGCGGACCGGGGCGCGGTGCTGTCGGCCAGCGGCGGCGGTCGGCTCGTGGTGCTCGCCCAGGCCGGCGTCGACCGGGTGGACTGGGAGACGACGCTGGACGCCGACTCGGCGATCGCCGACGCCTGGGCCACCCAGCAGGCCACCACCGCCGCCCGGTCCCAGTCCCGCTCGCACCGTGGCGGCGACGTGTCCGCGTTGATCATTCCGCTGGTCGCCGGGGTGCGCACGGTGGGGCTGGTGGTGCTGGAGGCCGACGCCGCGCAGGCGTACCCGCCGCCGGTGGTGTCCCGGGTGACCGCGCTGACCCGCCCGGCCGCGCTGCGGCTGGAGGCGGCGCTGCTCTTCGACGAGGTGCGCTCGCTGGCCACCAACGAGGAGCGGCAGCGGCTGGCCCGGGAGATCCACGACGGGGTGGCGCAGGAGCTGGTGATGGTCGGCTACGGCATCGACAACGCCCTGGCCACCGTCTTCGACGACGCCGACGAGACCGCCGAGTCCCTGCGGATGCTGCGCGGCGAGGTGACCCGGGTGATCCAGGAACTGCGGCTGAGCCTCTTCGAGCTGCGCAGCGAGGTGGACCGGCAGGGCGGGTTGGCAGCGGCCATCGCGGAGTACGCGCGAACCGTCGGCGCGTCCGGCGGGCTGCGCGTGCACCTCTCGCTGGACGAGTCCACCGCCCGGCTCCCGGCCGCCACCGAGGCCGAGCTGCTGCGCATCGCGCAGGAGGCGGTGACCAACGCGCGCAAGCATGCCGGGGCGTCGAATTTGTGGGTCACCTGTGAGGTCGACCCCCCGTACGCGCAAATAGAAGTGTCGGATGACGGTCAGGGGATGGCTGACCAGCGCCCCGACGGGCGGTACGGTCTTGCGATCATGGCCGAGAGGGCGGAACGTATCCGGGGCCGGTTGGAGATCAGGCCGCGGCAACCCAGCGGCACGACCGTGGCGGTGGTTCTCGGCACCTCGGCCCGGCGCGATAACGTGCGCGGCAGCGCAGCACCAGAAGGGGAGTAACCCGAGGATGACCACAAGTCCGATACCGGCCACCCGTACCAAGGTCCTCCTTGTCGACGATCATGACCTGATTCGCAAGGGTTTGCGGCACGCCTTCGAGCGCGACCGCCAGTTCGAGGTTGTCGGTGAGGCGGCCACGGCGGCAGAAGGAGTACGTCAGGCCGGCGCCTTGCAGCCGGACGTGGTGATCATGGATCTGCGGCTGCCCGACGGCAGTGGCCTGGAGGCCACCCGCGCGCTGCGCAAGTCCAGCGCGTCGATGGGCATCGTGGTGCTGACCATGTACGCCGGCGACGATCAGCTCTTCGGCGCCCTGGAGGCCGGCGCGAGCGCCTTCGTGCCGAAGACCGCCCCGGCCGACGAGGTGGTGGCCGCCGCCCGGCACGCCGCCTCCTCCCCCAGCGCGTTCACCGCGGCCGACCTGGCCGAGGCGATGAAGCGCCGGCTCGCACCGTCCGGCCCGCAGTTGTCTCCCCGGGAGGGGCAGGTGCTGCGGCTGCTCGCCGACGGGATGAGCGTGGCGGGCATCGCCAAGCAGCTGTTCGTCAGCGAGTCCACGGCGAAGACGCACATCTCGAAGCTCTACGAGAAGCTCGGCGCGGCCAACCGCGCTCAGGCCCTCATGACCGCACTCCGGCTCGGCCTGCTCGAGGCACCGGACGCGCCCAAGTTCTGACCTGCCGCCCGCTCGTCGAGCGGGACGTCGCGACCGACGGTCCGCGCCAGCTTCTCAGCCGGCGCGGGCCGTCGCGCATCGACCGACGTCGGCGGGCAACCTCTGGCGCGCTATGGTCTGGCGTGCATGGCGGGTGCACAATACCCGCGCGGGCGACGACGCCCGCGTCGCGGATTCGAGGGGTGAAACGCATGCAGCGGCCGGACTGGGCACCCGACACCATCGACATCGAGCGCCCGAGCGTCGCGCGGATGTACGACTACTACCTCGGTGGCTCGCACAACTTCGCCGCTGACCGGGCCGCAGCGCAGGCGATGGTCGCCGCGGTGCCGGAGGCGCCGCTGATGGCCCAGGCCAACCGGGCGTTCCTGCGCCGGGCCGTGCACCATCTCGCGGAGGCCGGGATCCGGCAGTTCCTGGACATCGGCTCGGGCATCCCGACCGTCGGCAACGTGCACGAGATCGCCCAGCAACTCGACCCGCGGTCGCGAGTGGTCTATGTGGACGTCGACCCGGTGGCCGTGGCGCACAGCCGTGAGATCCTCGCCGGCAACGAGCAGGCCACCGTGGTGCAGGAGGACCTGCGCCACCCGGAGGCGATCCTGGCCCACCCGGACGTCCGCAAGCTGCTCGACCTGAGCCAACCGGTGGCCGTGATGGTCGTGGCCGTCCTGCACTTCGTCTCCGACGACGACGGACCGGCCGACCTGCTGCGGACGCTGCGCGACGCGTTGGCGCCCGGCAGCTACCTGGTGTTGTCGCAGGCCAGCGACGACGGGCGCAGCGAGGACGAACGCGCCGAGGCGGAACGGGTCTACCGGCGCACCGACAGCCCGCTGTGGGTGCGCAGCCGCGCCGAGCTGACCGCGCTCTTCGACGGTTTCGAGCTGCTCGACCCCGGCGTGGTCTGGGTGCCCCAGTGGCGACCGGACACCCCGGAGAGCGCGGAGGACGCCGAGCGTGCGGTCTTCATGGGCGGCGTCGGGCGCCTCGGTGGCTGAGTCGCCGGGGGCGACGCCCGGTCCGGGCACGTTCGCCCGGGCCTGGGCGAAGGCGGTCTCCGGCACCAGCTACCTCCCGATGACCCAGGCCCAGTTGGAGTCCCTGCTGGACCGGCTCACCGGGGAACTGGCCGGCGCGCTGCTGACCGAGCCGTTCGACCTGCGGGCCGGGCACCGGGTCGGCGCCGAGTTGGTGGCCGCGCACATCGCGTCCGCCGAAGGGCTGGGCCGTACCGTCGAGGTCATCCAGCTCCGCCTGGTGCGCGACCTGGGGTTGGTGGCCGAGGACGTCGAGGACCGGATGGCCCGGCTGCTGGCGGCCGTGGCGACCGGCTACGCCCGCGCGCTGCGCGACCGGACGCTCGACGAGCAGGAGTCGATCCGCCGCGCCGCGATGCGGGCCCGCACCCAGGCCGAGCGTGCGCTGCGGGCCAGCGAGGCCCGGTTCCGCCATCAGGCCACCCACGACCCGCTCACCGGCCTGCCCAACCGGACGCTGTTCACCGAACGGCTCGCCGCCGCGATCAACGAGCCGGGCCGGGGCGCGCAGCGGGTCGGGGTGTGCTTCCTGGACCTGGACCGGTTCAAGGTCGTCAACGACACCCTGGGGCACCAGATCGGTGACCTGCTGCTGGCCACGGTGGCGGAGCGGCTGAGCAAGGCCATCGGTGAGCACCTGGTGGCCCGGCTCGGCGGCGACGAGTTCGTCATCCTGGTGGAACGCACCGCCGGCACCGACGACATGGTCGCGGTGGCCGAGGCCGCGCTCGCCGCAGTGCGCACACCGGCGCTGGTGGACGGGCACGAGCTGCAGATCTCGGCGAGCATCGGCATCGTCGAGCGCCAGGTGGCCGGCGCCAACCCCACGGACCTCATGCGCGCCGCCGACAGCACCCTGCACTGGGCGAAGTCCGCCGGTGGGGCGCGCTGGGCCCTCTACGACGCCGAGCGCAACCAACGGGAACTGGCCCGGTACGCGCTCTCCGCGGCCATCCCGGCGGCCTTGGAGCGGGGCGAGTTCTACCTCGACTACCAGCCGTTGACCTCACTGCGCGACGGCAGCCTCGTCGGCGTGGAGGCGCTGGTCCGCTGGCGACACCCCGAGCTGGGGGTGCTGCGCCCGGACAGCTTCATCGGGTTGGCCGAGGAGACCGGCCTGATCGTCCAGTTGGGCGGGTGGGTGCTGGCCGAGGCGTGCCGCGAGGCCGAGGCGTGGTCGGCCGGGGGTGCCGCCGCGCCGTTCGTCAGCGTCAACCTGGCGGTACGGCAGGTGCACCGGCCGGGGTTGGTGCAGGAGGTCCGCACCCTCCTGCGACAGACCGGCCTCCCCCCGGAACGGCTCCAACTGGAGATCACCGAGAGCACGATGATGAGCACCGCCGAGGAGCCGGTACGCGCCCTGCGGGTCCTTGCCGACCTCGGGGTACGCATCGCCATCGACGACTTCGGCACCGGCTACAGCAACCTGGCGTACCTGCGGGACCTGCCGGTCACCGAACTGAAGGTGGCCGGCGAGTTCGTGGCCGGCCTACGGTCGTCCTCCGTCGGCCGCACCGACGAGCGGATCCTCGCCTCGCTGGTCTCGCTGGCGCACGCGCTGGACCTGACCGTCACCGCCGAAGGGGTGGAGACCGCCGGGCAGGCCGAGCGGTTGCGCGCGATCGGCTGCGACGCCGCCCAGGGCTGGCACTTCGGCCGCCCGGCCCCCGCCGACCGCATCCTGGCCCGCATCCGCTGAACCTCGGGCCCGCCCACGCCCCAACCGTTCCCGCCCACTCCCCCAACCGCGGCTCACCCCGACGTCACGAAACCCGCAGTGGAGCAGCCGTGGGGTCGAGCGGACAGCGCAGGGCCGGATACTCCGTTGAGGGTGATGTCTGTGGGTCATCTTGAGGACCCAAGACATCACGCTGATCCCGGAAAGGCATCGGCAGGTCACCGGGACACGCCTGCTTGAGAGCCAACCCACCGCCGAGGTAGACACTGTCTACGCGGCATGGTAGACAGTGTCTATGGACGCCGACGAGCAAGGGCTGCGCGCGCGCCTGGTGGCCGCCGGGGTCGACCTGGTGCTCAGCGAGGGCCAGTCGGCGGTGTCGCTGCGGGAGATCGCCCGCCGTGCCGGGGTCTCGCACGGCGCACCGCGCCGCTACTTCCCCACCCACGTCGACCTGCTCTCCGCCATCGCCCGGGAGGGCTTCGCCGACCTCACCGCCCGGGTCGAGCAGACGATGCGCGACGTCGGGCCGGACCCGCGTACCCGATTGACCGCCCTGGCCCGGACGTACCTGGACTTCGCGGCGGCCCACCGCGGCATGTTCGAGCTGATGTTCCGGCACGACCTGCTGGACAGCGGCCGGCTGCGGCTGCGGGAGACGAGCCTGCCGCTGTTCGCCGTGCTGGCCGACCTGGTGGCGCAGGTGCGCCGGCCCACCGACGCCCCTGCGGCGGTGCTCGCCGGCGCACTCTGGGCCAACCTGCACGGCATCGCCCAGCTCTGGGCCTGGGGCAGCCTGCCGCTGGCCACCGGCGCCACCAACGACGACGCCCTGCTGCGCGCCGCGCTCGACGCCCATCTCGGCCCGCCCCCCACCTAACCGAACCCGGAGAACCCGTGCCCCTGCTGTACGACCTCACCAAGCTGACCGTCGGCACCACGCTGCGGCTGGGCTGGCGGCCCCGGGTGGAAGGGCTCGAGCATCTGCCCCGGCACGGCGGCGCGATCCTCGCCGGCAACCACCTGTCCGTCGCCGACGAGTTGTTCCTGGTCACCTCGACGCCCCGCCACGTCACCTTCTGGGCGAAGGTCGAGTACTTCAACGGCCGGGGGCCGGGCGGCTGGCTCAACCGGCGGATCGTCGCCGGCATGGGCGCCATCCCGGTCGACCGCACCGACGGCCGGGCCGCCCTGCGCGCCCTGGACGCCGCCGTCCCGGTGCTGCGCGCCGGCGGCCTGGTCGCCGTCTACCCGGAGGGCACCCGCTCACCGGACGGGCGGCTCTACCGGGGCCGCGTCGGAATGACCCGACTGGCCCGCGACGCCGAGGTGCCGATCATCCCGGTCGGCGTGACCGGCACCGCCGAGGTGCTGCCCGTCGACGCCCGACTGCCCCGCCGACACCCGGTCACCCTGCGGTTCGGCCCGCCGATCCCGGTCGCCGGACGGATCAACGGCCCGCGCGACATCCGGACGGTCACCGACGAGGTGATGGCGGCGATCCAGCAACTCACCGGCCAGGAGTACGTGCCCCGCTACGCCCCCGCGCGGGAGCGCTGAACGCGCGCAGCGGTCAGCCGGCGAGCAACGCCGCCATGCGGTCCGCCTGCGCCTCCCAGCGCCACTCCCGTTCCACCCAGGCCCGGCCCGCCGCGCCCAGTTGGCGAGCCAGGTCCCGGTCGGCGAGCAGCGCGGCGACCCGGTCGGCGAGCTGGCCGACGTCCCGGCCGCGTACGACGTAGCCGGTCTCCCCCTCACGGACCGCGTCCGGTGCGCCTCCGGAGTCACCGGCGACCACCGGCAGGCCGGTGGCGGACGCCTCCAGGTAGACGATGCCCAGCCCTTCGACGTCGAGGCCACGGTTGCGGGTGCGGCACGGCATCGCGTAGACGTCACCGGCCGCGTAGTGCGCCGGCAGCTCCACCGACGGCACCGTGCCGGTGAACACCACATCCCGTTCCACACCGGTCTGGCGGGCCAGCTTCTCCAGGGTCGCCCGGTACGGCCCGCCACCGACGATCAGCAGCGCCGCGTCGGGCACCCGGCGGCGGATCTCCGGTAGGGCCCGGATCAGCGTGTCCTGACCCTTGCGCGGCACCAGCCGGGACACGCAGACGACCACCGGCCGGTCGGTCAACCCGAGCCGCGCCCGAACCTGTTCACCGTCCACGGTCGGGTGGTACATGTCCACGTCGACCCCGGGCGCGAGGCGACGCAGGTCGGTTACCCCGTCCAGCACCCGGGCCAACCGGCTACGGGTGTACTCGCCGAGATAGGTGGTCACATCCACACCCCGACCGATGCGCCGCAGCGCCGGCCGGGCGGCCGGCACCGCCGCCCAACCGACCTCGTGGCCGTGGGTCTGCGCCACCACCCGCTGGATGCCGGCCCGTCGCCGCAGGCCGGCCGCGAGCAGCCCCAGCGGGGCCGCCGCGCCGAACCACACCGTGTCGCAGTCGTACGCGCGGGCCAACCGGGCCGCCCGGCGGGCGACCAACGGGGTGGGCAGCAGGACCCGGGTGCGCTCCCGGATCACCTCGAACGGCTGGTCGGCGTCGAACTTCGCGGCCCCGCGCCAGCTCGACGCGTAGACGACCACCGAGCCGGCCGGTTGCCGGACCGCGAGGTTGTGCACAAAGGACTGGATCCCACCCGGGCGGGGCGGGAAGTCGTTGGTGATCAGCAGGGTGCGACTCATCGGCCAGCCTCCCGGGCGTACGCGCGGGCGGCGGCCATCCGCTCCACGGTGGACGGATGCGAGGCGGAGTAGAGGTATTCCCAGCGGGGCGGATCGGGGTCGCCGAGGTTGACCGAGCCGAGCCGGCGCTGCATCGACTCGAAGGACTCCGGGTCGTTGGTGAGCGCGAGCGCGTGCGCGTCGGCCCGCGCCTCCACCCGACGGGACATCAACGCCTGCACCGGAGCGGCGACCAGCCCGGCCACTGTGACCAGGGCGACCAGCAGCGGAAACGCGACAGGTTGGGCCACCGAGTCGACGCCGGCCAGCCGCAGCAGTGGACCCCACGAGCCGAGCAGGTAGAGCGCCACGACGGCCGCCGCCGCGCCCAACGCCCCGGTCAGCGTGCCGACCGCCACGTCGGAATCCTTCGCGTGCCCCAACTCGTGCGCCACGACGGCGGTCACCTCGGCCGGGGTCGCCTCACGCAGCAGCGTGTCGTACACGACCACCCGGCGGGTCGGCCCGAGACCGGAGACGTACGCGTTGACCGCCCGGGTGCGGCGGGAGGCATCGGCGACCAGCACGTCCCGCACCGGCACCCCGTCGCGGGCGGCCATGCTCATCAGCTCGGTGCGCAACGGGCCCTGCTCCATCGGGGTGAACCGGTTGAACACCGGCTCCACCAGCACCGGCAGCACGAACGACAGCAGCACCACCAGCACGGCGGCGCCGGCCGCGCCGAACGCCCACCACCAGCGCGGCGCGAGCCGGATGACAGCGTAGAAGCCGAACAACGCCACCGCGCCGATGACCGCGCTGACCGCGTACGACTTGAGCAGGTCGACAGCCCAGCCGCTCCAGCCGTTGGTGCTCAACCCGTAGCGGGTGAGAACGCTCTGCCGCCAGGCGGCGAACGGAAGTGTCACGAGGTCGGCGACGAGCATCACCGCCAGCCCGCCGAGCACCGCCTGCGCGGCCCAGTGCCCACCGAACGGCCGGCCCACCAGCTCGATCAGGCGACTGCCCAGCGGGGTCAACCCGAGCGCGAGGGCGATCAGCAGCCCGACGGCGAGCGCGGCGTAGCCGCCGGGGCGCAGCGCGGCCCGGAACTCCCGCCCCTTGGCCACCTGCTCGGCCGGCAGGTCACCCAGTGCGGCGAGCTGGTCGGCGCGGGGCGCCGGTGGACGGTGCCACGGGATGAGCAGCGCGGCCAGCACGACCAGCGCGACGGTCAGCCCGGCCAGGGTCAGCAGCGCCCATCCGCGCGGGGTCACCGCGTCACCACCCGTTGTACCCCACTCATCGCGCCGCTCCTCCCGCCGTGACCGCTCATCCTATGGCCCGGGATAAGTCCGCTTCCGGGCGCGGTGTCGCGCTCAGGCAACCCGGCGGGCGGGGCGGCGGCGAGCGGCCGGCGGGCGGGCGGGCGCGGCCAGCACCTCCACGTCGAAGCCGGCTCGGGCGAGCACCTCTATGGCCTCGACCTCGGCGGCGACCAACCCGGCCGCCGGGGACGTCTCGTCGAACAGGGCGGTCAGCGGGCAGCCGGAACAGCCGTCGGCCCGCTTCGCGCACCCGTCGCAGTCGATGAGCATCGCTCCTCCTGATCGGCTCGCGGCACCGGGGCGACTCTCGTCGTCGCCGGCCGAGCACCGTCGGTGACATCGACACTGAACACCGGGTACGACAGGAACCCCGTCCGACCGCCCGTTTCAGGGCTAGATCCACTCCACATCAGCGATATCGGGGTATCCCACCCTTTCGGAACGCCCGACATCACGGAACTCCTGCCGGTCGAGCGAGCGGCATCGTTTGGTCGATCGGTCACCCGGGCACTGAGCGACGGTGGCCGACCTCGATGCTTCGTCCGTCGTGGACTTCCGGTACTCGCCCCGTCGACATCGCCTCGCCAAGGTCCTCGTGCTGCTGGATGCCGCGGCCCTCCTCGCCTTCTACACAGTGGTGTTCGACGAGGTGTGGTGGAAGGTGCTGCTGCGGTTCGGGATGATCGGCACTGTCGTCGCGCTGACCACCAACTGGCAGCTGCGCCGTCAGCCTCGGCTGCCGCTGCGGCTGAGCGAGGAGACGTTGCACCTGACCGGGCCGAACGGGACCAGTCTCAGCATCGACTGGGTCAACATGGCCGGCGCCCAGGTCCGAGGCCGCCTGGACCCCCGGCTGGTGGTCACGCCACTCGACCCGGAGCGGACGCGGCCCCCCATGCGACCCGGGCAGTGGTCGACCCCCGGGCGCGGCCCCTATGAGTTGGTCATCCGGCTCGCCTGGATGACGCCGGGCACCGACGCACTGCGTCGTGAGCTGGCCCGGCGACTACCGACCAGCTGACCGGCAGCTGCCCGAGGGCCCTCCGGTCGTCGGGGGCGAGGTCTCAGCCCTGCGCGTCGAGGTCACGCAGTGCGTAGCGGAGGTGCTGCCACTCCTCCTGGAAGATCACGTGCAGGCAGTGCCGGACGGACACGACGTGCTCGGGCCACCAGGCGCTCGGCCGAGACTCCGCGAGCACCTCCGGCGTGACGGTCGCCAGGAACCCGCGCACCATGGCCTGCCGCTCGGCCCGCACCTGGAGGACCGCGTCGAAAGTCGGCTGCTCGGTAGCGAAGACCGACATGTCGAAGCCGTCGGTCTCGTACTCGGCGTGCCACTGACCCAGCGGGTGGAACGGCTGTGGCAGGCGCAGGACTGCCTTTCCCAACCAGGCGTCGGCGGCGAACGCGAGATGGCGCAGCGTCTGCGCGAACGACCACTCCCCGTCGATCGAGACGTCGACAGCACCCTCGGGCATGGACGCGGCCCGGTCGACCGCCACCGCCCAGGCCCGTTCGAGCGCGGCCCACCCCGCCCGGAGGTCGTCCGGGTTCTCGGCCCGCCGGAGGTCGCGCCCGGGAAAGCCTCGGTTCAGCTCGGCCTCGACCAACGGCACGACATCGACGCCGTTAATCAGGAACGTGCCGTCGGCCAACCACGGCGCGTCGATGTCCAGCCCATCGACGTCAACGCCGCGCATCACCGCACCGGCCAGTGTCGACCTGTCGAACCGGGCACCGCGCAGGTCCCGGTCGACGAAGACCGTGACGTCGTCCCGTGCCATGGTGACTCCCTCCGCCGACGACAGCGGCGACGTTAGCCCTCGGGTACGACAGCGGACCGTCCGACAATCGATTGAGCAAGATCGACTCGGGTTCAAGAAACACGGGCCATCCCCACCGGTCGGACACCCCGACATCATGGAACTCGTGTCGATCACGGCGCTGGAGTCCGGATGTGCGGACGGAAACCAGAGTGTCGCGGGGAGGTCAGGAGCGGGCGAGCCGCCGCAGCAGCGAGTCCGCGCCCAACGGGTACGCCCCGTGCCGGCGTACCCCGTCGGCGACCTCGCGGTCCGACGAGACCACGACCACCGGCCGGCCCGCCGGCTCGGCCCGGACCAGCCGCCGGATCAGCTCGTCGGCGGTCTCGCCCTTGCGGGAGAAGAGCACCCGCACGCCGCGCGGCGCGGGCGGCAGCCCGTGCATCCGCTCGGCGCCGTCGAAGACCACTGTGACCTCGTCGCCGGTCTGCGCGGCGATCCCGCCCAGCCCGGTGATGAGGCGTTTGCGCTGCTGCTCCAGGGACATCTCACCGAAGCCGCGCTTGGTGACGTTGTAGCCGTCCACCACGAGGTGCGCCCGGGGCAGGGCGAGCAGTTGGTCGAGCCGGGCCGGGTCGTCGGTGTCGCGGGCGCGGGTGGCCGGGCCGGCCGGGGCGCCGCCCGGTTGCTCGGCGAACGCGTCGGCGACGAAGTCGGCGGGGAGTTTGTCCACCGGGTCGAGCGCCAGCTCCCGGCGCAGCCCGACGGCGGCCTGGCCGATGGTCTCCAGGAGCAGCCAGAGCCGGGCGTCGTCGACCGAGCGTGCCTCCTTGGCGCTGGCCCGCGCCACCCCGGCGGCGGCCTCGGCCTCGGCCAGCCGGGCCCGGGCGCGGCGGAGTTCGGCGTCCACGTCGGCGCTGGCGCGGGCGGCCCGGCCGCGTTCGGTGGCCAGCAGCTCGGTGGCCTTCCGTTCGCGGGCCTGGGTCTCCCGCAGGGTGCGGGCCAGCTGCCGGGACTCCTCGCGGAGCTGACCCAGCTCCTCGCGGACCCGGGCCAGTTCGTCGCGGAGCTTGTCGGCCTCGACCCGGGCCACCGCGCGATCGTGCTCGGCACGGGTGGCCCGCTGCTCGGCCTCGCGGACCAGCTCGGCGACGACGGCGCTGTCCGCCTCGGCGCGCACGGCCGCCCCGCTGGCGTCGATCAGCTCCCGCCAGCCCCGCGGTCGGGCCAGGTAGGCCAACGCGGCCACCTCGACCGGGTCGGCGGCGGCCGGCGCGGTGCCCTCGACCACTGCCGCGCCGAGGTCACCGGCGTCGGCCAGGACCCGCGCGGTGACCCGCTGCCGGAACAGCGGGTCGGCGGTGAGCTGGGCGGCGATGACCGGCGCGCCGAGCCGGGCGCGTCGGTTGGGGGCGAACTTGGCCACCCGGCGCAACGGCACCGGCACCTCGTCGGTGGGGAGGGTGGGCAGCACCGCCGCGGTCAGCGTCACGATCCGTTGCCGGACCGGCTCGGGCAGGGTCGGCTCGGGCTCGGCGGCGGCACCGTCGTCCGTCGTCGACTCCGGTACGCCGGATGGGTCGTTGACTACGTTGTCGTCCGGGTTGCCCACACCGTCGAGCGCGACCGGATCCTCCTGCGGGAGGTGGTCGTCGAACGGCTCGGTGAGGGGCATGTGGCAAGTCTCCCACCGCGACCGGGCCCACCGCCCGGTGAGTGAGCCGATCTCTCATCCTAGCCCCATGGTGACGGGTGGGACGGCTGCGACGGGAGTGTCGCACCGGGGCGCTAGCGTGCCGCCGATGGCACAGGCGGAGTACGTCCAGGAGTCACTTGCCGGTCTCGACCCGGCGGTGGGCGGGGTGGACCCGGCCCTGCCGCTCTACGCGACGACCTTCGTGGTGGTCGACCTGGAGACCACCGGCGGCGCGCCGGACGGCGGCGGCATCACCGAGATCGGCGCGGTGAAGGTGCGCGGTGGCGAGCAGCTGGGGGTGCTGGCGACACTGGTCAACCCGGGGCAGCCGATTCCGCCCTTCATCACGGTGCTGACCGGGATCACCCAGGCCATGCTGGTGCCGGCGCCCCCGATCGAGCAGGTGCTGCCGAGCTTCCTGGAGTTCATCGACGACGCGGTGCTGGTGGCCCACAACGCGCCGTACGACGTGGGTTTCCTCAAGGCCGCCTGCGCGAAGCACGGCTACCGCTGGCCCAACCCCCGGGTGCTGGACACCGCGGCGCTGGCCCGCCGGGTGCTGACCCGCGACGAGGTGCCCAACCGCAAGCTCGGCACCCTGGCCGCCTACTTCCGCACCAGCACCCAACCGACACACCGGGCCCTGGACGACGCGAAGGCCACCGTCGACGTGCTGCACGGGCTGATCGGCCGGCTCGGCGGGCACCGGGTGGACACGGTCGGTGACGCCATCGAGTTCGCCCGCGCGGTCACCCCGACCCAGCGCCGCAAGCGGCACCTCGCCGAGGGGCTGCCCAAGGTGCCCGGGGTCTACATCTTCCGGGCCGCCGACGACCGACCGCTCTACGTGGGCACCTCCGTCGACATCGCCACCCGGGTGCGCAGCTACTTCACCGCCGGCGAGAAACGCGCCCGGATCTCCGAGATGCTGGGCGCGGCCGAGCGGGTCGAGGCGGTGGAGTGCGCCCACTCGTTGGAGGCGGAGGTCCGTGAGCTGCGGTTGATCGCCGCCCACGCCCCGCCGTACAACCGCCGGTCCAAGTACCCGGAACGCATGGTCTGGCTCAAGCTGACCGACGGTCCGTACCCTCGGTTGTCGATCGTCCGCGACCTCTCCCCCACCGACACCGCGTACCTCGGGCCGTTCACCTCCCGGCGGGCCGCCGAGCTGGCCGCCGCCGGTTTCCACGACGCGGTGCCGCTGCGCCAGTGCACGCACCGGCTCTCGCTGCGCACCGTCACGCCGGCCTGCGCGCTGGCCGAGCTGGGTCGCTGCCCGGCACCCTGCGAGCACAAGATCACCCCCGAGGAGTACGACGACAGCGCCGCCGCGCCCTTCCGCGCGGCGACGGCCAGCGACCCCCAGCCGGTGGTGGACGCGCTGCTCGCCCGGATCGACGTGCTCTCCGGTGACCAGCGCTACGAGGAGGCGGCCGTGGTGCGGTCCCGGCTGGCCGCCGTGCTGCGGGCCACCGTGCGGATGCAGCGGCTGGCCGCGCTGACCGGCATCGTGGAGCTGGCCGCGGCCCGGCCGGCCGCCCGGGGCGGCTGGGAGTTGGCGCTGATCCGCCACGGCCGGCTGGCCGGCGCGGGGGTGTCCCCGCCGGGCGTGCACCCACGGCCCACCCTGACCACGATCCGGGCCACCGCCGAGACGGTGTCGGGCGGGCACGGTCCGGTGCCGGCCGCCACCGCCGAGGAGTCCGAGCGGATCCTGTCCTGGTTGGAGCGGCCGGAGACCCGACTCGTCGAGATGTCCTCCGGTTGGTCCTCTCCGGCCAGTGGTGCGGGCCGGTTCCGTGACCTGCTGGCGAAGGCCGAGAGCGGCGCGTCCCACCAACTCTCGACCGAACGCTCATGACCAACTGACCGATCGGACTACGTCGACTCGCTTAGGCTGTTAGAGAAGTGCAGTCCTGCCCGATTCGTGGGCCTGCTCCCGCCGCCGGCTTCCGGCGACGCGGAGCCGGGGTGAGGAGGTGTCCCTCGTGGACGTCGACGCCGGACACGGCGCCGCCCTGGGGGGCGCCCTGCCGACACAGCCGGGTGAGCTGCCGCTCGCCCGCCGACTGCGATCGCTGCTCAGCTGGCCCACCACCGATTCCGACCCGGTCACCCAACTGGTCCGCACCCACCGGGGCATCCACGCCGGCACCGACCCCGCGGTGCTGCGCCGCGCCTACACGATCGCGGAGAACATGCACCGCGGGCAGTTCCGCAAGAGCGGGGAGCCCTACATCACCCACCCCCTCGCGGTGGCGCAGATCTGCGCCGAGCTGGGCATGGACACCACCACCCTGGTCGCGGCGCTGCTGCACGACACCGTGGAGGACACCCGCTACACCCTCCAGGCGCTCTCCGAGGATTTCGGCGGCGAGGTGGCCCACCTGGTCGACGGGGTGACCAAGTTCGACAAGGCCTTCTACGGCAAGGCCGCCGAGGCGGAGACGATCCGCAAGATGATCGTCGCGGCCGCCAAGGACGTCCGGGTGCTGATCATCAAGCTGGCCGACCGGCTGCACAACATGCGCACCCTCGGGGTGCGCTCCGCGTCGTCGCGGGAACGGATCGCCCGCAAGACCCAGGAGGTGCTGGTCCCGCTCTGTGACCGGCTGGGCATCCAGACCCTCAAGCGCGAACTGGACGACGTGGTGCTGCTGCACCTCGAGCCCGAGGAGCACGCCCGGCTGGCCCGGCACGTGCACGACCGGCCAGGTTGGGACTCGTACCTCGACTCGGTGGTCGCCCGGGCCCGGGTGGCGTTGCGGCGCAGCCGGGTCGACGCCGAGGTGAGCCCCCGACCCCGGCACCTCTACTCGATCTGGAAGGACACCATCGCCGGCGGCCACACCGCCCCGTACGACCTGCCCCGCATCGTGGTGGTGGTCGACGGCCCGGCCACCGACTGCTACGCCGCGCTCGGCGCGATCCACGGCACCTGGCGACCGGTGCCCGGCCGTTTCAAGGACTTCATCGCGTCACCGAAGAACAACCTCTACCGGTCGCTGCACACGAGCGTCTGCGGCCCGCAGGACCGCACGGTGGAGGTGCTGATCCGCACCGAGGAGATGCACCGCTCCGCCGAGTACGGCATCGCCGCCGACTTCCGATTCCCGCGCTCGGGCAACGGCAGCGCCGCGGCCCGCGCCGAGCAGTTGGACTGGCTGCGCCGGGTGCTCGACTGGGAACCGGACGCCGCCGACCCGGCCCAGTTCTACGAGTCGCTGCGCTGCGACCTCGCCGAGGGGCAGATCCAGGTTTTCGCCGACGGGCGGCAGATCGTGCTGCCGGCCGGCGCCACGCCCGTCGACCTCGCCTACGAGTTGGGCAGCGAGCGGGGCGACCACTGCCTCGCCGCCCGCATCAACGGTCGACTCGCCCCCCTGAGCTCCGAGCTGGACGAGGGCGACGTGGTGGAGATCTTCACCGAGAACGACGGCGACAACGGCTTCGAAGCCGGGGTGGCGCCGCGGGGCCCCCGCCGGGAGTGGCTGAGCTTCGTCAAGTCGCCGAACGCGCAGATGCAGATCAACAGGTGGTTCGCCGAGCACACCGAGCCGGGCATCACGATCAGCGACAAGGTGCGCCTCGGCCGGGCCACCATCGGGCTCGCCCTGCGCCAGCACAACCGGGGCCTCGCCAGTGACCTGCCGCTGCTGCGCCTCTCCGAGGAGTTGGGCTACCCCGACCTGGAGACCCTGCTGGTCGCGGTCTTCGACCGGGTGATCGAACCGGACACCGTGGTCCGCCAGCTCATCGACCTCGTCGACCATCGGCAGTGACCCGACGGGCCCCAGCGCGTCCGAAGGACATTCGCGACCACTAGCCTGGAGTCATGATCCCCCGCTCCCGCGCCACCGGTCGGGCCCTCTTCTACCAGGCCTTCTACCGGCTGCCGCTGCCGGTGCGCCGGCGTCTGGTCCGGCTGGCGGTGCCCAAGTACGTCGTCGGCGCGGTGACCCTGGTCCGTGACTCCGAAGCGACGGGCGCGGGTCGGCTGCTCATGCTGCGCCAGCCGCCCGGCAAGGCGTGGTCCCTCCCCGCCGGCCTGCTCGACCGGGGCGAGGCCCCGGTGGTCGGCGCGGCCCGTGAGCTGTTCGAGGAGTCCGGCATCCGGCTTCCGCCGTCCCGGCTGCGCCCGGCGGTGCCGAACGCGATCGTGCACGCCAAGGGCTGGGTGGACATGGTCTTCGAGGCCGACGTGCCGGCGTCCAGCACCGACCTGACCGTCGACGGGGCGGAGGTCTTCGAGGCCGCCTGGCACCCCCTGGACGACCTGCCCAAGCTGACCTGGCCGACGGCCCGGCTGCTCGCCTACTACGACATCGGGCCGCTGGCCGGGAAGTTCCCGCCACCGGTGCCCGACGACACCCCGTGACCGGCGCGGCCGGTGTGCCGGCGCAGCTGTGCGCGGTGGTGCTCGCCGCCGGCGAGGGCACCCGGCTGCGTCCCCTGACCGAACGGGTGCCCAAGGCGCTCTGCCCGGTGGGCAACGTACCCCTGCTGGATCGGGCGTTGGGGCGGTTGGCCGGCCTCGGCCTGACCGGTCCCGACCGGGTCGCCGTGAACGCCTGCTACCTCGGCGAGCAGGTGGTGGAGCACGTCGGTGACCGGGCCCACCTGTCGGTGGAGCCGGGCGATCCGCTGGGCACCGCGGGCGGGGTGGCCAGGCTGCGGGACTGGATCGACGGGCGGCCGGTGCTGGTCGGAAACGCCGACGCGTACCTCGCCGACCCGAGCGCTCCCCCGGGCCCGGACGTGGCCGCCCTGCTCGACGGCTGGGACGGGCACACCGTACGCCTGCTCGGCCAGCCCGCCGCGGACCCGGCGGCGCCGGGCACCTTCGCCGGGCACTGCTTCACCGGCTTCTCGCTGCTGCCCTGGCGTCTGGTCCGGGACCTGCCGGTCGTCTTCTCGGACCTGGTCCGCGCCGTGTGGCGGCCGGCGGAGGCGGCGGGCGCCCTGGCGGTGGTGCCCTATCCGGGCACGTTCTTCGACACCGGCACCCCGGTCGACTACCTGGCGGCCAACCTGCACGCCGCGGCCGGCGGCGCACTCGTCGCGGAGTCCGCGACGGTGACCGGCCGCTGCGTGGAGTCCGTGGTCGGCGCTGGCGCGCGGGTGGACGGCGACGTGTCCCGCACTGTGGTGTGGCCGGGCGCGACAGTACGCACCGGTGAGCGGCTCGAGAACGTGATCCGGGCCGGGAGCGACCTGACGGTGCCCTGCGCCGCCCAGGGCTGAGCGCGCCCGGCTCCCGCCTCCGGTTGCGGGCCGGAACATCTAGCATGGGCGACGACGCCGACGAACGGAGAAATGCCCCGTGATCACCGCGATCGTGCTGATCGACTGCGCCACCGATGCGATCCCCGAGGTGGCGGAGAACCTGGCCAACCTTCCCGGTGTCAGCGAGGTCTACTCGGTGGCCGGGCACGTCGACCTCATCGCCATCGTCCGGGTCCGCGAGTTCGACCAGATCGCCCAGGTCATCGCGGGCAGCATCTCCAAGGTCGAGGGTGTGCTCAACACCGAGTCGCACATCGCCTTCCGGGCGTACTCCCAGCACGACCTGGAGGAGGCGTTCGCGATCGGCCTGGCCAGCGCCGACTGACCCGCTCGCCGCTACCGGGCCCGCGCCGGCCCCACGGCGGCGGGTAGCGCGCACAGGGCGGCCGGCCCACCCCGCTGGGTGGACCGGCCGTCTGCTGTGGCTACGTCAGCTCTCGCTGGGAGCCGGTACCTCGGTGGAGCCACCGCCCGGAGCCGGCGACTCGGTGCCGCCGCCCGGAGCCGGCGACTCGGTGGTGCCGCCGCCCGGAGCGGGCGACTCGGTGCCGGTGCCGCCCGGGCTGGGCGTACCGCTGGCGCTGGTCTGCGGAACCGGGATGCCCAACTTGTTGGCGAGCGCCACCAACTCGTCGTAGTGCGTCTGCAGCGTCGGAAGCGCCGTCTGCGCCAACTGGACCACCGACGGCTCGGAGCCCTGCGAGATCTCCGTCTGGGTGGCCTGGATGGCCTGGACGTGGCCGGCCAGCTCACTGGTCACCCAGAGCCGGTCGAACTCCGCGCCGCTGGCGTTGTTCAGCTTGTCGATGACCGCCTGCTGGTCGGCGTTGGGCTCGTTCGGCAGTTCCACGCCGAGCTGCGACGCGGTCTGCTGCACCGTCTGGTCCAGCTGGGTGTGGTCGGTCTTCAGCATCGCGCCCAGGTCCTTGACCCCCTGGTCCTTGCCCTTCTGCTGGGCGAGGTCACCAGCGGTGATCTCGAACAGGTTGACCTGGTGTACCGCCTGCAGGTACTGGGTGTCCTGCGTCGACGGCTGTGCCGCGGCCTGCGCGGCCGCGGCCGGCGCGACACCGACCAGTACCAGCGCGGCCAACAGGCCGAGGCGTTTGATACCCAACATGCTTCCCCCCTTGAGACGTTGGACCGCACGGATACCCGGCTCACCGGGGTTATTCCTGCGATCCCCCGGGCGCGCGGGGTCGACCGGTCCTACCGTGCCCGTCCGACTCCTGGTCGGATGGGCGCGGAGGGTGCGGATACGACGTGGCGCCCGCCGGAATCCGGCGGGCGCCACGTAACGGTGCGACTGGGCGGTCAGTGGCGGCTCTCGCCGCTGCCGACCTCCTCGCGCTCGGGCCGGGGCTCGACCGGCGGGTGCCCCGGTGAGACCGGCGCCTCGACCGGCTTCTCGATCGGGTAGAAGAAGCCCCGGATGGCCGGGCCGAGGGCCCCCAGCCGGTTCATCTTCTTCGGTACGACCCAGCCGACGTAGTCGAGCTGGCCGTGGCCGTCGGCGTGCCCGTTGGCCGCGCTGAGCGGCTGGTGCACCTCGACGAACCGGCCGTCCGGCAGGCGCCGGATGATGCCGGTCTCCACGCCGTGCGCGAGCACCTCCCGGTCGTGCTGCTGCAGACCCAGGCAGAGCCGGTAGGTGACGTAGTACGCCAGCGGCGGGGCGACCAGCAGGCCGATCCGGCCGGCCCAGGTCATCGCGTTCAAACTGATCTGGAACTTGTCCGCGATCACGTCGTTGGCGCCGGAGAGCGTCAGCACGATGTAGAACGCGACGGCCATGGCGCCGACGGCGGTCCGGGCCGGGGCGTCCCGGGGACGCTCGAGCAGGTTGTGGCTCTTGCGGTCCTTGAGCTGCCGGGCTTCCAGGAACGGGTACATCGTCGACAGGCCCACCAGGATGCCGGGTAGCACCACCGTCGGCCAGAACAGCGGCGGGATGACGTACCCGTCGCCGATCGGGATGTTGATCTCCCAGGCCGGCATGAGTCGGGTCGAGCCGTCGAGGAACATGACGTACCAGTCGGGCTGGCTGGCGGCCGAGACCACCCACGCCTCGTACGGGCCGAACAGCCAGATCGGGTTGATCTGGAACAGACCGCCCATCAGCGCGATGACGCCGAAGACGACCATGAAGAAGCCGCCCTGCTTCAACGCGTACCGCGGGAACATCCGCTCGCCGACCACGTTGTTGTTGGTCCGGCCGGGGCCGGGCCACTGGGTGTGCTTCTGCTTGAAGACCAGGCCCAGGTGGACGCTGATCAGCGCGACCAGCAGACCCGGGATGAGCAGCACGTGGGCGATGAAGAACCGGCTGATGATGATCGTGCCCGGGAACTCGCCACCGAAGATCGACGAGGTGACCCAGGAGCCGATCACCGGGATGGACAGCATGATCGCCGAGGCGATCCGCAGGCCGGTGCCGGAGAGGCCGTCGTCCGGCAGCGAGTAGCCGGTGAAGCCGGCGAGGAAGCCGACCCAGAACAGCAGCGAACCGATGATCCAGTTGGTCTCACGCGGCTTGCGGAACGCGCCGGTGAAGAAGACCCGCAGCATGTGCACGACGATCGCGGCCATGAACAGCAGCGCCGCCCAGTGGTGCATCTGCCGCATCACCAGACCGCCCCGGACATCGAACGAGATGTCCAGGCTGGAGGCGTACGCGGCGGACATCGGGGTGCCCTGCAACGGCGCGTAGCTGCCGTCGTAGACCACCTCGGTCATCGCCGGCTCGAAGAAGAAGGTGAGGAACACACCGGTCAGCAGCAGCACGACGAACGAGAACAGCGCGATCTCGCCGAGCAGGAAGGACCAGTGGTCCGGGAAGACCTTGTTCAGCAGCTTGCGCAGCGGGGTGGCCACCGCGAAGCGGTCGTCCACTCCCACCGCTGCCTTGCCCGGCGTCGCCGCAAGGTCAAACTTTCGACGCTTCATGGCCGCTCCCAGAAATCAGGCCCGACGGTCTCGGTGTAGTCGGACTTCGCCACGAAGAAGCCCTCGGAGTCCACCTCGATCGGCAGCTGCGGCAGCCGCCGGCTGGCGGGGCCGAAGACGGGCCGGGCGTTGTCGGTGATCAGGAACTGGGACTGGTGGCACGGGCAGAGCAGCCGGTTGGTCTGCTGCTCGTACAGGCTGGCCGGGCATCCCGCGTGCGTGCAGATCTTGGAGAATGCCGCGTAGTTGCCCCACATGTAGTCACCGTGGCCGATCCGCTCGTTGGCCCGGCGCGACTCCTGCGCGTCCGAGTCGCGGAGGTGGATCAACAGCGTCGGCGAGTCGGCGTGCTTGTTGCTCACGCCGTGGTCGATGCCGGGGAAGACGGTCAGCTGACCACCGGTGCTGATGTCCGCCGGGCGGATCGGCCGGCCGTCCTCGCGGACCAGGCGGATCCGCTGGCCGCCCTCGGCCGTGGCGAACCCGGTGGTGAACATCTGGTTGTTCTTGTGCGGCTGCGAGATCAGACCGCCGACCAGCGGCGCCGCGGCGACCGCGGCGACCGGCGCGAGACCGGCCAGCAGCGAGATACCGAGCAGCGGGCGGCGCTTCACGCCCAGCTCGTCCGCCATGTAGAGCATGGTCTGGCCGGTGATGGTGCGGCCTTCCTCGTCGACCTGGCCCTCGTGCCGGTCCTGGATCGAGACCTCCTTGGGCAGCAACTTCTTGCCCCAGGTCAGGATGCCGAAGCCGACGGCGAGCAGCGCCACGCCGAGGGTGAAGCCAAGCAGCGGGGTGTAGAACTTGTCGCCGCCCCGGCCGGCCTCGTACTGCCACGGCCACCAGATGTAGATGGCCAGGAAGGCGGTCGCGGCCAGGCCGGTGATCAGGAAGAAGCCGGCGACCACCCGGGTCAGCCGACGCTCCGCCTTGGTGCCCGGCAGCACCTGCGGCTCGTAGTGGACGATCTCGATGTCGTCCCGGCGCGCACCCTCACGAACGATGTCGAACCGGGTCAGCTTGGGGTCGTTCACGTCGAGCGGCGCCGGGCCCTGCGCGGCCTGGTGCTCGGTGTGGGGGCTCATGCCGTCACCTCGCTACGGGTGGCGCCGAGCGGCACCACAGCACTGAATCGGATGGCCTGCTCGGTCACGACTTACCCGCAATCCACAGGCTAGCGAAGACGAGCGCCACGATGCCAACCAGGAAGATCGCCAAGCCCTCGGTGGACGGGCCGTACCGTCCGAGGTTGAACCCACCCGGGTCCTGGTCGTGCTTCAGCGTCTCCTGGATGTAGGCGATGATGTCGGCCTTCTGCTCCGGCCGGAGCTGGTTGTCGCCGAACACCGGCATGTTCTGCGGGCCACTCAGCATCGCCGCGTAGATCTGGCGGTCGGTCGCGGGGTGCAGGCTCGGGGCGAACTTGCCCGAGGAGAGCGCACCGCCGCCGCCACCGAACGCGTGGCACTGCGAGCAGTTGATCCGGAACAGCTCACCGCCGGCCGCGACGTTGCCGTCCTCGCGGAGGTCGTCGCCCTCGGGAACGACCGGGCCGCCACCCAGCTCCTGGATGTACTGGGCCAGCTGGCGGGTCTGCTCGTCGGTGAAGACCGGAGGCTTGCGGTGCGCCTGGGCCTCCTGGCGGGCCATCGGCATCCGCCCGGAGCTGACCTGGAACTCGACCGATGCCGCGCCGACGCCGATCAGGCTCGGCCCGCGGCCCTCGACGCCCTGGGCGTTGCGGCCGTGGCAGGTCACGCAGCTCACGTCGAACAACGCCTTGCCCTCGGCGGCGGCGCCGGTCAGCTGCGGGTTGTCCTGCGCCTGGGCACCCGGGGCGAAGACGGTGTATGCGCCGCCGGCGAGCATCAGCGCGGCGATCAGCCGGACCGCGGCGCCCAGCCGGCGGCGGCCCCTGCTGCGCGCGGCGGGCCGCTCACGCAACCGCGCGAGCAGACCGCGTCGGCGGTCGTTGTCAGAAGTCATGAGCGGTGTCCTTAACCGGTTGGACCTGTCTCAGGGGACGGAGCAGCAGCGCGGAATGTGACGCGCAAGATCACTGGAGCCAGTAGATCATGGCGTACAGCCCGATCCACACGACGTCGACGAAGTGCCAGTAGTACGACACGACGATCGCCGACGTCGCCTGCGCCGGAGTGAACCGGCCCATGGTCGTACGGACCATGAAGATGACGAAGGCGATCAGACCACCGGTCACGTGCAGGCCGTGGAAGCCGGTGGTCAGGTAGAACACCGATCCGTACCCGTCTTCGTTGATCTTGATGCCGTCGGCGACCAGGTGCCGGTACTCGTTCAGCTGGCCGAGGACGAAGATCAGGCCCATCACGAAGGTGACGGTGAACCAGCGCCGCAGCGCGTGCACGTCACCCTTCTCCGCCGCGAAGACGCCGAGCTGGCACGTCACCGAGGACAGCACCAGGATCACCGTGAAGGTGGTCGCGTACGGGATGTTCAGCGCCTCGGTGTGCTTCTCCCACTGCTCCGGCGCAGCCGCGCGGATCGAGAAGTACATCGCGAACAGCGCCGCGAAGAACATGAGTTCACTGGAGAGCCACACGATCGTCCCGACGCTGACCATGTTCGGTCGGGTCAGAGAGTGGATCCGGCTCTTGTCAATGGCTGGGGCCGCAGTCACGCCGTCATTATTGCCCCTGACCGGGGCCGGCGATCAGCGGGGTGGCAAACCTGCGCCTTCCGTGGCCCCAGCGTCGGGGTCCGGTTCGCCTGGCCTAGCCTGAAAAGCGTGCTGCACGTCGATCCGATCTTCGCCGCCACCTCGGCCCCGCCGCCGTTCACCGTCGGCGCGGTGCTGAGCGAGACCCGCCTGGACAGCTGGCTGGCCCTCGGCCTGGTGCTCGCCGCCGGCCTGTACCTCTACGGGGTGTACCGGCTGCGCCTGCGCGGCGACCGCTGGCCGGTCATCCGAACCGTGTTCTTCCTCGGCCCCGGACTGGGCGGCATCGCGCTCGTCACGGTCAGCGGGCTGCACGCGTACGACACCGCGCTGCTGTCCGTGCACATGATCCAGCACATGGTGCTGTCCATGGTGGCGCCGATCTTCCTGGCGTTGGGCGCGCCGATGACCCTGGCCCTGCGGACCCTGCCGGTCGGGCCGCGCAAGCGCCTGCTCGCGATCGTGCACAGCCGCGTCGCCCGGGTCTACAGCTTCCCGCTGGTGGCGTTCGCCATCTTCGTGGTCAACCCGTTCGTGCTCTACTTCAGTGATCTGTACCGCTACACCCTGGAACACGCCTGGGCACACGAACTGGTGCACGCGCACTTCATCATGACCGGCTGCGTGTTCTTCTGGCCGCTGCTCGGCCTCGACCCGCTGCCCGGCCGCTGGCCGTACCCGGCGCGCGCCCTGCTGATGCTGCTCTCCGTGCCGTTCCACACCGTGCTCGGCCTCACCATCATGCAGAGCAGCACGCTCTTCGGCGGCGACTGGTACCCATCGCTCAACCTGGGCTGGGTCGACCCCTGGCAGGACCAGGTGGTCGCCGGCGGCATCCTCTGGGCCGGTGGCGAGTTCGTCAGTGTGACCATGCTCGCCGTGCTGGTGGTGCAGTGGGTCAAGCAGTCCGAGCGGGAGGCCCGCCGGGTGGACCGCGAGCTGGACCGCCAGGAGGCCCGCGACCGCGCCGCCGACGCCGCGCCCGCCTGAGCTGCCCGGACGTACGCCCCGACGGGTGCCGCCGGGCGGGATGTCGGCTACATCACGCCGCCCGGTACGATCTCCGGGCAGCTACGAGGTGGGAGTGCCGACATGAGTGAGCGCAGCGAACGAATCATTAAGCTCAGTGTGATGGTGCCTCATGACGGCGCGGAGCGAAGCGGAGCGTCGGCATGAGTGATCGTCTTTGCACCGTCTTGCTCTACAGCGACGACCCGCAGGTCCGCGACCGCATGCGGGTGGCCGTCGGCACCCGACCCGCGCCCGGTCTGCAGATCGAGTTCGTCGACGCGTCGACCTACGCGGAGACCATCCGGCTGGTCGACGACTACGAGATCGACCTGCTGCTGCTCGACGGTGAGGCGAGCCCGGGCGGCGGCATCGGCATCGCCCGACAGGTCAAGGACGACCGGGACGACGCTCCCCCGACCTGCCTGGTGATCGCCCGCTCCGCCGACCGATGGCTCGCCGCGTACGCCGAGGCCGACGCGGTGCTGGTGCACCCGCTCGACCCGGTGACCACCGGGGGCACGGTGGCCGAGCTGCTGCGGACACACGCACCCGCCTGACGTCCCACGCTCCTCCGGCACCCCCACGGCGCCGGAACTCCTCGGCGCCGGTTCCAGCCCACCCGCACTTCGCATGCTCGGGAGGCCCGCCATGGGCGATCGGACCTGGCCGCACCTGCTCAACGCACTGCTGCGCGGCAACGAACTCTCCACCGCCGACACCGCCTGGGCGATGGACGAGATCATGACCGGCTCGGCCAGCGCGGCGCAGATCGCCGCCTTCGCCGTCGCGCTGCGGGCCAAGGGCGAGACTCCCGCGGAGCTGGCCGGCCTGGTGGAGGCGATGCTGGGCCGAGCCGTCCCGGTGACGCTCCCCGACGAGCTGCGCCGCACCGCGCTCGACGTGGTCGGCACCGGCGGTGACCTCGCCCACACTGTCAACATCTCCACGATGACGGCCCTGGTGGTCGCCGGCGCTGGCGTCCGTGTCGTCAAGCATGGCAACCGGGCTGCCTCCTCTCTGTGCGGCACCGCCGACCTGCTGGAGTTCCTCGGCATCCCCCTGGATCTCGGCCCGGAGCAGGTCGCCCGCTGTGTCGAGGAGGCCGGGATCGGGTTCTGCTTCGCGGCCCGGTTCCACCCGGGGATGCGCCACGCCGGCCCGGTCCGCCGCGAGGTGGGCGTCCCCACCTTCTTCAACTTCCTCGGCCCGCTGACCAACCCGGCCCGCCCCCGGGCCGGCGCGGTCGGCTGCTTCGACCTGCGGATGGCCCCGGTGATGGCCAGCGTGTTCGCGGCCCGTGGCGACTCGGCGATCGTGATGCGCGGCGAGGACGGCCTGGACGAGTTCAGCACCGCCGCGCCGACCCGGGTCTGGGCGGCCCAGGGCGGCACCGTACGCGAGGCCGTGCTGGACGCGACGGACCTCGGGGTACCCCGGTCCACCCTGGCGGACCTGCGCGGCGGTGACGCCACGTACAACGCGGGCGTGGCCCGTCGTCTGCTGGCCGGTGAGACGGGTCCGGTCCGGGACGCGGTCCTGGTCAACGCGGCTGCGGCGCTGGCCACCCAGGGCCCGCTGGACGGCGACCTGACCGAGGCGCTGCGCGCCGGTCTGGCCCGCGCGGCCGAGTCGATCGACTCCGGCGCGGCCGCCGCGACCCTGGATCGCTGGATCGCGATCGCCACCGCCTGACCTGTCGGCACCTGACCTGTCGGTGCCTGCCCCGTCGGTGCCTGCCCCGTCGGTGCCTGCCCCGTTGGTGCCTGGCCCGTCAGCGCCTGACCCGTATGCGCCGTCTTCGGGCGGGCTCCGGGGTGTGATCGACTCGGGTTCCTTGAATCCGCGGTGTCCCCGGAGCCCGGACACCCCGATTTCAAGGAAGTCGAGTGGATCACACCCGGCGGCCGACGAGTGGGCGACGGTGCGCGGGGATTTGTCGGACCCGTCTGGGAAACTACAGCTGAGTAGTTCTCTGCCGCCGTCGGTGCGTCGCTGTCGCATCCGGGCGGGCCGGCCTGGTGATCGAGAGGAGACGCCCGTGTCGCACCGCGAGCTCTACTGCGACGTCTGCGAGGGCGTGGCGCTGTTCGAGGCCCCGCCCTGCGTCGACGGCCACGGCACCGACTGTCCAGAGCTGATCTGCACCGAGTGCGGCGCCGCCGTGGTCGTCGGCGCGATCGCCTTCCCGGTCACCCGACTGACCGTCCGCCACCGCCAGCCCGCCCACCGCCGAGCCGCCTGACCGCCCCCGGCGCGCCACCTGACGGCCAGCGTCACGCCGCCCGACCTGCCGACCGGCCCGGTCCGGCGCCCGCCGCCTGACCGCCAGCGCCGCTCGACCGGGGTCGAGCATGACCGAAGGCCCGCTCCCCCACCGGGGAACGGGCCTTCGTCGTGCGGGGCGGTCGCGGTGGCGACCGGATGGATCAGTGCTCGGCGGTACGCCGGGTGCCGCTGTAGTACTCGAACAGCAGCCCACAGGCGGCGAAGACAACGGCCACCAGGCCGGCGCCGATCAGCCAGTACTGCCAGAACACCAGGCCGAGCGCGGCGATCGCGGCGGCCAGCGCCAGACCGAACGGCCAGTAGCTGCCCGGGCTGAAGAAGCCGACCTCGCCAGCGCCGTCAGCGATCTCGGCGTCCGGACGGTCTTCCGGGCGCAGGTCGATCCGGCGGGAGACGAACCAGAAGAAGCCACCGCACATCGAGCACAGCAGGAACGACAGCAGCAGGGCCACGGTTCCGACCCACTCGATGCCGCCCGACTGCCCGTTCGTCCAGGCGCCGTAGAGGATGGTGGCACCGAAGAGGAAACCGGCGATGATCAGGAAGATACGCCACTCGGTCTTCATGCCGCTGCCTCAGCTTCCGGTGCGGGCCGGAACTTTGTCCGGGTTGAAGTTGTCCTGCGTCCGCCGCGTGTCGAACGGATCCGTGGTCACCGCGTACGGCTGCTCACCGATCGCGGACAGCGCGTCCTGGGTGGACTTGCCGCTCTGCTTGGCCGCGAGGAACTGGTCGTACTTCTCCGGCGACACCACCCGCAGCTCGAAGTTCATGAACGCGTGGTAGCTGCCGCACAGCTCGGCGCAGCGTCCGACGTAGGCGCCCTCGGCTTCCAGACTGGAGACCTCGAACACGTTGCGGATCTTGCCCGGCATGACGTCCCGCTTGAAGAGCAGCTCCGGCACCCAGAACGAGTGGATGACGTCGCGGCTGGTCTCCTCGAACCGGATGGACCGGTTGGTCGGCAGCACCAGCACCGGGATGACCTCACTGGTGCCGAGCGTCGACGCGGTGGTCTTGGCGTCCGTGCCCTGCCCGTCGCGGTAGTTGAACTGCCAGTTCCACTTGAACGCGACGACCTCGACCGTGACGTCCGGGTTCTTCGACAGCTTGTCCACGTCGGTCTGCACGATCGCCGTGTAGTAGAAGAGCACGGAGACGATCAGAATCGGCGCGATGGTGTAGAGGAACTCCATCGGCATGTTGTAGCGGGTCTGCACCGGCAGCGCGTTGCCACGCTTGCGGTAGCGCACGACACACCAGAAGATCAGACCCCACACGAAGACACCGACCGCGAGGGCGGCGATGCAGGAGGCGATCCACAGGTCGTACATCCGCCGCGACTCGGCCGAGATGCCCCCCTGCGGCCAGCCGAAGCCGTCGAACGCCGCTCCAACGTCACAGCCCGTGAGCAGGACCAGCAGCGCGACGCCACTGAGACCGAGCCCGGCCAGCCGACCAGCACCGCGCCGCCGGCGCCCACCGGCCCCTGGGGAAGCGCTGTGCCGTACGGCCGACGGCCGTACCTCCGAACTCCTTGCGACCACCTGGTCCTGCCTCCCTAGCGCGCCGCGGTGCGTCTTTCCTCGGCACCGACGGCAAAGGCGTCACCGACGGTCGCAGATTACTCGACCATGACGGACTCGGCCGTGGTGGGGTCACTGTCCGCCCCCCATCGGGGGGAACCTAGGCATACCGCCGCGATACCGTCGGGGCTGTGAGCGCGAGGAGTGAGCCGGGGTTGCGAGCCCCGCAGCCGCGAACGAAGACGGACCTGTGAGCGCGAGGAGTGAGCCGGGGTTGCGAGCCCCGCAGCCGCGAACGAAAGGTGGCACCGTGAGCGCATCCCCGGTCTACCTGGACGCGGCGACCGCCGCGCCGATGCATCCGGTCGCGCGGCAGGCGTTGCTGGCCGCGCTCGACGACGGCTGGGCCGACCCGGGCAAGCTGTACTCGCAGGCCCGCCGGGCCCGGCAACTGCTCGACGCCGCCCGCGAGGCCACCGCGTCGACGCTCGGCGTCCGCGCCGATGAGGTGTCCTTCACCCCCAGCGGTACGACCGCAGCTCACGGCGCGGTGCTCGGGGGCCTGGCGGGGCGGCGTCGGGTCGGGTCGACGCTGGTGCACTCGGCGATCGAGCACTCGGCGGTGCTGCACGCCGCGGAGCGGCACGTCGGCGCGGGCGGGACCGCCAGCGCGGTGCCGGTCGACCGGTCGGGCCGGCTGGACCTGACCGCGTGGTCGTCCGCCGTCCGGGCCCCGGGGGTCGCGCTGGCCGCGTTGATCACCGCCAGTCACGAGGTGGGGACCGTGCAACCGGTCGCGGAGGCGGCGGCGGCGTGCGCCGACGCGGGGGTGCCGCTGTACGTGGACGCGGCGCAGTCGGTGGGTCGCGTGCCGGTGCCGGCCGGCTGGTCGGTGCTCACGGCGAGCGCCCACAAGTGGGGCGGGCCACCCGGGGTGGGGGTGCTGGCGGTCCGCAAGGGCACCCGCTGGGAGTCACCCTGGCCGGCGGACGAGCGGGAGAGCGGACGTACCCCCGGGGTGGTGAACCTGCCCGCGGTCGTAGCGGCGGCGGCGAGCCTGCGGGCGGCGGCGGCCGACGCGGCTGCCGAGGCGACCCGGCTGGCGCCGCTGGTGGACCGGATCCGGGAGCGGGTCGCGGCGGAGGTGCCCGACGTGGAGGTGGTCGGCGACCCGGTGCTCCGACTCCCCCACCTGGTGACCTTCTCCTGCCTGTACGTCGACGGCGAGGCGCTGCTGCACGCCCTGGACCGGCGGGGTTTCGCCGTGTCGTCGGGGTCGTCGTGCACCTCGTCCACGCTGCGGCCGTCGCACGTGCTGGAGGCGATGGGGGTGCTCTCGCACGGCAACGTGCGGGTCAGCCTGCACCGGGAGACGACCGAGGCGGACGTGGAGCGGTTCCTGACCGAGTTGCCGGGCATCGTCGCCGGGTTGCGCGCGGAGGCCGGGGTGGTGGGGCTGTGACGATGCCGGACGAGGTGATCGACTGCCGGGGTCAACGCTGTCCGCTGCCGGTGATCGCGGCGGCGCGACGCATGCCCGAGGTGCCGGTGGGCGCGGTGGTGAGGGTGCTCGCCGACGACCCGGCCGCGGCGGTGGACATCCCCGCCTGGTGCCGGATGCGCGGCCAGGAGTTCCTCGGCGCCATCACCGGCCCCGAAGGCCCCGCCTACGACATCCGCCGCGCCCACTAGCGGGCAGAGCCAGGACTTACTCGTCTAGCCCAAGGGTCATTCGTCGATCCAGATCAGCCTCAGTCGACGGCCCGACCGGGCAAAGAGCCGCACCGCGCTGTCCGGGCTCCGGAACCTCCCGGTGTACGCCTGCTCGTCATCGCAGAGCAGGGCGCTGTCCTCGAATGCGAGACCCCACGCGAAGACCCGTCCGTCTATCCGGTCCCCGTGCTCCTCAGAGATCGCGAAGCGCCGGGGTGCGAAGGCGTTGACCAGCTCGACCAGCATCAGGTGAAACTCTTCCTGCGTGCCGAGCGGTGCGGTAACCGGATCGAGCATGGACACCTCCAACTAGGTTGTAGCTATACATATAGCCGTCCACCTTGCGCGATGGAAGAGGAGACGGCAAAATGGCCCGCACCGGAGAATTCACTGGAGGCGAGCCCGATGGGACCACGGACCGACCCCTCGGCCCTGCGCTGGCTGATCGGCGCCGAACTCGGCCGCTACCGACGCGAGGCGACGATGACGCTCGCCGAACTGGCCGGCAGAACCGGCATCGGCAAGCCGAAGCTCGGCCACATGGAGACCGGGCGCTACCAGCAGTTCCCGGAGGACATCGCGACCGTGCTCCGGGCCTGCGGAGCGGATCAGCCCGCGATCGACCGACTCACCACGCTCGCCACCCGGTCGGACGCCAAGACCTGGTGGGCACCGTGGGCCGCAGTGATGCCCGACTGGTTCAAGACGTACGTGGGCTTGGAGGGGCTGGCCGACGGGGCGTTCGTCTTCGAATCCATGGTCATCCCCGGTCTGCTCCAGACCGAGGACTATGCCGAGGCGCTCACCCTCGGCACCGGGTTCGTCCGCCCGGACCACGCCGAGCGATTCGTGTCGTTCCGGCAGACGCGGGCCCGACGACTCACTGACGACGACCCGCTGGTCCTGCACGCGGTCATCGGCGAGGCGGCCCTGCGGCTACGGGTCAACGGTGACGAGACCCGTCGAGCCCAGCTCGCACACCTGATCATCATGTCCGAGTTGCCGAACGTGACCGTGCAGGTGCTCCGCCCCGAGGACGGGCCACACGCCGCTGGCGCGATCGGCAAGTTCGTCCTGCTGGACTTCATTCACGTCCGGCCGATCGCCTACACCGAGGTGCTCGACGGGGCAATGTACGTGCAGGATCCGGACGGCGTGCGCACCTATAACATGGTGGCAGACAACCTGCGCCAGGTCGCCCTCTCGCCCGCCGAATCGCGCGCGTTGATCAGGGAGCTGGCCGGCGCGGCCTAGCCCCGGAGGCCACCGTGTCCACCCCCGAACTCGCCACCGCCCGCTGGTTCGTCAGCAGCCGCAGCACCAACAACGGCGACTGCGTGGAGTGCGCCGTCCTGCCCGGGCAGATGGCGGTGCGAGACAGCAAGGACCGATCGGGTCCCGTGCTCGTCTTCCCCACGTACCAATGGTCAGCCTTCATCGCCGCGACCACAGCCGGTGGGGTCGGGGCGTCCCGCTAGAACCACCCCGCACCCTCTGTCGCTCGGCCTGCCGCTTCCAGCTCAGGCAGCGTCGCGCCCCAGCCGGTGGGCCTCGGTGGTGTGCACCGCCCGCCGAAGGACAGTCAAGTGCTGCTCCAGCGCCTCGGCCTGGTGCCACACCCGACGCTGCTCAAGCCTCAGCCGCTCCATGGCGTCTTCGAGGTCCGCGCCGGAAAGCTCCAGGTCGTAGACCAGTTCCAGCTCGTCCTCGGCGCCGTCCGGCAGATCCTCGACAAGGGCGATCACTTCTCGTACCGCGCCGTCGAGCGCGGACAGGTTGTCAGCGAAGGTGTGCGCCTCAGGTAGACCATCAACATCGGCCAACCACTTGTCAGCCTCGGAGGTAACGCGAACCCGGTAAATTCGACTGCTCACCCCAACCACCCCTTTCCAAACAACGGTGCCATGTCCCGCTCGATCGCCCTCAACGTGCCGATCGGGAGATCCCCACCGTGCTGTGGCACCACCGTGCGCACAGTCACTTTCGAGTCCTCCAGTTCGGCGGATGCCTGGAACATGCGGTGCGATCCCCGCTGCCGAACCTGCCAGCCACCGAGGCGCTCGATTCGTTGTATGACCTCCCGCGCCCTCACGAGGCTAATCGTCATCCGCACACGCGCGCCGGTCAACGTTCCCGCGCCGTGGGCGACTGTTGACCGACGCCGATCTGATTACGGAAGGGTTCGAGACCTATGCCGGCAGGGCAGCGGTCAGGATCTGCAGTGCGCGGGTGTGCAGGGCGGCGCTGCGGGCGAAGAGGGCCGGGCCGGGCATGGGCCGCAGTTGACCATCGAGGCCACTGAACCGCCCGCCGGCCTCCTCAACGATCAGTGACGTTGCCGCGTAATCCCAGACCTGCCCTCGTACCTGAACGGTGAGGTCCAATTGCCCACGAGCGACGAGCAGCGCGGCGTGGATGCCCCACGGAGCAGTCGTGGCCACCGCCGTCAGCGGCGCGATCAACTCACGTTCGGCTTGGGAGAGTTCGGCATCGGTGGGAATTACGCCCAGCCGGCTCCCCGCCAGGCCGTCCTGATCCGGCTGAGGGACGGATATCCGCCGTTCCCCGGTCAGACCTGCACCGGAGATGTCGGCTTCGAAAGCCCCGGAGCCTCGCTGCGCCCACCATATTTTCCGCTGGGCAGGGACAACGGCCACCCCGACAACAATCTCGCCAGCCTCTTCCAACGCAAGGAGGACCAACCACCGGTCATCACCGTCGACGAAGAGCGCGGTGCCATCGATCGGGTCGACGATCCAGCGACGACTGCCCCCGCCGGTCTGCCCGGCTTCCTCGCCAAGAATGGCGTCGTCTGGTCGGGCATCGCTCAACACCTCCCGGACGGCAGCCTCAACCGCGCGGTCGGCCTCAGTAACGACGCTGCCGTCCGACTTCAGCTCCCGGGGAAGCTCAGCGAGGGCCGCGAAGTACCGAAGGCCGACCGCAGCGCCGGCGAGCGCAGCGCGGCGAGCAAGCAGGAGGTCAATCACGGGAGCGGCAGGAGGTGGGGGCGTACCTCGTCGGCGGCGGCGTCGCCGTAGGACTCGGCGAGGCGCTTGACGAACAGGTCGCGGCGGACGTCGTACTCCTGGGTGCCGACGGTTTCCAGGACCAGCGTGGCCAGGAGCGAGCCGACCTGGGCGGCGCGTTCCAGGCCAACACCCCAGGAGAGCGCGGTGAAGAAGCCGGCCCGGAAGCCGTCACCGACGCCGGTCGGGTCGACCGCCCGGATCTCCCGCGCGATCGGTACGTGGATCGGGTCGATGCCGCGCCCGGCGATCTCCACACCGTGCTTGCCGAGCGTGGTGACCCGCACCTTGACCAGGTCCAGCAGTTGGTCGTCGCTCAGCTGCGCCTTGCTCTGCAGCAGCGACTTCTCGTAGTCGTTGGTCATCAGGTACTCGGCGCCCTCGATCAGCGCCACCACGTCCTCGCCGCCCATCCGGGCGAGCTGCTGCGACGGGTCGGCGGCGAAGGCGTACCCGCGGGTGCGGCACTCGGCCGAGTGCCGCAGCATCGCCTCGGGGTCGTTGGCGCCGACCAGCACCAGATCCAGGCCGTCGAGCCGTTCCGCGACCGGGGCCAGCTCGATGTTGCGGGCCTCGCTCATCGCACCGGCGTAGAACGACGCGATCTGGCACATGTCGGTGTCGGTGGTGCAGACGAAGCGGGCGGTGTGCGCCACCTCGCTGACGTGCACCGAGTCGCAGTCCACGCCGTGGCGCTCCAGCCAGGAGCGGTAGTCGGCGAAGTCGGCGCCGACCGCGCCGAGCAGCACCGGGCGCAGGCCGAGCTGGCCCATCCCGAAGGCGATGTTCGCCGCCACGCCGCCGCGGCGGAGCACCAGGTCGTCCACCAGGAAGGAGAGGGACACCTTGTGCAGCTGATCGGCGATGAGCTGGTCGGCGAAGCGACCGGGGAAACTCATCAGGTGATCGGTGGCGATCGAGCCGGTGACGGCGATCTTCATGTCAACCCTCGGGGTCGGGAGCAGGGCGCGGTCAGCCTACCGGCACGGCAACCCGGTGGTCGCCGCTCGGTCGGACAACGGCAACCAGCAGGCCACGGTCCCCTCCGGGACCGCTCCCAGACCGGTGCGACCCCCGACCGGTACGACGATGGGGCCGTTCCGGAGAACGGCCCCATCGTCGCTGGCGTGTGTGGTGTGACTCAGTTGAACGAGTCACCGCAGGCGCAGGAGTTGCCCGCGTTGGGGTTGTCGATGGTGAAGCCCTGGGCGTCGATCCGGTCGGCGAAGTCGATCGTCGCGCCGGAAAGGTACGGGGCGCTCATCCGGTCGACGACGACCTCGACACCACCGAAGTCGGTCACGACATCACCGTCGAGCGAACGCTCGTCGAAGAAAAGCTGGTACCGCAGGCCGGAGCAGCCGCCCGGCTGCACGGCGACGCGGAGCCGCAGGTCGTCGCGGCCCTCCTGCTCGATCAGGGCCTTGACCTTCTGCGCCGCGACGTCGGTGAGGACGACGGAAGTAGGGGCCTGGGCCTCGGTCGACTCGGTCTGCGCTGGCGTGGTCACGTGGAAGTCTCCCTGCGCGGTTTGGGTCCGGACGCACTGGCCAACGTCGCGCGCCGTCCAGTGATTCCCGGTTGTGGTCCTCCGCCGATCGTACGCCGCCCCGGCCGGGTGCACCCGCGTGGCGTGACGCCCGCCGCAGGTGGACCTACTCGTCAGGCGACCGGAGCGCTCAGCGGCTCCACTGCCGGGCCAGCCGGGCGCCCAGCTCGCGCAGCCCGTCCGCGGGCCGGCTCAGCGCGGCGTCGAGCCCGCCGCCCTCCTCGCCACCGAAGTGCTCGACCAGGCTGTACGCGTCGGTCACCCCGGCCGAGGCGGCCTCCCGCCGGCCGGTGCTCACCTGCCCGGCCACCACCACGCAGGGCACTCCCCGGTCGCGGGCGGCGCCGGCCACCCCGGCGACGACCTTGCCACGCAGCGACTGGTGGTCGAACGACCCCTCACCGGTGACCACCAGGTCGGCGGTGTCCAGTGCGGCGTCGAGGCGGGTGGCCCCGGTGACCAGGCCAATCCCCGACTCGCAGGTGCCGCCCAGGGCGAGCAGCGCCGCGCCGATCCCGCCGGCGGCCCCGCCTCCGGGCAGCGCGCCCAGCCCGGTCGGGCAACCGGCCAGGTCGCGCTCCAGCACCGCCGCGAAACGCTCCAGTGCCGCGTCGAGCAGCAGCACGTCACCGCGGTCGGCGCCCTTCTGCGGGCCGAACACGTTGCTGGCCCCGTGCAGGCCGAGCAGGGGGTTGTCCACGTCGGTGGCGGCGACCAGCCGGACGCCGCGCAGCCGGGGCGCGCCGTCCAGCGCGTCGACGGCGGCGAGCGCCGCCCCGCCGTACGGCAGCGCGGCACCGCCGGGGTCGAGCGGGGTCACACCCAGCGCGGCGAGCATTCCGGCGCCGGCGTCGTTGGTGCCGGAGCCGCCCAGCCCGATCACCACAGTGCGGGCGCCACTCTCCACCGCGGCGGCCACCAACAGACCCAGCCCGTACGAGGTGGTGGTCTTCGGGTCGCGTTCGGCTGCCGAGAGCAGGTGCAGCCCGCACGCCTGCGCGCTCTCCAGATAGGCGGTCGCGCCGTCGGCGGTGAGCAGGATCTCACCGGCCGCCGGACGGCCCAGCGGGTCGACGGTCGACACCGGCACCCGCCGACCGCCGAGGGCTTCGGCGAGCACCTCCACGAAACCCGGCCCGCCGTCGGCGAGCGGCCGGATCAGCAGATCGTCTCCGTCGGTGACGGTGCGCCAACCGTCGGCGACGGCGGCGGCCACCTCCGGTGCGGACAGGGTGCCGGCGAACTTGTCCGGGCAGAGCAGCACGCGCATGCCGTGCAGTGTGGCAGCCCACACCGAGCGAAGCTGCGTCGCGCCCGCGCTGTGGGAGCATGGGTTACGTGACTTCGACCTGGGTGGAACCCTCCAACACGGCGACGGCTCTGCTGCTGCTCGGCCGGGGCAGCGACCCCGACACCGAGCGCGGCGTCGAGTGTCCGGGCGACCTGCCGGCGCCCAGCGATCCGGATCTGGTGGCCCGGGCCACCGCCGCGAAGGCGAAGCTGGGCAGCAAGGTCTTCGTGCTGGGGCACCACTACCAGCGCGACGAGGTGATCCAGTTCGCCGACGTGACCGGCGACTCGTTCAAGCTGGCGCGGGAGGCCGCGGCCCGCCCGGACGCCGAGTACATCGTCTTCTGCGGCGTGCACTTCATGGCCGAGAGCGCCGACATCCTCACCACCGACAGCCAGCGGGTGATCCTGCCCGATCTGGCGGCGGGTTGCTCGATGGCGGACATGGCGGTCCTGGGCCAGGTGGAGGCCGCGTGGGACACGCTGACCGAGCTGGGCATCGCCGGTGACACCGTGCCGGTGACGTACATGAACTCGTCGGCCGACATCAAGGGTTTCGTGGGCCGCAACGGCGGGGTGGTCTGCACCTCGTCCAACGCCAAGCGCGCCCTGGACTGGGCCTTCGAGCAGGGGTCGAAGGTGCTCTTCCTGCCGGATCAGCACCTGGGCCGTAACACCGCGGTGCTGGAGATGGGCCTGTCGCTGGACGACTGCGTGCTCTACGACCCGCACAAGCCCGGTGGTGGGCTCACCCCGGAGCAGCTGCGCGACGCCAAGATGATCCTCTGGCGGGGGCACTGCTCGGTGCACGGCCGGTTCACGCTGGACAGCGTGAACGACGTGCGGGAGCGGGTGCCCGGGGTCAACGTCCTGGTCCACCCGGAGTGCCGGCACGAGGTGGTCACTGCCGCCGACTACGTCGGCTCCACCGAATACATCATCAAGACGATCGAGGCGGCTCCGGCGGGCTCGGCGTGGGCGCTCGGCACCGAGCTGAACCTGGTCCGCCGGCTCGCGTTGGCGCACCCGGACAAGCAGATCATGTTCCTGGACAAGGCCGTCTGCTACTGCTCGACGATGAACCGGATCGATCTGCCGCACCTGGTCTGGGCCCTGGAGGAGCTGGTCGCGGGCCGGGTCGTCAACCAGATCACGGTGGACGCCGAGACCGCGCACCACGCCCGGGTGGCGCTGGATCAGATGCTCGCCCTGCCCGGCGCGGACACTCCTCCGCCGGCGGTGTCCTGATCACGATCCGTAGCGTTCTTGGTACGCAAAAGTGCCGGATCACCGATTAATGCCACACACGCCGATGTGACCGAGTCCTTTTTCGTCACCGAGGGCTATGCTGCCCAAGCGACGACACACGCGGGCCGTTTCGATATGGCCGCATCCGGGGTAGCGACAACGTTCAGGCGCCCCACCATCAACACGGCAGCACCGACGCGCTGGAGGTTGCGTTGACCGACGACGTCCTGGTTGTGCACGGAGGCACTCCCCTCGAGGGGCGGATCCGCGTGCGCGGCGCGAAGAACCTGGTATCGAAGGCGATGGTCGCCGCGTTGCTCGGCGACAGCCCGAGTCGGCTGTTCGACGTGCCCAAGATCCGCGATGTCGAGGTGGTGCGAGGTCTGCTCGGCCTGCACGGCGTCAAGGTCACCGACGGCACCGAGGACGGCGAGCTGGTCTTCGACCCGGCGAACGTGGAGAGCGCCAGCACCGACCAGATCAACGTGCACGCCGGTTCCAGCCGGATTCCGATCCTGTTCTGCGGCCCGCTGCTGCACCGTCTCGGGCACGCGTTCATCCCGGATCTCGGCGGCTGCCACATCGGCCCGCGCCCGATCGACTTCCACCTCCAGGCACTGCGGGAGTTCGGCGCCACCGTCGACAAGCGGCCGGAGGGGTTGCACCTGTCCGCGCCGAACGGGCTGCACGGCACCAAGTTCGCGCTGCCGTACCCGAGCGTCGGCGCCACCGAGCAGGTGCTGCTGACCGCCGTGATGGCCGAGGGCGTCACCGAGCTGCGGAACGCCGCGGTGGAGCCGGAGATCATCGACCTGATCTGCATCCTGCAGAAGATGGGCGCGATCATCAAGGTCCACACCGACCGGGTGATCGAGATTCAGGGCGTGCCCAAGCTGCACGGCTACACCCACCGGCCGATCCCGGACCGGATCGAGGCGGCGAGCTGGGCGGCCGCCGCCCTGGCGACCCGTGGTCACGTCGAGGTGCTGGGCGCGCAGCAGGCCGACATGATGACCTTCCTGAACATCTTCCGTTCGGTCGGCGGCGAGTACGAGGTCACCGACGCCCGCGCGCCGAAGCTGGGCGACCCCGGCCAGGAGGGCGGCATCCGCTTCTGGCACCCCGGCGGTGAGCTGAACGCGGTGGCGCTGGAGACCGACGTGCACCCCGGCTTCATGACCGACTGGCAGCAGCCGCTGGTCGTGGCGCTGACACAGGCCCGCGGCCTGTCGATCGTCCACGAGACGGTCTACGAGCAGCGGCTCGGCTACACCGAGGCCCTCAACTCGATGGGTGCCAACATCCAGGTTTACCGGGACTGCCTCGGCGGCACCCCGTGCCGCTTCGGCCGGCGCAACTTCAAGCACTCCGCGGTGATCGCCGGGCCGAGCAAGCTGCACGCCGCCGACCTGGTCATCCCGGACCTGCGGGCCGGTTTCAGCCACCTGATCGCGGCGCTCGCGGCCGAGGGCACCTCCCGGGTGTACGGCGTCGACCTGATCAACCGGGGCTACGAGGACTTCGAGGCGAAGCTCGCCGACCTCGGCGCGCACGCCGAGCGTCCGTAGGTACCGACACACCCTCTTCACGCCCGGTGCACCGCGATGTGCACCGGGCGTGGACCGTTGGCTACCCTTGCCGCGTGCCGTCGCTCTTTCGCCGCAAGTCCACCGACCTCGTCGACGAGGCCGTCACCTCGGTGACCCCCGAGGAGACCGCCGAGCGTCCCCGGGGTTACACCCCGGCCAAGGGTCGGGAGACGCCCAAGCGGCCGACCGTCGGCCGCCGGCCGGCCGGTCCGAGCCGCCCCCTCACCAAGGAGGAGGAGCGGGAGCGTCGCCGCCAACTGCGCGCCGAGGCCGCGGCGGAGTTCCGCCGTGAGGGTGGCCCCCGTGACCGTGGCCCGGAGCGGCTGCTGGCCCGCAACGTGGTCGACTCCCGGCGTACCGTCGGCACCTGGTTCTTCGGCGGCGCGCTGATCGTGCTGATCGGGTCGAACGCGGCCATGCCGGCGCCGGTCCGGTTGATCTCCAACCTGCTCTGGGGCGCGCTGGCGCTGGGCGTGGTCATCGACTCGGTGCTGATCTGCCGCAAGATCAGCAAGCTGATCCGGGAGCGCTTCCCGAAGTCCGACCAGCGGATGGGCTCGCTCTACCTCTACGCGGTCATGCGGTCGATCACCTTCCGCCGGATGCGCGCTCCGGCACCCCAGGTCAAGCTGGGCGACAAGGTCTGACCCCGCCCTCAGCTCCGCGCGACATCGGCGAAACTGCCGCCTCAGACATCTTCGAGGCGGCAGTTTCGCCGTATCTGCGCGGATCCTGCGGTGCGTTCATCATGCTGAACGGGTTGCCGTTGTTCGCCAGAGCGAACGTTCGACCCCATGGAGCGAAGGCATGCCCCCGGAACCGGCTGCCCCGCTGGCCACCATCGCCGCCGCCCTGCGCCGGGAACGGGAACGGGTCGGCATCTCGCTCACCGAACTGGCCCGCCGGGCGGGGGTGGCCAAGTCCACCCTCTCCCAGTTGGAGTCGGGCAGCGGCAACCCGAGCGTGGAGACGCTCTGGTCCCTGGGCGTCGCCCTCGGCGTGCCGTTCAGCCGGCTGGTGGAGCCGGTGGACGACGTCGTACGGGTCATCCGGGCGGGAGACGGGCCGCACGTCCGCTCCGAGCAGGCCGACTTCAGCGGAACGCTGCTCAGCGCCGGTGCGGCGCACCTGCGCCGGGACGTCTACCTGATCCGGCTGGAACCCGGGGCGATCCGAACCGCTCAGGGACACACCCCGCGCAGCATCGAACACGTGGTGGTCGCCGCCGGTCGACTGCGGGTGGGGCCCGAGGGCGCGTCGGTCGAACTCGACCCCGGCGACTACGCCACGTTCCCCGGCGACGCCCCGCACCATTACGAGGCGCTCGCCGCCGGCACGTTCGCCGTCCTCATCATGGAACATCCCTGACCCGCCGCGGCGACTCCCGCCGGAGCCGGGTGGTCGTCGGGTGCGGTAGGGTCGGAGGCCAGATTCGGTTATAGGCCCAAATGTCCGAAACCAATGGGATAACGTTTGCGCCGGTGGGCGGCGCCACAGTGGCGGTGAGCGAGCCCACGCCGTTACCCTCCATCCGCAGCCACGGCCTGCCGGAGCGGCGACCTGACCGGCTCGTGCGGCCCCAGCGCGACAATTTGCAACGAGGTGACAACGCGTGAGCGAGCGGACGCGAGCCGGCCACCGGGGCGTGGCAGGCGGCGACCGGACGCCCAGCGGTCACCCGGCGGCGGCTGCGGACAGCTCACTCCCGGCGAGGATCGGCCCGGCGGCCGGGTGTGGCGACGGGCTCGCCGGATGAACGGCCGCTACACCGACCGGTGGCCAGACCCGAACGAACCGGCCTGGGTGATCGAGCCGACCACCGAGTGGCACCCCCAGTTTCCCGGCCAGCGCTACCCCGGTGACATCGGCATGCCGCACCAGCCGCCACCCCGTGGGCGGGCGACGGTGTCCGGCCGCGCCGAGGTGCCGCCGCTCGCGCCCACCCGCCCGGACGGCACCTACCTCGGCCGGTCCTGGTCCGACGAACCACCAGCGGAGCAGCCATCCCACGGCCGGTCCTGGGTGGACGACGAACCGGACGGGGCAACGGCCTACGGCCGACTCCGCGACGACGACCGCTCGACGTACGGGCGGCCCGACAGCGCCGACTCCCGCCACTACGACCACGAGCCGTACCGTCGACCGCTGCCCGAGCCACCCCGCCGCGACGAACGCCGCTCCCCCGAGTCGGACCGGCGCACCGCCTGGTCCGACCGACGCCCCGCCGACGAGCGGGGACCCGCGCGGGAAGCCGCCTGGCACTGCGACCAGCCCACCCCCGAGCGGTACGACAGCCGCCGTCCCCGGCAGGAGCCCACCGAGCGGGACCGTGGGTACCGGGGCACACCGCCGGTCTCCCCCGCGCCCCGGCCCGAACCCGGCTGGGTGCCCGAGCCGGACGACGCGCCACGTCGACGCGGCACACCGGAGCGACCGGCAGCCGGTTACGAACGACACCCCGGCGACGGGTACGGCGTCCGACCCACCCGTGACCACGACGGCCGCAGCGCCGACGGGGTCGACCCGTGGGCACCCGTCGACGGCCGCCCCCGCTACCGCGCCGACGGGTACCCGGACCGGTCCGCCGACGACCTGCGCCGCCCAGAGCCGCGCTACCGCCCGGACGAGGGGACCGAGTCGCGCTACCGCGCGGACGAGGGGATCGGCGCAGCTCCCGCACCCAACGGTGGACGACGGCGTCGGCCCGAGGCGGACCTGCCCGGCCAGCCCCGCCTCGACGACGACCGGCGTCGCCCCGACACCGACCCGCACTGGCAGCAGCCCCGTGAGGCGGCTGCCCGCGCCGAGGCGTACCCGGACCGGCGGCCCCGCGAACAGGCCCGCCCGGACGCGTACCCCGAGAACGGGCCTCGTGAGGACGCGTACCGCGAGCCCCGGCCGCAGCCGGGCCAACGGTCGGACGGCAGTCTGCCCTGGCCGCCGCCGGGTCCGGTGCGCCAGGACCGCAGCCCGGACCGGGCCCGCGAGCCGGGCCACCGCACCGAGCCGCCCCGCACCGCAGACCCGCACCGCACTTCAGACCAGCACCGCACCGCAGACCCGCACCGCACCGAGCCGCACCGTGGCCCGGACCCGTACCGCAGTGCCGACCCGGGCGTCGCGTCGCGGCCGACCGCCCGGCCCGAACGGCCGCCGGCCACGCCGTCCCGACCCGACGAGCGACCGGTACGGCCCGACGAGCGACCGGCGGCCGCCCCGGCGCGGCCCGACGAGCGAGGGGTACGTCCGGCCGCGACAGCCCCGCCCACGGCCGGCCGTGCCATGCCAGTCCCACCGGCCTCGCCGGAGCGACCGGTCTCGCCGGCGCCCGTGTCCCCCGGTTGGGACCGGCCGGTCTCGCCGGCACCCGTCTCCCCTGGCTGGGACCGGCCGCCGTCGCAGGCACCCGTGTCCCCCGCTTCGGACCGGCCGGCGTCGCAGGCCCCCGTCCGCCCTGGCTGGGACCGGCCTGCGTCGCAGGCACCCGTGTCCCCCGCTTCGGACCGGCCGGTCTCGCCGGCACCTGTCTCTCCCGGCTGGGACCGGCCTGCGTCGCAGGCACCCGTGTCCCCCGGTTCGGACCGGCCGGTCTCGCCGGCACCTGTCTCCCCCGCGCCCTCTGGTTGGAACCGGCCGGTGTCGGCCGCCCCGGTCTCCCCCGTCCTCCCGGACCGGCCGGTGTCGCCGGCACCCGTCGCCCCCGCGCCCCCCGGTCCGGAGCGCCCGGTGTCCGCCGCTCCGGTGTCGCCCGCCGCCGACCTGCCCGTCTCGGGACCGCCCGCCGCCCGCCTGCGGCTGGAGTACCTGTCCGCGCCGGCGGAGCCGCCCGGCGCCGACGAGCGGTCCGACGTCCTGCCGGCACCCGGACGCCGGCCGCTGACCGAACCGCCGTCGACGGCCGGGGCGCGTCACACCCCGCCGCCGCGTTACCCCGGCCCGGGCACCGGGGACCGCCCGGTGGACCAGCCGCGCGGCGAGGAGCCGGGTCCGGATCACCGTCGGGTCGGCGACCCGCTGTTCGGCAACCCGCCAACCGACCGCCGCCCGGTCACGCCGGACCGCTCGCCGTCCACGGAGCGGCAGCACTCCGCCGATCGACCGGCCGCCCCGCAACACCCAGCCGCGCCGCAACACCCGTACCCGCCGCAGCGGCCGGACGCGCCGGAGCGGGTGGCCCCGGTGGCGGACGCACGCCCGTCGGTCGCCCCGCCGCCCACCTGGCAGGCACCGGCGTCACCAGCGACCCGTCCCGCCCCGCGCCCGGACGACCCCACGCCGGTGGCGCCTGCTCCTGCTCCGACGGCGCCCCCGCACGGCACGGTCCCGCAGCCGCCGGCGGTGGACGTCGCGCCGGTGCTCCCGCCGGCCCCCGGTACGCCGCGCCGCTACGCACCCCCGCCACCCTCGGAAGAGCCGGTGGCGCCCGTTCGCGAACCGGACGACGTCGCGGGCGTCCGTGGGCCGGACGCGTGGTTCAGCCCGGCTCAGCCCGCCGATTCCTCGACGGGTGCGCCGACGACCGACGAGCGGCAGTACGACCCGACCGACGATGAGTCGACGGCCGGCAGCCCCGACCTCTTCACGACAGCGGCCGCACCGGACACGGAGGCGTCGACGCCGACGGCTGACACCCACCTGGACGTGACCGACGCCAGCGGGTCAACAGCAGACGACGCCGTCGCCCCGGTCTCCGCGCCGCCCGTTGCCCCGGTCTCCGGTGCTCCCCGGCGCTGGCTTGACAACCTGGACGATGCCCCGCAGCCCACGTTCGACACGGCAACTGTGGACGGCGACCAACCCGCCTCCGGCGCACCGGTGCTCGCGATCCCCCACCAACAGGTCGAACGCGACCTCGCAGCCGAACCCGGCGTCGACGAGCAGGCCTTCACCGCTTCGCCCAGTGAGAACGGCGGCCCGGTCGAGTACCACCCGACGGACGAACTCGCGGCATCCGACGAGCCGACCGGCGCTGCCGACGCTCCGAGCGCGGGCCCGGCGGGAGGCCCGTACGTCGACGAGTGGCCGGCGGAAGCCGCGCCGCCCGTGACACCTGCGGACGACCCGGACCCGCCCGTCTCGGCACCGTCGTTCTCGGCACCACCCGCCTCGGTCACGCCGGTCTCCGCTCCCCCGGCACCGCCGGTATCGGCAGCGCCGGCAGCACCCGTCTCCGCACCCCCAGCGCCCGCCGCGCCGCAGAAGCCCGTTTCCGCACCGCCTCTCGGCACAGCACCCGTCTCCGCACCACCCGCGCCGGCAGAGCCCCACTCCGTAGCGGCCGTCTCCGCGCCACCCGTCCCGGCGGCGTCCGTGTCCGCACCGCCAGCGCCCGTTTCCGCACCACCCGTCTCTGCGCCACCAGCCACAACTCCCGTGTCCGTGCCACCGGCCTCGGCATCACCGTCCGCCACGGCACCGGTCTCCGGGCCACCAGCGTCGGCAGAGCCGACGTCCGGACCACCAGCGTCGGCAGAGCCGACGTCCGGACCACCAGCGTCGGCAGAGCCGACGTCCGGGCCACCCACGTCGGTGGAGCCGACGTCCGGGCCGCCGGCCCCGGCCGTACCTAGCCCGAGGAGCGGCGCGGACGGCGAGAACACGCCGGTGTCCGCGCCGCCCGCCGAGGCACCGCCGGTGGTGACACGCCCGTCGCTGGCCGACCCGGGCGACCCGGAGCAGGTGCTCGCCGCGTACCGCTGGCGGTTGGACCCGGTCACCCTGCGCGAGGAACTGACCGAGCCGGACGACCTGCGGGCCATTCGGCGACGGCTGACCGAGAAGTTGGGCTCGGCGGTCGACAACCGTGCCCGGGCCCGGCTGCTCAGCCTGCGGGCGGTGGCCTCGCGGATTCTCGGCGAGCTGGACGACGCGCTGGCCGACGGCCGGCTCGCCCTCACCTACGCCGAGGCCACCGGCGAGCTGCGCCGGACCGCGCTGGCCCAGGCCCGGCTGGCCCACGTGCTGCGCTGGCGCGGCGACTTCGCCGAGGCGGACCAGCTCTTCGCCCAGGCCAACTCGGTCGAGTTGCCTGACCGGTTGCGGGCCGCGATGCACGAGCACGCCGGGCGGTCGTGTTACGACCAGGGGCGGCTCATGGAGGCGTGCGAGCACTTCGAGAAGGCGCTGGACCTGCGTGGGGCCGGCGACGCCGAACTGCTGGAGCGGGTCCGGGTGGCCCTCGACGCGGTCACCGTCCGGGCCGAGGCTGATGGCTTCGGGCCGTACCCCCGGGGTCGGGACGAGGTCCTCGACCGGGACCGGCCCCCGTTGCCGGACCGGGATGGGCAGCTGTGGGGTTACACCAGCCAGGACGGCGAGGTGGTCATTCCCGCCCGGTACGCCGAGGCGCAGCCCTTCCACGACGGGTTGGCCTGGGTCCGCCGACCGGACAGCGACCTTTGGTCGTTGATCAACCTGCTCGGTACGACGGTGATCCCGCCGTCCTTCCGGGCCGCGCATCCGTTCAGTGACGGCCTGGCCTGGGTGGTCGGCGAGGGCGGTTGGACGGCGATCGACGCGACCGGGGCGGTGCAGGTCGCACCCAACTTCGCCGAGGTACGGCCGTTCCGGCGTGGGCTGGCCGCGGTGCGGCGCGAGGGGTGGGGGGCGGTCGACCGGACCGGCCGGGTCGTCGTGCCCACCCGCTACCACGGCTTCGTCACCGAGTTGGCCGACGGCCGGCAGGTCGACGGTTTCACCGATGAAGGGCTGGCCGTGGTCGACGTGGCGGGCCGGCGGGGCGTGGTGGACCGCACCGGCACGGTGCTGGTCCCGCCGGCGCACCCGATGCTGGTCATCCACCCGGTGGCGTTCCTGATCGAGAGTGGCAACGGGCGGTGGGGTGCGCTGGACCGGCGCGGGGTGCCGCTCATCGACCCGGTGCACGCCGATCGCGCCGAGGTGCTGGAGGAGATCGACCGGCTACTCACCGACGCCAATCCGGTGCTCTGAGTCGTCGGTCGCCAATGATGATCCACTAGGGCTAGGGTCGGTACATGGAATTCCGACACCTGGGCCGTTCCGGCCTGATGGTCAGCGAGATCTCGTACGGCAACTGGATCACCCACGGTTCGCAGGTCGAGGAGGACGCGGCGTTCGCGTGCGTCCGGGCCGCCCTCGACTCGGGGATCACCACCTTCGACACCGCCGACGGGTACGCCGGAGGGCGGGCCGAGGACGTGCTCGGCCGGGCGTTGCAGAACGAGCGCCGGGAGAGCCTGGAGATCTTCACCAAGGTCTACTGGCCGACCGGGCCCAGCCGCAACAACCGTGGACTGTCCCGCAAGCACATCATGGAGTCGATCAACGGCTCGCTGCGCCGACTGCGCACCGACTACGTGGACCTCTACCAGGCCCACCGCTACGACTACAGCACCCCGCTGGAAGAGACGATGGAGGCGTTCGCGGACGTCGTCCACTCCGGCAAGGCGCACTACATCGGCGTCTCCGAGTGGAGCGCCGACCAGCTGCGCGCCGCCCACCCGCTCGCCCGGGAACTGCACATCCCACTGGTCTCCAACCAGCCCCAGTATTCGATGCTCTGGCGGGTCATCGAGGCCGAGGTCGTGCCGACCAGCGAGGAACTGGGCATCGGGCAGATCGTCTGGTCGCCGATCGCGCAGGGCGTGCTCTCCGGCAAGTACCTGCCGGGCCAGCCGCCGCCGGCCGGTTCCCGCGCCACCGACGAGAAGTCGGGTGCGGGGTTCATCTCCCGGTTCATGAACGACGACGTGCTGACCCGGGTCCAGCAGCTCAAGCCGCTCGCCGAGCAGGCCGGGCTCAGCATGGCCCAGCTCGCCGTGGCGTGGGTGCTGCAGAACCCGAACGTCTCGTCGGCGATCATCGGCGCGTCCCGCCCCGAGCAGGTGCACGACAACGTGAAGGCGGCCGGGCTGAAGCTCGACGCCGACCTGCTCACGGCGATCGACGACGCTATCGCTCCGATCGTCGAGCGGAACCCGGCGAAGACCGAGTCCCCCGCGAAGCGTCCCTGACGCCGTTCCGGCCCGGCCGGCGGGAACCTCCACGCCGACCGGGCCGGCTCAGCTCTGCCAGAAGCGGATCAGCTCCAGGCCGGTGGCGTAGAGCCACGAGGGCAGACCGAGCAGGTCACCGACCGCGAAGACCGCGTCGAAGAACCACCCGCCGATGCGCGGGTTCCACAGCAGCGCGAAGAGCAGGATGAAGCCGTACGGCGCGAACAGGTCGTACATCTTGCGCCACTGCGGGTTGAGCCACGGCTGGATCATGTTGCCGCCGTCCAGGCCGGGCACCGGCAGCAGGTTCAGCACACTGGCGGTGAGCTGGAGGAAGGCGAGCAGCGCCACCCCGGCCCAGAACTCCACCGGGCCACCCGACCGGGTGCCGAGTTGCACCGCCACCACCAACACCAGCGTGAACAGCACGTTCGTCGCCGGGCCGGCGAGGCTGACCAGGGTGTGCCGCAGTCGGCCCGGGATGGCGTGCCGGTCCACCCAGACCGCGCCACCCGGCAGGCCGATGCCGCCGAGCAGCACCACCACCACCGGCAACACGATCGACAGCAACGGGTGGGTGTACTTGAACGGGTTGAGCGTCAGGTAGCCGCGATGGGCGATGTCCCGGTCGCCGGCCCGGTAGGCCACCACCGCGTGGGCGTACTCGTGCAGGCAGAGCGACACCAGCCAGCCGGACACCACGAAGAGGAACACGGTGAACCGGACGTTGCCGTACCCGTTCCAGGTCAGCACCCCGCTGACCGCGAAGAGGGCGACCAGGCCGAGGAAGACCGGGCTGGGCCGGAACGCCGCCCTGGGCACGCCGAGGACCAGCCCGTCGCCGCCCGGGCGGTCGTAGGCCATCACTCGGCCGTGGGCAGCAGGCTCATCCGGTACTCCACCCGGTCGTCCTCCACGAGCGCGACCGAGGTGACGCCGGACGCCGCGAGCTCCCGCCAGGTCTGACCGATCCAGGATTCGGCGTCGGCCTGGCTGCCGAACGACTCCGCCGGCCCCTCGACCGTCTGACCGTCAGTGCCCTCGTACCGCCAGCTCCACGCCATGCCGCGTCTCCCCTCGCCGCTGAAGTCCCCGTGGGACGAACCCCCGCCAGCGTAGTCGGCCCGGCGCGCAACGGCCGCTCGCTCGCCCCGGCCGGGGACCCATGGGGTGGATCAATCCGATTGACGCCGGCCGGTACGGTGGCTCGGTGTTGACGCGGGGAGTGCTGCTCGGCGACCGGTACCGGCTGGGCGAGCGGGTGGCGACAGGTGGGATGGGCGCGGTCTGGCGCGGCACGGACGTGCTGCTGGAACGCGAGGTCGCGGTGAAGGTGCTGCTGCCGTCGCTGGTCGCCGATCCGGAGTTCACCACCCGGTTCCGGGCCGAGGCGCGGATGCTCGCCGCGCTGCGGCACCCGGGCGTGGTCCCGGTGCACGACGTGGGGCAGGCCGTGCTCGACGACGGCAGCCAGGTCGACTACCTGGTGATGGAGTACGTCGAGGGCGAGCCGTTGTCCGCCCGGGTGCGCGCGGTGCGGCGGCTGGATCCGGCCACCACCATGTCGGTGCTGGCCCAGGCCGCGGACGCGCTGCACACCGCCCACCTCGCCGGCATCGTGCACCGGGACGTGAAGCCGGGCAACCTGCTGGTCAAGGCCGACGGCACCGTGGTGCTCGTCGACTTCGGCATCGCCCGGTCGCGGCACATGGCCGGGCTCACCGCCGCGAACATGGTGCTCGGCACCGCCTCGTACATGTCCCCCGAGCAGGCCACCGGGCAGCCCGTCTCGGCCGCCACCGACGTCTACGCGCTCGGCGCTGTGGCGTACTTCTGCCTTGCCGGGCAGCCGCCCTTCCACGGTGACAATCCCCTCGCGGTGGCGCTGCGGCACGCCCAGGAGGACCCGGCGGCGCTGCCGGCGGACACTCCGCCGGCGGTCGCCGCCGTGGTGGCCCGCGCGCTGGCCAAGCGTCCGGAGGACCGGTTCGGCAGCGCCGCTGAGTTGGCCGCTGCCGCCGCCGATGCCCGCGACGCCACCCTGGCGAGCATCCCGGTCTCCGCCCGCCCACCGTGGGCGCTGGCCGCTCCGACCCCGGGCGTCGCGGCCTCCGCCGCGCCCGCCCTTCCGCTCCCCGCCGCCGCTCCCGCGCCAGCAGTCGCGGCGACGCCGCCCGCCGGGCCGGTGTCGGCGGGGCCCGCCGGGCCGGTGTCGGCGGGGCCTGCCGGGCCGGTGTCGGCGGGGCCTGCCGCGCTGCGCGCACCGGCGAGCGTCGCGGCCGAGCCGACGACCGCACCGAAGCCGACCCGGGAGGACGCGCTCCCGGGCGGGCCGGCGAACCGACGCCTCCCCCTGCTGGTCGGGGCCGGCGCTGTCGTCATCGTCGCGCTTGCCGTCGCGGTGACCGTGGTGGCGCTGCGACCCGAAGCGAAGCCGGGTTCGGTGGACCAGCCAGCCGCGCTGGCCGGTGAAACGGCGGTGGCGGCCACCGATGGTGCGCCGCCGCCCGCGGACGTGGCCACCACCGCGCCCCGGCCCAGCACGACGCCGGGCGCCAGCCGCACCGCGACAGCCGGCCCGTCCGGCTCCCCCGTCGACGCGTCGACCAGCGGCGACCCCGCCCGCACCCCGGTGCCGGGCGGCCCGCCGAGCGCCACCGCCAGCAGTCGACCCACGCCCAGCCGCACCCCGTCCAGCCGACCCAACCCGTACACCGCCGCCCAGGCGTGCGGCAGCGGCTACCAGGTGATCGACTCGGCGACGCTGACCGGCGGCGACGGGCAGCGCAAGGGTCGGGTCTTCCTGCTGTACCACGCGGGCACCGGCACCAACTGCGTGGTCACCCTCAAGGACACCGCGGTCGGTACGAAGTCGGCGGCCTCGGCGTACCTGGAGGTGCAGGGTCGGGCCCGCAGCACCGACAGCGGGTCCTTCGACTACTACGCCGGGCCGGTGCGGGCCAGCGCCGCCGGGACGTGCGTCAAGTGGGGCGGCTCCACCGGCGGGGTCAGTTACGGCAGCGGGTTCGAGCACTGCGACTGACGACGGGCCGGCAGGCACCGCAACCCTGGGCGGCCTTAAGGAACGGATAGGTTTGTGCAGATGCGGCCTTAGCTGGAGTTTGGCCGTCCGGGTTGGTGCGGCACCGGTTTGCAGTCTTCGCAGGTCAGAGGCTATCCCTGCAAACCGGCGCCCGTCATCTGCACCCACTCTTAGCCACCGGGACTTCGGGCCACCCTGCGGGCCCTCGCCGGGCCTCTGACACGCAGCCGCCATACGAGGGTAGGGGCCAGCCCGCCCTACCGCTCTGCGACGAAGGTTCCGCGCCCGGTGAACGTGACGACCAATCCGCGCTCCCGGAGCAGGCGAACCGCAGCTCGGACCGTTCCGCGAGCCACGCCGTACTCCTGCTGGAGAGTGGACTCACTCGGAAGCGGCTGGCGCGGCTTCAACTTCCCGCTCTCGATCTGTTTGGCGAGGGCATCCGCGAGCTGAACGTAAAACGGCACCGGGGACATCTCGTCAACCATGATCGGCAGCCTATGGACGGCTCACACGGGTTGAGCGTTGGGTACGGGCTACTCGTGCTAGACAGGTTGTACGAGGTGTACAGGTTGGTCTACAGTCGGTTGCAAGGGCAGCGGATTGTAGGAGGTCTGGTGCGACGAGTCCGGGTTGACGATTACCTGCTGTCAGTGGCGATGACCCTCGCGCACCGTCACCGACCAGCGCGAAGCTGGGTTCGCTGGCACTACGGCGCAGAGCTTCCCTGCCGGTCCCGCCACCGCATCCCGATCCGGGGGCATTGGCCGGGTGAGGGCCGATGACGCAACACGGGCCAGTCCTGCCCCTTTGGCTGTGCGAGACGTGCGACCGGCCGTGGCCCTGCGTCACCCGCCGCGAGGAGCTGTTGAGTGAGTACGCAGACGCCTCATTCACGCTGGCCGTCTACATGGGCGTGCTCCTAGTGTCGGCTGAGCAGGACATGAGCTGGGCTCCACCGGGCAAGCTCCGCCTCCGCTTCCTCGAGTGGGTGCCGTGATCGCCTTCAACATCGGGGACCTGCTGCTGATCGGGTCAGCGTGCTCGCCGCAGTTCACCGGGGACCGAGGGCTGCGGCTCCGGCTAGTGTCCGTCGGCGAGGTTGACCCGTACAACGGCTGGATGTGGTTGACGGGCTACGTCCTCGACCCGCAGGGCAACGCCACCGACAAGCGAGAGGTCTACGTCCAGCGCGCCGGCATCGGGGTTGCAGATAGGGCTCCCGCTCCAAGGCTCGTGGGCCGGCTGCTGCCCACCCACGCCTGAGCCGCCTAGGGGCACGAGAGACACCGCAGCCCCCGCCCGGTCGACCCCGGGGCGGGACTGGTGTGCGGACCGGGCTAGCTGGCCTCTGCGATCCGGCGGAGAGCCGCGCAGACGTTGAGAATCTTCTTAGGTCCCACCCGGCTGGCCTTGTCGACTCCTCCTCGGAGGTGATCTCTTCGAAGCCGACCATCGACCAACTTCATGTCAGCGCAAACCGGTTCATCAAGCTTTCTGGAACAAGATTCGGGATCCAGCGTGTCACTCGCCGGAGCGGTCCTACTCGTTCATACGATCGGACGCGCCGGCTGTGGGTTGGGTCGCCCACGGGGAAGAGCCGCGCACACCAGTCACGGGAGAGCTGTGGACATCAACGCCAAGCGGAAGCTCCGGACCGCCTTCATGAACTGGCTGTTCGAGGCCACCGGCGGCAGTGAGTCGGACGACCAAGATGCATCGGAATTTCGTGTGCCGGATGGTTGGACAGGTGTGCCGCCAACTGAGCAGGACGTTGAGGATGCGGTGCGCTACCTGGAGGGCGAACATCTGGTCAAGGCCCACTGGACCTTTGACGGCCCAATGGCGATCCAGCTCACGCACGCGGGGATCCGGGAGATGGAGCAGCTGCTTTCGGAGCCAAGCGAGCGCACCGAGCACTTCGTGCCGTTGGTCAACATCACAAACATCCACGGCTCGGTGATCGGCTCGCAGATCCAGCAGGGCAGTCCAGGCGCGACGCAGACCGGGCATATCGAGGTCAACCAGCGGAACAACGCAGAGGCTTTTATCACCGCCGCGCGAAAGATCCTAGGGAGCGACAGCCTAGACGCCGACACACGGGCGCAGGCGGAGGCGGATCTCGCAATCATGAGCCGCGAGCTCGAAAGCGCGACTCCTCGATGGCCGATCCTCCAGGCTTTTGGCACGTCCGTCCGCGATGCTCTGGCCACGGCGGCCGGCACCGCTGCTGCCGCTGGCGTTCTTAGCCTTCCCTGGCCGTAGGTCGACGAGGCTTGCCGGGAGGGGGCAAATGGACACGTCGGAAGCCGTCACCCTGCTGATCGCGGTCGTGGGCGCAGGAACCGCCATCGTGGCGGCGCTCTTCGCCGGATCTCAGGCAGTCGCAGCAACCCACCAGGCTCGGTACGCCCAAGAGCAACTGAACCTCGCCGAGCAGGTCCGCAAGGACCAGGCCCAGCCGTACATCTTTGCTGACCTCCGCCCGGACGAGCAAGAGCCGGTAAAGGTCATGTTGGTCATCCAAAACACGGGCTCGACGGTGGCCAAGAACGTCCGGGTGAAGTTCGATCCGCCCCTGTCCTCCGTAGCAATGCCCGAGTTCGCCGACGAGATGGAAGTGCTCAACCGCCCCATCGCAGCAATTCCGCCTGGCCGAGCGCTCAAGTGGTTCTTTGACATCAGCTTCCAACTTTTTGGAGCGCCCGACGCTCCTCGCCGCTACAACGTCACGATCAACGCCGATGGCCCGTTCGGTCCGGTAGAGGAGTTGATCTACGACATCGACCTCAGCGACATCGGGCGGAGCGACGCGGCTGCTCCCATGGGCAAAAAGATTGCGGATGAACTTGAAAAGGCACGGAAGGCTCTGGAGAAGCTTGCCAGAGGCAATCGCAGCGCTCCGAATCTGCCTCACTGGATAGCGCACCCGCCTCCGCCAGGGCCAGAGCCAGAGCCGGAAGGCGATGCGGAGCCGCCTCAGGGGTGACATGCTCTGCACCCCCGACCATCTGGGATCGGGGGTACGAGCGGCTAGCCAATGTCAGGTGCGGACGTTGTGTCGGCGAACGGCAGAACCAGCTTCTGCCCGGGCGGGCCAACACCGTAGGTGATCACCACCTTCGCGCTGACCAGCGTGATCTTCAGTTGGCCTCTCCTCAGGCTAGGTAAAGAGTTCATCGCGCGAATGTCGGGAGCGCGAGCCGGAGGGGTGCAGGGCCGGCTGGTCTGCAATCGGTACACGCCGGGGTATCGGCTCCCGGAGACGACCCTGGCCTGCAACGGGCGCAGGACGGTTTTCCGATCTTCGGGAGGGCTGGGGCGACGTGCCCGTTCCTGGAGGAGGAGAACTAAGGTACGGGCATGTCCGTAGACGGGTGGAACACGGTCCTGGTGCTCGGCGGTATCCGGTCCGGCAAGTCCGAGTTCGCCGAGTCCCTGGTCAGCAACGCGCCGGTGGTCCGCTACGTCGCCACCGCGCCCGAGGGCGACCCGGAGGACACCGAGTGGGCGACCCGGCTGGCGGCGCACCGCGCCCGCCGGCCGGGCAGCTGGACCACCGAGGAGACCACCGAGGACCCGCGCCGGCTGGCCGACGTGCTGGCGTCCGCCGAGACCAACGAGACGGTGCTCGTCGACGACCTCGGCGGCTGGGTGACGGTGCTGCTCGACCCCGACCACCAACCCGCCGACGACGTGGCGACGATCGCCGAGCTGGCCGAGGCGATCCGTGGGTGCGCCGCCCGGGTGGTGCTGGTGAGCCCCGAGGTGGGGCTGTCGCTGGTGCCGACCACCCCGCTGGGCCGGGCGTTCACCGACGCGTTGGGCGCGGCCAACCGCGCGGTCGCCGACGCCTGCGACGCGGTAGTGCTCGTCGTCGCCGGCCAGCCGGTCTGGCTCAAGTCGGTGGCCGCCGCGACCGAACCGGCCGCCACCGAACCAGCCGCCATGGTGACCGCGGCGACGGCCGCCGGCACCGCGCCGGTCGCGGCGAGCCTGGCCGACACCGAGCCGACCCCCGAGGTGCAGCTGCCCGACGTGCTGACCCACACGCCGCCGGCCACCCCGACGCCGGAACCGGGCGACGCGTGGGCCGCACCGACAATGGCGCTGCCGATGGTGGCCACCGGGCTGGTCATCCAGCCCGGCATGGAACTGCCGATGCCCGACGAGTACGCGGGCCCGCAGGCGGTGGACCGGCTGGCCACCCTGGACGTACCGGGCGCCGGGCTGGGCGTGCTGGACCGGGTGGTGGGCTTCGCCGCCGCCACCCAGGGCACCTCCACGCCGGCCGCCTGGGGTTCGGTGCGGGTGCTGCTGCTGCACGGCGACCACGCCGGTGGGGCGTCGGCCGGCACCGTCGCCGGTGAGTCCGCGCGGCGCGCCGCGCAGGCCCGCGCCGGCCAGGGCGCGTTGGCCCGGCTGGCCGCCGAGAGCGGCGCCAGTCTTCAGGTGGTGGACACCCCGGCTGCCGCGCCGATCGAGGACCAGCCGGCCCTCACGCCGGAGCAGGTGGAGTCCGCGCTGCGCTACGGCTGGCGGTTGGCCGAACAGGCCGCCGACGCCGGCGTACAGCTGCTGGTGCTCGGGGCGTGCGGCGCCGGCACCGAGGCGGCGGCCGCAGCGGTGCTCGCGGCGACCGCGGGCGCGGAGCCGCCCGCCGTGCTGGGCCGGGTGATCACCGACTCCGGCGAGATCGACGACGCGGCGTGGATGACCCGCTGCGCGGCGGTCCGCGACGCGCTGCACCGCACCCGCCGTTCGTCACGTGGCGCCAAGGACATCCTCGCCGAGCTGGGCGGCGGCGACGTGGCGGTGGCTACCGGCGTGCTGCTCGGCGCCACCGCCCGCCGGGTGCCGGTGCTGCTCGACGGGCCGGTCGGGTTGGCCGCCGGCATGGTGAGCCGGGACCTGGCCGGGCAGGCCCGGCACTGGTGCCTGCTGGCCGACCACGGCGGGCACCCGGCCGTGCGGCTCGCCGCCGACGTGCTGGGCCTCACGCCGCTGCTCGACCTGCGGCTGGATCTCGGCGAGGGCGCGAACGCGCTGGTCGCGCTGCCGCTGCTGCGCTCGGTGCTGGCGCTGGCCGCCGCGCTTCCGGTGCACCCGTCGCTGGGTGGCGGTGACGACACCGACCCGGCCGGGGACGAGCCGGAGTCCACCGACCCGAGCCACGCCGACCCGGACCTCACCGAGCCGGACGTCACCGAGCCCGACTTCGCCGAGCCGGAGCCGGCCGGGCCGGGCCCGGCCAGCACCGGGACGGACGAGCAGCCGGCGTCGGGCCTGCGTGCCGGCTGAGCCACGACTGCTCGCGGGAGCCCGGCTGGCAGTCACCACGTTCACCACGCTGCCGGTGCGGGCCGGGCGCATCGATCGCCCGGTCGCCGGCACCGCGATGGCCCTCGCCCCGGTGGTCGGCGCGCTGCTCGGCGTCCTGCTGGCCGGTGTGCTGCTGCTGGCCGGCGCGTTCGCTCCCCCGCTGGTGGCGGCCGGCGTCACCGTCGGCGTCGCCGCGCTGCTCACCCGGGGGCTGCACCTGGACGGGCTGGCCGACACCGTGGACGCGCTCGGCTCGTACCGGCGCGGCGCGGCCGCCCTGGAGATCATGAAGAAGCCGGACGTCGGCCCGTTCGGGGTGGTCGCCCTGGTGGTCGTACTCCTGGTGCAGGCGGCGGCGCTCGCCGACCTGGCGGGCCGGTCCTGGCCGGCGGTGCTCGCGGCGGTGGTGGCGGCGACCGCGGCCGGGCGGTTCGGTGTCACGGTGGCCTGCCGGCGGGGGGTGCCGGCGGCCCGGCCCGACGGGCTGGGCGCGCTGGTCGCCGGCACTGTCGGCCCGGTGGCAGTGGCCGCCGGCGCGGTCGCCGTCGTGCTGCTGGCGGTGCCCGCGGTGCCGGGCCGTCCGTGGCAGGGGCCACTGGCCGTCGTCGCCGCGATCGCCGTCGCGCTGGCGCTGCTCACCCACGTGGTACGCCGGCTCGGCGGCATCACCGGCGACGTCCTCGGCGCCACCGTCGAGGTGGTCACCACGCTGGTCTACCTGGGTCTGGTGCTGTCCGGCTGAACCGGGCACGGCGCGCCGGGTAGCGTTCGCCTCGACAACACCGGCACGGCCACCGGGGGATCCCACCATGCTCATCACTGACGACTTCCTGCCCGTACCGGTGCCGGAGTCGCTCAGCGCGACCTACCTGGTGCCGATGACGGGGCTGCCGAAGGTCAGTGCGAAGACCGCGGTGGCGGCCCTGACCGGCCGGCTCGCCGAGCCGGTGCACGGGCTGGCCCGGCAGATGCTCGACAGCCCGCTGATGAGCGTCGACACCCGGCCGATCACCGAGTTTCCCGAACTGCCGCCGGACCTGCTCACCGCGTTCGGTGCCACCACTGAGCAACTGGCCCGGCTGGCGGCGGCGACGCACCTGGTGGTCGTCCAGGCCGAGTACCGGCCCGGCTGGCCGCCGGCACACGAGTGGGCCGCCCGGGCGGTCGCGGCGGCCGTTGCCGAATCCGTCGACAGCGACGTGGTGGACGTCTTCGGTCTCCAGTTCCTCGACCCGGCGACCGCGCTGCGGTCCCTCCCGGACGAGCAGGGCCGTATCCGGCTCGTCGACTGGGTGCTGGTGCCGTACTCCTCGGACACCGAGGGCCTGTGGTTCACCACGAAGGGGTTGCGCCGCTTCGGCCTGCTGGAGTTGCAGACCCAGGGGGTGCCCGACCACCTCACCCGCGCCTGGGGTGCGGTGATGACCGGGGCGGCCCGCCGGCTGCTGCGGGACTGGACCGACGGGCTCACCGGCGAGGAGGTGCCGGCGTTCGTGCAGCTGCCGGTGCTGGCGACGGTCACCGGGCACGACATCGCCGTGGCGTACGGCAATCCGGAGCAGCACGGTGCCACCGCCCCGGTGCTGCTCCGCCTCGAACTGGACCCGGCGACCGACCCGGAGGCCGACTCGTTCCTCAGCCTGCGCCCGCCGGCCGGGCATCCCGGCCCGGACGGGCGGTACTACGCCGCCGCCTGCGCGACGCTGTTCTCCGGGATCCAGCCGGACGTTCGCTACGCGCGCTCCGGTGACGCGATGAGCCGTGCGGTCGCCACCGCCCGGGCCGCGCTCGGTGACGCGCGGGCCCGGTTCGTCGCCGGTCGGTTCCCCACCGAGTCGCAGCTGGTGGTGAAGTACGGCCTGCCCGGGGACGACGGCCCGGAGTACGTCTGGGCGGGCGTCACCTCGTGGGAGGTCCCGGAGCGGATCGTGGGCGTGAGCGCCAGCGACGCCAACACCGACCAGAGCGTCCGCATCGGAGCCCCCGTGGTGGTGGAGACCTCCGACGTGGTCGACTGGGCCGTCCTGGACGCGACAGGCGTCATCGAAGGCGGCTGGACCCAGGCAGTCCTGGACTCCGGCGAACCCCCCACCCCCTAACCCCCGCACCCCCCCGCCGGCGTACTCCAGCGGCATCTCCCAGCCCCCGAAGGGGGCGAACTGGGCTCCGGCGGCGGTGTGCCG
>NZ_JARVKT010000014.1:0-180700 GCF_029809455.1 Micromonospora sp. DH14 | reverse complement strand
ATCGCCGACTCCGCCAACCCGGACACCGCCTCCTACGAAACCACCGTCGAGCACCTCGCCGACTGGATCGCCACCCGCGGCTACGCCACCAGCTGACCCCCAACACCAACACCCCAGCACCCAGCACACAGCCGAAGGGCCGGACCCCACCACGGGGCCCGGCCCTTCGGCGTGCCTCAGTCGGTGTCGAGGACGGCCAGGATCTGCTCGCCGTACTTGGCGAGTTTGTTCTCGCCGACCCCGCTGACCCGGGACAGGTCGGCCAGTGTGCGGGGCGCGTCGCTGGCGATCTGTCGCAGGGTGGCGTCGTGGAAGATCACGTACGCCGGAACGCCCTGCTCTTTGGCGGTGGTCGCCCGCCAGCCGCGAAGCCGCTCGAAGACCGACGCGGCGGCCGGGGTCAGCTCGGCCACGACGGTGGACGAGCCGCGCGGCTTCGACGAGCGGCTCGACGGCGCCTTCTCCGGCTCGCGGCGCATGGTGACGGTGCGGCGGCGGCCGAGCACGTCGCCGCTGGCCTCGGTCAACGCCAGCGTGCCGTAGTCACCCTCCACGGCGAGCAGCCCTTCGGCGAGCAACTGCCGGACCACGCCCCGCCACTCGGCCTCACTGAGCTCGGCGCCGATGCCGAAGACGGTCAGCGAGTCGTGACCGTACTGGCTGATCTTGTCGGTCTGCTTGCCGAGCAGGATGTCGATACAGTGCCCGGCACCGAAGCGCTGGTTGCGTTCGCGGTCGAGGCGGAAGACGGTGGACAGCAACTTCTGGGCGGCGACGGTGCCGTCCCAGGACTCCGGTGGGGTGAGGCAGGTGTCGCAGTTGCCGCAGGCGGTCGTCGTCGTCTCGCCGAAGTATTCGAGCAGCTGGACCCGCCGGCAGCGGACCGTCTCGCAGAGGGCGAGCATCGCGTCCAGGTGGGCGGCGAGGTTGCGGCGGTGGGCGAGGTCGCCGTCGGACGTCTCGATCATCTTGCGTTGCTGGACGACGTCCTGCAGCCCGTACGCCAGCCAGGCGGTGGACGGCAGGCCGTCCCGGCCGGCGCGGCCGGTCTCCTGGTAGTAGCCCTCGACGGACTTGGGCAGGTCGAGGTGCGCGACGAACCTGACGTCGGGCTTGTCGATGCCCATGCCGAAGGCGATGGTGGCCACCATGACCAGGCCGTCCTCGCGCAGGAAGCGCTGCTGGTTGGCGGCACGGGTGCCCGCGTCCAGCCCTGCGTGGTAGGGCAGGGCGGCGATGCCGTTGGCGGTGAGGAACTCCGCCGTCTTGTCGACCGAGGCGCGGGACAGGCAGTAGACGATGCCGGCGTCGCCGGGGTGCTCGTCACGCAGCAGGGTCAGCAGCTGCTTGCGGGGCTCGCGCTTGGGCACGATCCGGTACTGGATGTTGGGCCGGTCGAAGCTGGCCACGAAGTGCCGGGCGTCGTCGAGCTTGAGTCGGGTGGCGATCTCGGTGCGGGTGGCGCTGGTCGCGGTGGCGGTCAGCGCGATCCGGGGGACCTGCGGCCAGCGTTCGTGCAGCATCGACAACGCGAGGTAGTCGGGGCGGAAGTCGTGCCCCCACTGGGACACGCAGTGCGCTTCGTCGATCGCGAACAGCGAGATGCGGCCGCGGTCCAGCAGGGCGAGGGTGGACCGGACGCCGAGCGCCTCCGGGGCCAGGTAGAGCAGGTCCAGCTCACCGGCGACGAAGGCGGCCTCCACCCGTCGCCGGGCGTCCAGGGTCTGCGTCGAGTTGAGGAACCCGGCGCGGACGCCGACCGCGGTGAGCGCGTCCACCTGGTCCTGCATGAGCGCGATCAGCGGGGACACCACGACCGCCACCCCTTCGCGGACCAGCGCCGGGATCTGGTAGCACAGGGACTTGCCGCCACCGGTGGGCATCAACACCAGTGCGTCGCCGCCGCCGACCACGTGGTCGATCACGTCCTGCTGGAAACCGCGGAAGGCGTCGTAGCCGAACACCCGGCGCAGCGCGTCGAGGGCACCGGAGGCGGCACGCAGGTCGGTGGGAGAAGCCATCCGGGGAGTCTACGAGCCGACCCCGACAGCGCCCGCCCGGCGCACCCGGACCGGTGCGTCGGCGACGGGTGCCCGGCCCTGAACGGGCGGCGGGATAGAGTCGCTGATTGACCAATCGCGGCCGATGGCGGCCGCGGCGCCACGGCTTGGGGGTACGGGTGAGCGAGGCGCGCACAGCCGGTGACCGGATCGACGGCCCGGAGGCCGACGACGAGCAGTCGGCGGCCGAGTCGGAAACCACGCTCGTGGTGGTCACCGGCCTCTCCGGGGGTGGCCGCAGCACTGTCGCCCGGGCGTTGGAGAACGTCGGTTACTACGTGGTGGACAACCTGCCGCAGGCCCTGATGCTGGACATGGCCGAGCTGGCGTTCAAGGCGGGCGGCGCGGCCCGGCGTACCGCAATGGTGCTGGACGTGCGGTCGCGGGCCTTCTCCACCGACCTGGCCGGGGCCATCCGGGAGCTCAAGGAGCGCGGGTTCTCGCCCCGGGTGGTCTTCGTCGACGCCGACGACGAGGTGCTGATCCGGCGGTTCGAGAGCGTTCGGCGTTCGCACCCGTTGCAGGGTGACGGGCGGCTGGCCGACGGCATCGCCGTGGAGCGCGGCCTGCTGGAGGAGGCCCGCGACCAGGCCGACGTGATCATCGACACCAGCCACCTGAACGTCAACCAGCTCCGGCGGCGCATCGAGGAGCTGTTCGGCGGCGAGGACGCCCGCCGGCTGCGGGTCACCGTGTTGTCGTTCGGCTTCAAGTACGGCCTGCCACCGGACGCCGATTTCGTGCTGGACGCCCGCTTCCTGCCCAATCCCTACTGGGTGCCGGAGCTGCGTGAGCACACCGGGCGGGAGGAGGCGGTCAGCGCGTACGTGCTGGGTCAGGAGGGCGCGGACGCCTTCGTCGCCTCGTACGCCGACCTGGTCAACGCCACCACCACCGGCTTCGAGCGGGAGGGCAAGCGGTACCTCACGGTCGCCGTGGGCTGCACCGGCGGCAAGCACCGCAGCGTGGCCATCGCCGAGGAGCTGGCCGGCCGATTGCGGCACTCCGGGCTGGCGGCGAACGCCCAGCACCGTGACCTGGGGCGGGAATGACGACCCGGCGGGTGGTCGCGTTCGGTGGCGGGCACGGGCTGTCCGCCTCGTTGCGCGCGCTGCGCCACTGCGCTCCCGAACTCGACCTCGACATCACCGCGGTGGTCACGGTGGGTGACGACGGCGGCTCCAGTGGCCGGCTGCGGGCCGAGCGTGGTGGCCTGCCCCCGGGTGATCTGCGTCAGGCGCTCGTGGCGTTGGCCGGGGACCACCCGGCCACCCGACGCAGCGCCGGGCTGTTCCAGCACCGCTTCGCCGCCGTGCCGGTGGGCGTACCCCGATCGGACGGGACCGACAGGGGCCCGGCGGCAAGCGACGACCCGGGCCCGGACGGCCCGGCCCCGCACGGCACCGACGGCGCGTCGGCCGGCACGGACGGTCTGACCGGGCACGCGGTGGGCAACCTGGTGCTCTGCGGCCTGATGGAGCTGCTCGGCGACCCGGTGGCGGCGCTGGAGCACGCCGGCGCGATGCTCGGCACGGTGGGCCGGGTGTTGCCGATGTCCCGCCAACCGGTCGGGATCGAGGCCCGGGTACGCGGCGCCGACCCGGCCGCCCCCGACGAGGTGCGCACGGTCACCGGCCAGCACCAGGTGGCCGTCACCACCGGACGGGTCGAGTCGTTGCGCCTGACACCGAGCGCCCCGCCGGCCTGCGCCGAGGCCATCGAGGCGATCCGGGCGGCCGACTGGCTGATCTTCGGGCCGGGCAGCTGGTACACCAGCGTGCTGCCGCACCTGCTGGTGCCGCAGTTGGCCGACGCCATCGTCTCCACCTCGGCCCGGCGGCTGGTCACGCTGAACCTCGCCGCGGAGAAGGAGACCCTCGGGCTCTCTGTCGCCGACCACCTCGCGGCGCTGCACTGGTACCTGCCCGAGCTGAAGGTGGATCTCGTGCTTGCCGACGCCAAGGCGGTGGGTGACCCCGAACCGGTCGAACGTGCGGCAGAATCGCTGGGTGCCCGCCTGGTCCTCGCCCCCGTCGCCGTTGTCGACGGGACTCCCCGCCATGATCCGGCTGCCCTGGGCGCCGCGCTGGTGCCTGTCCTGGGCGCCGATCGTTAGACACGTACGTAATCTCCGGCGACACGCCGGAACAGGTCCGTGAGGGGACGCACAATGGCGATGACGGCCGCGGTCAAGGACGAGCTGAGTCGGGTCGACGTGCCCAAGCCCTGCTGCCGGCGGGCGGAGATGGCCGCGCTGCTGCGCTTCGCCGGCGGGTTGCACATCGTCTCCGGCCGGGTGGTGGTGGAGGCGGAACTGGACACCGGGGCGGTTGCCCGGCGGTTGCGCCGGGAGATCGCCGAGGTCTACGGCTATCCCAGCGAGATCCACGTGCTGGCCTCCGGTGGGTTGCGCAAGGGCAGCCACTTCATCGTGCGGGTGGTCAAGGACGGCGAGGCGCTCGCCCGGCAGACCGGGCTGCTCGACGTGCGGGGCCGCCCGGTGCGCGGGCTGCCCCCGCACGTGGTGGCGGCGAACGTCTGCTGCGCGGTGTCCGCGTGGCGGGGCGCGTTCATGGCGCACGGCTCGCTCACCGAGCCCGGCCGCTCCAGCGCGCTGGAGATCACCTGCCCGGGGCCGGAGTCGGCGCTGGCGCTGGTCGGCGCGGCCCGGCGCATCGGCATCACCGCGAAGAACCGTGAGGTACGCGGGGTGGACCGGGTGGTCGTCAAGGACGGCGACGCGATCGCCGCGCTGCTCACCCGGATCGGCGCGCACTCCAGCGTGCTGGCCTGGGAGGAGCGCCGGGTACGCCGGGAGGTGCGGGCCACCGCCAACCGGCTCGCCAACTTCGACGACGCCAACCTGCGCCGTTCGGCGCGGGCGGCGGTCGCCGCGGCCGCCCGGGTCACCCGAGCGCTGGAGATCCTGGCCGACGAGGCACCGAACCACCTGACCGACGCCGGGCGGCTGCGCCTGGAGCACCGGCAGGCGTCGCTGGAGGAGCTGGGGGCGCTGGCCGACCCCCCGCTGACCAAGGACGCCATCGCCGGGCGGATCCGCCGGCTCCTGGCGCTGGCCGACAAGCGGGCCCGGGACCTCGGCATCCCGGATACGGAAGCAGCCGTCACGCCCGACATGCTCGTGGTCTGATAGGACGGTGGGGCCGCACGGCGCGTCCGGGAGCACGACCCGGCGCAGCGTGGTCTCGCACGCTCGGATAGGGTCGCTGAGTACGGCAAGGGGGCCGACACCGGCCTTTCTCGTCGTGCCCACCGCCTCGGGCGGTCAGGTCCTCAGACCGCGCGGCGGGGTGGCCGAGATGAACCGTCGACGGCCGGCTCCAACGGTCGGCGCACACCATTCCCGCCGGCCCGTTGTGTGAAGCCGGCGGACCAGAACGCGAGGAGATGGGACCTGTGACCATCCGGGTTGGCATCAACGGCTTTGGCCGAATCGGCCGTAACTTCTTCCGGGCAGTGCTGGCGTCTGACGCCGACATCGAGGTCGTGGCGGTCAACGACCTGACCGACAACGGCACGCTCGCCCACCTGCTCAAGTACGACAGCATCCTCGGTCGTCTGCCCTACGAGGTCAAGGCCACCGCCGACGAGATCACCGTCGGTGGCAAGACCATCAAGGCGTACGCCGAGAAGGACCCGTCGAAGCTGCCGTGGGGCGAGGTCGGCGCCGACGTCGTCATCGAGTCGACCGGCTTCTTCACCGACGCCACCAAGGCCAAGGCGCACGTCGACGGCGGGGCCAAGAAGGTCATCATCTCCGCACCGGCGAAGAACGAGGACGTCACCGTCGTCATGGGTGTCAACCACGACACCTACGACCCGGCGAAGCACACCATCATCTCCAACGCCTCGTGCACCACCAACTGCCTCGCCCCGATGGCGAAGGTCCTGCACGACACGTTCGGCATCCAGCACGGTCTGATGACGACGATCCACGCGTACACCCAGGACCAGAACCTTCAGGACGCGCCGCACTCGGACCTGCGTCGGGCCCGGGCCGCCGCGCTGAACATCGTGCCGACCTCCACCGGCGCCGCCAAGGCGATCGGCCTGGTCCTGCCGGACCTCAAGGGCAAGCTCGACGGGTACGCCCTGCGGGTGCCGATCCCGACCGGCTCCGTCACCGACCTCACCGTCAACGTGGGCCGCGAGACCACCGTCGACGAGGTCAACGCCGCGCTGAAGGCCGCCGCGGACGGCCCGCTCAAGGGCATCCTGGTCTACAACGAGGACCCGATCGTCTCCACCGACATCGTGACCGACCCGGCGTCGTGCATCTTCGACGCGCCGCTGACCAAGGTGGTCGGCAACCAGGTCAAGGTCGTCGGCTGGTACGACAACGAGTGGGGCTACTCCAACCGCCTCGTCGACCTCGTCAAGCTGGTCGGTAGCTCGCTGTGAGCATCCGGACCCTCGACGATCTGCTCGCCGAGGGGGTGTCGGGTCGGCGCGTGCTGGTGCGCGCCGACCTGAACGTCCCGCTCGACAAGCAGTCCGGCGCGATCACTGATGACGGCCGGATCCGCGCGGTGCTGCCGACCCTCGGCGCGCTGGTCGAGGCCGGCGCGAAGGTGGTCGTCTGCTCGCACCTGGGCCGCCCGAAGGGCGCGCCGGACCCGCAGTTCAGCCTGGGTCCGGTCGCCGGGCGGCTCGGCGAGCTGCTCGGCGCGCCGGTGCACTTCGCCACCGACACCGTCGGCGAGTCGGCCCGTTCCACAGTGGCCGGCCTGGCCGACGGTCAGATCGCCCTGCTGGAGAACCTGCGCTTCAACGCGGGTGAGACCAGCAAGGACGAGGCCGAGCGGGGCGCCTTCGCCGACCAGCTCGCCGCGTTCGGCGACGCGTACGTGGACGACGCGTTCGGTGCCGTGCACCGCAAGCACGCCAGCGTCTTCGACGTGCCGGCCCGGTTGCCGCACGTCGCGGGCCGGCTGGTGCTGCGTGAGGTCGAGGTCCTCTCGAAGCTCACCGGTGACCCCGAGCGGCCGTACGTGGTGGTGCTCGGTGGGTCGAAGGTGTCCGACAAGCTGGCCGTGATCGAGGCGCTGCTGCCGACGGTCGACCGGCTGCTCATCGGTGGCGGGATGTGCTTCACCTTCCTCAAGGCCCAGGGCCTGGAGGTGGGCACCTCGCTGCTGGAGAAGGACATGGTCGAGACCTGCCGCAACCTGCTGGAGCGGGCCAACGGCAAGATCCTGCTCCCGGTCGACGTGGTGGTGGCGGACGCGTTCGCTCCGGACGCGGCGCACGACACGGTGCGGGTCGACGGCATCCCGAGCCACCGGCTCGGCCTGGATGTCGGCCCGGAGACGGTGGCTGGCTTCAGCGCCGCGCTGTCCCAGGCGAAGACGATCTTCTGGAACGGCCCGATGGGCGTGTTCGAGATGCCGGCCTTCGCGGCGGGCACCCGGGGGGTCGCGGAGGCGATCACCAAGGCCGACGCGTTCAGCGTCGTCGGCGGCGGTGACAGCGCGGCGGCCGTCCGTGCCCTGGGGCTGGACGATTCGTCCTTCGGGCACATCTCCACCGGTGGTGGCGCCTCCCTGGAATACCTCGAGGGCAAGACCCTCCCCGGCATCGCGGCCCTGGAGAACTGAACATGGCGAGCACCACCCGCCGGCCGTTGATGGCCGGCAACTGGAAGATGAACCTCAACCACCTCGAGGCCAACCTGCTGGTGCAGAAGTTGGCGGCGAGCCTCACCGAGAAGCAGCTCACCGACGTCGAGACGGTCGTGCTGCCGCCCTTCACCGACCTGCGGACCGTGCAGACCGCGGTGGACGGCGACAAGCTGCTGATCGGCTACGGCGCGCAGGACCTCTCCCCGCACGCGTCCGGCGCGTACACCGGGGACATCTCCGGGCCGATGCTGGCCAAGCTCGGCTGCACGTACGTCGTGGTGGGGCACTCCGAGCGGCGGGCCTACCACCACGAGGACGACGCGCTGGTCAACGCCAAGGTCAAGGCGGCGCTGACGCACGGCCTGACGCCGATCCTCTGCGTGGGGGAGGGGTTGGACGTCCGCGAGCAGGGCGGCCATGTGGCGCACTGCTCCGACCAGCTCGACGGGGGCCTCGCCGGGCTCACCCCCGAGCAGGTGCGGCAGGTAGTGGTCGCGTACGAGCCGGTCTGGGCGATCGGCACCGGCAAGACCGCGACCCCTGACGACGCTCAGGAGGTCTGCGGGGCGGTGCGTCAGCGGCTGGCGGCCCGCTTCGACCAGGAGACCGCCGACCAGGTCCGGGTCCTCTACGGCGGCTCGGTCAAGGCGTCCAACATCGCCTCGATCATGAGTCAGGCGGACGTGGACGGGGGCCTGGTGGGGGGCGCCAGCCTGGACGCCGAGGAATTCGCTCAGATCTGCCGGTTCCCGGAGCACCTCGCTCGCTGATCGCTCGGTATCCTTGACACCGCCCGTCCGCCGGTCGGTGCCGCCGTGCCCGATCAGACCGGGCGAGGATCGCTACGAGAGGAACTGACCCCAGCCATGCCGATCTGGTTCGCATACACGTTGATCGTGTTGCTGGTCATCACGAGCATTCTGCTCACCCTGCTGATCCTGCTGCACCGCGGCAAGGGCGGCGGTCTGTCGAGCATGTTCGGCGGTGGCGTCAGCTCCAGCCTCGCGGGCTCCTCGGTCGCGGAGAAGAACCTGGACCGCTACACCGTGCTGGTGAGCGTCGTCTGGTTCGCCGCGATCGTCGGGCTCGGGCTCTGGCTGCGCCTCCAGATGAACAGCGGCGCCTGAGCAGGCCCAGTAAGTCGTACAATCTGCGCGCGGTTCGTCACTCGACGGGCCGCGCGCAGGCTTTTCCCCGCTGCACCGCGTCGCCCGCCGCTCCACCCCCGAAGACGGCGGGTCCCCTCCGACGACAGGAGCGAGCAGCCGTGCCGAGTGGCAACGTTATCCGGGGAGCCCGGGTCGGGTCCGCACCCATGCGCCCGGACGAGCGGCACCAACCCGCCCCCCGACAGGACGTCACCTACTGGTGCCGTAACGACCACCGGGTCGACATCCGGATCGCCGCGGACGTCGAGCCGCCCGCCGTGTGGGACTGCCCGCGCTGCGGCCTGCCCGCCGGCCCGGACGCCCAGAACCCGCCGGGCCGGGCCCGCGCCGAACCGTACAAGAGCCACCTGGCGTACGTGAAGGAGCGGCGCACCGCCGAGGAGGGCGAGGCGCTGCTGAACGAGGCGCTCGCCGCTCTGCGGCGCCGGCGCGGCGAGTAACGGCCTAACGGCCCGCGCTCAGCGCAGGCTGCGCAGCCGGGCGGGCACGTCGGCGGCCGCCGCCCGGTCCAACAGCCAACGGGTGCGGCCCACACCGCGCACGCCGGCCGCCGGCAACTGGACTGGCCCCGCGCCGGCCAACGCCATACCCACCGCGCGAGCCTTGTCGGCGCCGGCGGCCACCAGCCAGACCTCCTCGGCGGTGTTGATCGCCGGCAGGGTGAGGGTGGTCCGCGTCGGCGGCGGCTTGGGGCTGCCCCGCACCGCGCTGACCGGCCGCGTCTCGTAGCCGACCGGGTGCTCGGGAAAGACCGACGCCACGTGGCCGTCCTCGCCGACGCCCAGCATCAGCACGTCGAAGTGCGGCAGGGTGGCGTGCCCGGGCCGGGCGGCGCGGGCCAGCTCTTCCGCGTACCCGGCAGCCGCCGCCTCGGGGTCGTTGCCGGCAGGGCCGTCCGAGGCCGGCATCGCGTGCACCCGGGCCGGGTCCAGCGGCACCACGTCCAGCAGGGCGGCGCGAGCCTGGGTCTCGTTGCGGTCCGGATCACCGGCGGGCAGGAACCGTTCGTCGCCCCACCACACGTCGACCCGGGACCAGTCCACCGCGTCGCGGGCCGGCAGCGCCGCCACCGCCCGGTACACGGCGGCGGCGACCCGACCGCCGGTGAGCACCACCGAGGCTTCGCCCCGGTCGGCCTGGGCGTCGAGCAGCTTCACCAGCAACCGGGCCGCCACGGCCTGCGCCAACAGGTCGGCGTCGGCGTGGACGGCGACACTCGCCTCACTCATGGTTGCGCCTTCGTTTCCCGACCGCGCGGCGGTCGCTGTCGTGCCCGGGACGGTCCGCCCGAGGTGGTTGGGGCGTAAAACCCCAGAGGTTGCGGGGCAGGGCCGGTGGGTACCGGCCCTGCCCGACGTCGTACCCCGGCTGGGCTCAGCCCTCGCCGCTGGTGCCGGCGTGCGCGGTGACCCCGGCCTCGGCGCGCTGCGCGGTGGCCGGATCCTTCCAGACGTGGACCCGCTGCGGCGGGCGCTGCTCCAGCCCGCGCAGGCCGGCCGTCGCGCCCAGCGCCTCCGCGTACACCTGATCGGCGTCCAGCCGGCGCAGCTCCTCGGCCAGTTCGTCGCCGAGCGGGCGGCGGACCAGCGGCAGAGCCCGGTCCTCCTGACCCGTGCGCCGGAACACGGCCATGCTGTCCTCGCGGGTCAGCGTCAGCTGGTCGCCGTTGGCGCAGCTGAGCTGCACCTCCCGCATGCGGGGGAACTCGTTGCTGTCCACCCGGTGCGGGGTGATGCCGAGCCGGCTGGACAGCCAACCGGCCATCAGCGCCGCCGTCGGATCGGTGGGCGGCGCGACGATTGTCGCCTCGGTGACCTGGGCGCTGGTCGTGTCGAACGCCCCGGCGACCAGGGTGCGCCACGGGGTGATGCGGGTCCACGCCAGGTCGGTGTCGCCCGGTGCGTAGTCCCGGGCACGCTGCCGCAGCGCCTCCACCGGGTCGGCGGCCTGCGCGCAGTCGGTGATCCTCCGGTCGGCCACCACCCCGAGGAAGTCGGTGGCGATCTCCGCCGGCGGCTCGCCGTGCCACCAGGTGACCACCGGCACGTCGGGCACGAGCAGCGGCATCACGACCGACTCGGCGTGCAGCGACAGCCGGCCGTACATCCGGGTGACCACCGCCTCGCACGGGCCGAGCCGGCCACCGACCACGATCTCCGCGTCCAGTCGGTTGCGGTCCCGCTCGATCTCCGAGCGCACCACCACCAGGAGCCGGCACGGGTGGGCGGCGGCGGCGATCGTCGCCGCCGCCTCCGCCTCCCGGACCCGCTTCTCGTCCACGACCACGATGAGGGTGAGTGCCATGCCGCTGGCCACCCCACCGGCGCTGCGCCGCTCGGCGGCGAGCGCCTTGACCACCTCGTTGCCGGTGGTGTCCCACAGCCCGATCATGCTCGTCTCCAGGCGCGGCCCTCGCGGGCCAGCATCTCGTCGGAGGCCCGTGGGCCCCACTCACCGGCCCGGTACGGCTCCGGGGTGCTGCCCGCCCAGGCGTGCTCCAGGGGATCGATCACCTGCCAGCTCTGTTCGACCTCGGCCGCGTCCGGGAACAGGGTGCGGTCACCGATCAGCACGTCCAGCACCAGCCGCTCGTACGCCTCGGGGCTGGACTCGGTGAACGCCTCGCCGTACTGGAAGTCCATCGCGATGTCGCGGACCTCCATGGTGGTGCCCGGCACCTTCGAGCCGAACTTGAGCACCACGCCCTCGTCCGGCTGCACCCGGATGACCAGCTGGTTGTTGCCCAACGACTCCATGTCGGCGTCGTTGAACGGCAGGTGCGGCGCCTTCTTGAACATGATGGCGACCTCGGTGACCCGCCGGGGCAGCCGCTTGCCGGCCCGGATGTAGAACGGCACCTCCGCCCAGCGGCGGTTCTGGATGCCCAGCCGCACCGCCACGTACGTCTCCGTGGTGGAGTCGGCGGGGACGTCCTGCTCGTCCCGGTAACCGACAGCGCGTTCGCCGCCCACCCAGCCGGGCAGGTACTGGCCGCGGACGGTGTCGCGGGTGACGTCCTTGGGCAGGGTGATGGCCTTGAGCACCTTCAGCTTCTCGGCCCGGATCTCGTCGGCGTCGAAGCTGGTCGGCTCCTCCATCGCCACCAGGGCGAGGAGTTGCAGGAGGTGGTTCTGCAGCACGTCACGGGCGGTGCCGACGGTGTCGTAGAAGCCGGCGCGGGTGCCGATGCCGACGTCCTCCGCCATGGTGATCTGCACCGAGTCGACGTACTTGGAGTTCCACAGAGGCTCGAACAGGTTGTTGGCGAACCGCAGGGCGAGGATGTTCTGAACCGTCTCCTTGCCCAGGTAGTGGTCGATCCGGAAGACGTCCTGCCGGGTGAACACGTCGTCGACGAGGTCGTTGAGCGCCTTCGCCGACGGCAGGTCGTTGCCGAAGGGCTTCTCCACCACGACCCGCCGCCAACCGCCGGACTTGGCGTTGTCGGCCATTCCGGTCCGCGCCAGCTGCTTGAGCACCACCGGGAAGGCGGCCGGCGGGATGGAGAAGTAGAACGCCGCGTTACCGGCGATGCCGTGGGTCTGGCGCAGGTCGTCCAGGGTCGAGGCGAGGTGGTCGAAGGCGGCGTCGTCGTCGAACGAGCCACCCACGAACTTGATGTTGCCGGCCAGCCGCGCCCACACCTCGTCCCGCCACGGCGTACGGGCGTGCTTCTTCGCCGCCTCGCAGGCCAGGGTCTCGAAGTCACCGTCGCCCCAGTCGCGACGCGCGAAGCCGAGCACCACGAAGCCCGGCGGCAACAACCCCCGGTTGGCCAGGTCGTAGACCGCGGGAAGCAGCTTCTTGCGGGCCAGGTCGCCGGTCACCCCGAAGATCACCAGAGCGCACGGCTCGGGGATCCGGGGCAACCGGCGGTCCTGCGGGTCGCGCAGCGGGTTCACCGAGCCGCCTTCGGTTCGCGACTCCGGGGCTCGCAACCCCGGCTCACTCCTCGCGCTCACGGAACCGCCTCCTCGCTCCGCCTCAGTCACGTCGTCCATCCTCACGCCCGCAGATCACCGGCCGCGTCCAGTAGTTGGGCGACACCGGCGGCCCGGTCGGTCAGGTGCAACCGCAGGACCGGCCGGTTCCGACCGGCGAGCGCCTGCCGGTCCCCGGCGGCCTGCGCCGCCTGCAGCTCACCGAAGGTGTACGGCTTGCCCGGCACCGCCAGGTCCTCGGCCACCGCGCCGGTCACCTGGAGGTAGCTACCCACCTGCGGACCGCCCTTGTGGTACTGGCCGGTCGAGTGCAGGAACCGCGGCCCCCAGCCGAAGGTGACCGGCCGTCCGCTCGCCTGCGCCAGCAGCGGCCGCAGCCGGGCCGTGTCGGCGTCGGCGAACCGGTCGAGGTACGCCATCACCGCGAGGTAACCGTCGTCGCCCAACCCGTCGAGCAGCCAGCGCAGCACGCCGGCCAGGTCACCCGGGGCGCCCTGCGGGGCGTACACCTCGATCGCGCCCTCGGTGAACGACGGCGTCTCCGCCGGCAGGCCCGAGGCCAGGATCTTGTTGGTGTTCTCCTTGGACTCCGTGACGTTCGGCTGGTTGAACGGGTCGATCCCGAGCACCACACCGGCCACCGCGGTGGCGTACTCCCAGGCCAGGAACTGCGCGCCCAGCGGGCCGTTGACGGCCACGTCCGGGGTGGCGCCGCCGCCCGGCACGTCACCGGCGGCCAGCGCGCCGCCGTAGCTGACGGTCAGCACGTCCGCGCCGGTGGCACCGGGGCTCTGCGGGGACTCCACGACCACCGGGAGGATGCCCACCCCGGCCTTGCCGGTCGACTCGGCGATCAACTGCTCGGCCCAGTCGCCGAGCCCGTCGATGCCGGTGCCGTCGGAGACGAGGGCGACCTTGTCCCGGGCCACAGTGGCCGCGGCGCCCAGGGCGGCGCCCAGGGCCAACGCCGGGTTGTTCTGGTCCGCGCCGAGCGAGGTGGCCAGCGCGTCGGCCTGGTCGAGCAGTTCCGCGACCTCCACGCCGGCCAGCGCCGACGGCACCAGACCGAACGCGGTGAGCGCCGAGTACCGGCCGCCGACGTTCGGGTCCGCGAGCACTGTGAACGCGCCCATCTCGGTCGCGGTGGCCTCCAGCGGCGAACCCGGGTCGGTGACGATGACGAAGTGCCGGCCGGCCTCCGCCTCGGTCATCCCGGCGTCCAGGAACGCCTGCCAGTAGGCGCGCCGGTGGCTGTCGGTCTCCACCGTCGACCCGGACTTGCTGGCCACCACCACGACGGTGCGCTCCAGCCGGTCACCGAGCGCCGCCCGGACCTGGCCCGGGTCGGTGGTGTCCAGCACCGTCAGCGGACGACCCAGCGTCTGGGTGATCACCTCGGGCGCGAGCGACGAACCACCCATGCCGGCGAGCACCACGTGATCCAGGTCGGCCAGCTCCGCGGTCAGCTCGGCCAACTGCACGAGCAGCTCGCGGCTGCGCCGGTGGGTGTCCACCCAGCCCAGGCGAATCTTCGCCTCGGCCTCGGCGTCCGGACCCCACAGGCTCGCGTCCTTGCCTGCCAGCTTGCCCGGGACGCCGGCCTTGACCAGCGCGTCCCGGGTCGAGGCGGGCGCGGCCTTGTCGACCGCGTCCGCGCCGTACACGGAGAGCCCGGCGGCTCCCTCCACCGCCCCAGCAGGCAGGTCGCTCATGCCGTCACTCCGCTTCGCTGCGTGCCGTCATGAGGCACCGTTGCACTGAGCTTGCTGATTCGCTCGCTGCGCTCGCTCATGCCGTCACTCCGCTTCGCTGCGTGCCGTCATGAGGCACCGTTGCACTGAGCTTGCTGATTCGCTCGCTCATGCGCCACCGGCCTTCTCGGCGGCCTTGGCGTTGCCCTTGGCCGCCTTGTTCGGCGAGCCCTTGCCGGTGCCCGCCGCCGTCAGCGACTTGCTGACACCGTCGAGCAGCTCCTGCCAGCTCGCCTCGAACTTCTCCACACCCTCGCGCTCCAGGGTGGCGATCACGTCGGACATGTCCACCCCGACCGACTCCAGGTCCGCGAAGACCTTCCGGGCCGCGTCGTAGGCCCCGGTGACGGTGTCGCCGCGGGTCTCGCCGTGATCGGCGTACGCGTGGATGACCGACTCCGGCATGGTGTTGACGGTGCCGGCGGCGATCAGTTCCTCGACGTAGATGACGTCCCGGTAGTCCGGGTTCTTCGTCGAGGTGGACGCCCACAGAGGCCGCTGCGGGTGCGCGCCGGCCGCCTCGAGCGCCTTCCAGCGGTCGGAGGAGAACACCTCGGTGTAGCGCTCGTACGCCAGCTGGGCGTTGGCCACGGCGGCCTTGCCGCGCAGCGCCTTGGCCTGGTCCGAGCCGATCTTCTCGAGCCTCTTGTCGACCTCGGAGTCGACCCGGGAGACGAAGAACGACGCCACGGAGCCGATCTTCGAAAGGTCGTGACCGTTCGCCTTGGCCTGCTCCAGACCGGCCAGGAACGCCTCCATGACCGCCGAGTAGCGGTCCAGACCGAAGATCAGCGTCACGTTGACGCTGATGCCCTCGGCGAGGGTGTCGGTGATCGCCGACAGGCCCTCCTCGGTGGCCGGGATCTTGATGAAGAGGTTGGGCCGGTCCACCAGCCACCACAGCGCCTTGGCCTCGGCGACGGTCTTGTCCGCGTCGTGCGCGCTGCGCGGGTCCACCTCGATCGAGACCCGGCCGTCGACACCGGCGCTGCCGTCGTACGACGGGCGCATCACGTCGCAGGCCCACCGTACGTCGTACGTGGTGAGCATCCGGACGGCCTCTTCCACGTCCACGCCACGGATGGCCAGGTCGCGCAGCTGCCAGTTGTACTCGTCGGCGTCGCTCAGCGCCTTGGCGAAGATCGTCGGGTTGGTGGTGACGCCGGCCACGTGCTTCTCGCGGCGCAGCTGGTCCAGCCCGCCGGAGCTCAACCGCACCCGGGAAAGATCGTCGAGCCAGACCGCCACGCCCGCGGCGGTGAGCTCATTCAGCTTGTCCGTCATGCCATCCACGCTCCCTCAGTTGCCGGTCGTGAAACCGGTGATGTCGCCCACCCGGGCCAGCGAGGCGTGTGCTGCCGCCACGATCCGGTCGGGGGTGAACCCGAACTGCTCGAAGAGCACGGTGTGCGGGGCGCTCGCTCCGTAGTGCTCCAGGCTGACGCTCTCGCCCAGGTCACCGACGATGCCGCGCCAGGACATCGCGATACCCGCTTCCACGCTCACCCGTGCCTTTACCCCGCGCGGGAGCACCGACTCCCGGTACGCCTCGTCCTGCTCGAAGAACCATTCCTGGCAGGGCATCGAGACGACCCGGGTCGGGGTGCCGTCGGCCTCCAGCCGCTCCCGGGCGGTCAGGCAGAGCTGCACCTCGGAACCGGTGCCGACGATGATCACCTGCGGCTTGCCGTTGGACGCCTCGGCCAGCACGTAGCCACCGTTGGCCACGCCGTCCGCGCTGCCCAGGACGTCGCGGTCCAAGGTCGGCAGCGGCTGACGGCTCAGCGCCAGCGCGGTGGGCCGGTCGGTGTGCTCCAGCGCCTGCCGCCAGGCCCAGGCGGTCTCGTTGGCGTCCGCCGGGCGGACCACGTCCAGGCCCGGGATGGCGCGCAGCGCGGTCAGGTGCTCCACCGGCTGGTGGGTCGGGCCGTCCTCGCCGAGGCCGATCGAGTCGTGCGTCCAGACGTAGGTCACCGGCAGCTTCATCAACGCGGCCAGCCGCACCGACGGACGCATGTAGTCGCTGAAGACCAGGAACGTGCCGCCGTACGGGCGGGTGCCGCCGTGCAGGGCGATGCCGTTGAGGATCGCGCCCATGGCGTGCTCACGGATGCCGAAGTGCAGCGTGCGGCCGTACTCGTGACCGGGGAAGTCCTTGGTGGCGTGCGCGGCCGGGATGAACGACGGCTCGCCCTTCATGGTGGTGTTGTTGCTCTCGGCCAGGTCGGCCGAGCCGCCCCACAGCTCCGGGAGCACCGGGGCGAGCGCCTCCAGCACCTTGCCGGAGGCGGCCCGGGTGGCCAACCCCTTGGCGTCCGCGGGGAAGACCGGCAGCGCGTCGGTCCAGCCGTCGGGGAGGACCCGCCCCGCCAACCGCTCGTAGAGCGCGGTGCGCTCCGGGTTGGCCTTCTTCCAGGCGTCGAACGCGGTGGTCCACTCCTGCTGGGCGTCCGAGCCGCGGCCCATCACCGTGCGGGCGTGGCTGAGCACCTCCTCGTCGACCTGGAAGCTCTGCTCCGGGTCGAAGTCGAGGATCCGCTTGGTGGCCTTCACCTCGTCGGCGCCGAGCGCCGAACCGTGGATCTTGCCGGTGTTCTGCTTGTTGGGGGCGGGCCAGCCGATGATGGTGCGCAGCGCGATGAAGGAGGGGCGGCCGGTCTCCGCCTTGGCGGCCACCAGCGCCGCGTAGAGCGCCTCGGCGTCCTCGTGGTAGTCGCCCTGGTCGGCGTCGCCGCTGCGCCAGTCGACGGTCTGCACGTGCCAGCCGTACGCCTCGTAGCGGGCGGCCACGTCCTCGCTCTTGGCGATCCGGGTGTCGTCCTCGATGGAGATCTCGTTGTCGTCGTAGATCACCGTGAGGTTGCCCAGCTGCTGGTGCCCGGCGAGCGCGCTGGCCTCGTGGCTGATGCCCTCCTCGATGTCACCGTCGGAGACGATGCACCAGATGTCGTGGTCGAAGACGGACGCGCCGAGCTCGGCCTCGGGGTCGAACAGGCCGCGCTCGCGGCGGGCCGCCATGGCCATGCCGACCGCGTTGCCCAGACCCTGCCCGAGCGGGCCGGTGGTGGTCTCCACGCCGGGCGTGTGCCCGTGCTCGGGGTGCCCCGGCGTCTGCGAGCCCCACTGCCGCAGCGACTTCAGGTCGTCCAGGCTCAGCGGGTAACCGGAGAGGAACAGCTGGATGTAGAGCGTCAGGCTGGAGTGCCCGGCGGAGAGGACGAACCGGTCGCGGCCGGGCCAGTTCGGGTCGGCCGGGTTGTGCCGCATGACGCGGTTGAAGAGGAGGTACGCGGCGGGCGCGAGGCTCATCGCGGTGCCCGGGTGACCGTTGCCGGATTTCTCTACGGCGTCCATGGCCAGCACGCGGACGGTATCGACGGCCCGGCGATCGAGGTCGGACCAGTTCAGTGCGGAGTGCTCGGGTCGTTTAACAGCCACGATGGTTGTGCTCCTCGGCAGATGGGCGGAACCCTCACCGATGACCTTATCGAGCGTCCCTAAACGTGCGCCCGGGGATCTGCGCATGGTGTGCGCTACGTGACCATCCGGATGCTCGGTTCAACCCGGTGGTGTGACGGCCCGCACCGTTGTCGGGTCGGCCGGGCAGCCAAAACGACGACGCGTAGTGTGTGGGTCGGTATGCGGACCCTCCCGGTCCCGGCCGATCCGATCTCCCCGTGCCCGATGCCGGAAGGTGGCAATCCGTGAGCATGATCACCGAGCGCCCCGCGAGCAACCCGGCCGGGCAACATCCGGCGCGGGCGGCCGAGGGCACGGTGGCCCGGCGGGACGTACGCGCGGTCATCTCGGCGTACGTGACGCTCACCAAGCCTCGGATCGTCGAGTTGCTGCTGGTCACCACCATCCCGGCGATGATGCTCGCCGAGGGCGGGCTGCCGTCGCTGTGGCTGATGGCCGTCGTCCTGATCGGCGGCTCGCTCGCCGCGGGCGCGGCCAGCGTGCTCAACTGCTACATCGACCGGGACATCGACCAGTTGATGCGGCGTACCAAGCGTCGGCCGCTGCCGGCGCACACCGTCTCGCCGCGCAGCGCGTTGATCTTCGGTCTGGTGTTGGCGGCGGTGTCGGTCGCCCTGATGGCGGCGTTCACCAATCTGCTGGCCGCCGCGCTGACCCTCGCCGCGATCGCCTACTACGACCTCGTCTACACCCTGTGGCTCAAGCGCTCCACCCCGGCGAACACCTTCTGGGGCGGCGCCTGCGGGGCGGCCCCGGTGCTGATCGGGTGGGCGGCGGTGACGGGCTCGTTGGCGCCGGCCGCGTGGGGGCTGTTCGCTGTGGTCTTCTTCTGGCAGATGCCGCACTTCTACCCCCTCGCCATGAAGTACAAGGACGACTACGCCCGGGCCGGCATCCCGATGCTGCCGGTGGTGGCCTCGGTCCGCCGGGTGAACGCCGAGATCCTGATCTTCGCGTGGCTCACCGTGCTCACCTCCCTGGCCGTCTGGCCGCTGGGGCTCAGCGCGATCTACGGGGTGCCGACCCTGGTGGTGGGTGCCATCTTCGTGGTCGAGGCGCACAAGCTCTGCCGGCGTGCGACGCGCGGCGATGCGGTCAAGCCGATGCGGCTGTTCCACTGGTCGACGACGTACCTGACGATCGTCTTCGTGGCCGTCGCGCTCGACGCGCTGATCTGACTGTCGGTACCCCGCCCGGTCGGCACCTGACGGCGATGATCCACTGACTAATCATGAACGTGGATGAGTTGTCCGCTTTTAACGTCACATCAGAGTAACTTTCAGCATGAGCCAGGTCGGCTCAACTCAGGGTGGTTCAGGGGCGTTTTGCCCAGGCGGTTTGAGCGCAAAAGTCCTGATATAAACGGACAGCAAACCTGTGGTCGTCCTTAAACCTGTAGGTAATTGGCATCACAAAAGGTTCATGGTTCTCGCGCGACCGGGTGCAACTCTGCTTAGGCTTCGCGTCATGGCAGATGGTTCCGATACGACGCTGACGGCCGAGCAGACCGCCGGCGAGCAGGCGCCCCACGGCCTGGTCGCGGGCCTCAAGGCGTTCGCCGCCGGGCACGGCGGCGCGAAGGCGGTCATCGAGTACGTCGGCAAGCGCGGCGCGCGGATCGTCCTGGTGGGTTCCGACGGTGAGTGGGGCGACCAGTTCGCCGACGACACCGTCACCGCCCGGGAGGCGTGCGCCAAGGCGGGAGTCACCGTCGAGAACGCCTGGGAGCGTGAGCTGATGGACCAGATGCGTCCGAGCAACGACCTCTGGCGGTCGATGGCCCGCCGCACGATGTCCCGCTGAATAGACAGTTGAATTGACCACATATCACCAGTCGGCCCGGGGGGAACCCCGGGTCGCTCTCGTCACCTGCTCCGAGCTGGCCGACCTCGACCCGGACGACCGGCTGGTCCTTGTCCCGCTCGCCGCCCGCGGCGTCGCCGCCCAACCGGTGGTCTGGGACGACCCCGACGTCGACTGGTCGTCCTACGACCTGGTCGTGCTCCGCTCACCCTGGGACTACGCGTTGCGCCGCGACGAGTTCGTGTCCTGGGCGGCGGGCGTCCCGGCGCTGGTCAACCCGGCCGCCGTGGTCCGCTGGAACACCGACAAGCGCTACCTCGGCGAGCTGAGCGCCGCCGGGGTGCCGACAGTGCCGACGACCTGGATCGAGCCGGGGGAGAGCTGGCAACCACCCGCCGAGACCGGCGAGTACGTGCTCAAGCCCGCCGTCAGCGCCGGCAGCCAGGACACCGGCCGCTACGACCTGGCCGACCCGGAACACCGGGAGTTGGCCGCCGCGCATGTTCGCCGGCTCTCCGACGCCGGCCGGGTGACCATGGTCGAGCCGTACCTGCGGGCCGTCGACACCGAGGGCGAGACGGCACTGCTCTTCCTGGCCGGTCCGGAGGGGCTCGCGTTCAGCCACGCGATCCGCAAGGGTCCGATGCTGACCGGGCCGGACCTCGGCCCGGACGGGCTCTACAAGGCCGAGGAGATCACCGCCCGCACCGCCCGAGCAGACCAGCTGGCGGTGGCCGAGCAGACCCTCGCGGCGGTGCCCGGTGGCACCCGGCAGCTGCTCTACGCGCGGGTCGACCTGATCCCCGGCCCGGACGGCAAGCCGGTCCTGGTCGAGCTGGAGCTGACCGAACCGTCGCTCTTCATCGGGTACGCCGACGGCGCCCCCGACCGGCTCGCCGACGCGATCACCACCCACCTGACCCGCCCCAGCTGACCCAGCGTGCGGGAGTCGGGCCCGAAGCTCTTCCCGGACGCTGCCGCCGGTGTGCTGCCGCTCGGGCGTGGGGCGCGGTGGTGGGGGACTCCACCCCAAGATCGTGCTCGATCATTGATGTAGTGGTGTCGCGGCGTCGCCGAGGCCACTACATCCTGTCTCGAGCGCGACCTTGAAGGCTGCTGGCGTTCCAGACCCGCTTCCGGTCGGCGGGCGGTGGTGTTCGTCGTCAAGATCCGCGCAATATCAGGGATGTTGGTGTCTCCTGCGTGTCTGAGGCAGCAACATCCCCGATGTTGTGAGGATCTTGGGCGCGGGGCGCGGGGCGCGGGGCGCGGGGCGCGGCGGTTACCGGCCCGTCGGGCGGTTGCGTGCCGGGGCGCGGGGTTGTCAGGCGGGGGTCGGGACCGGGGTGGCCTCGTCGGCCGGGGTGGCCCGGGGCGCCGGGGTGACCGGCTGGCGTTCCCGGGTGGACCACTGCACCGCCAGGGTGGCCAGCAGCACCAGGCACGAGCCGAGCATGTGTGCGCCGACCAGGAGTGCCGGCACGTGGGTGAAGTACTGCACGAAACCGATCAGGCCCTGACTCAGCTCCACAACCAGCAGGATGACCGCGGCGCGGGTGGCCCGCTGTGCACCGACGGCGCGGAACGCGAAGATGAGCGCCACCGTGAGGCCGATGAGCAGGAAGACCGCGTCGGCGTGCACCTGGGAGATCGACTCCGGGTCCAGGCCGTTGCGGGCGGCGCCGTGGTCGCCGGCGTGCGGGCCGCTGCCGGTGACCCAGGTGCCGATGACCAGCACCGCGACGCTGACGCCGGTGGTGATTCGAGCGAGGGTGCGCAGCGGGGTGGGCACCACCGCCACGACCGGGCCGTCGGGGTCGACGATGCGCCGCCAGAGCGCGTACGCGGCGGCGATCACCGCCATCGAGGCGAGGAAGTGCAGCCCGACCACCCACGGGTTGAGGTTGGTCAGCACGGTGATGCCACCGATCACCGCCTGCGCGGGAATGCCGAGGAAGACGGCGACGGCCAGCGCGAGGAGCCCGGGCCGGCGCGGCCGGTGGACCAGCACCGCCAGCACGGTGGCCAGCGCGATGAGGCCCACCGCGAAGGTCAGCAGCCGGTTGCCGAACTCGATCACCCCGTAGATGCCCATCTCCGGGGTGGTGACGTACGAATCGTCGGTGCACCGCGGCCAGGTGGGGCAGCCGAGGCCCGAGGCGGTCAACCGGACGGCCCCGCCGGTGACGACGATGCCCACGTTCGCGATGATCGAGGCGAGCGCGAGGCGGCGCAGCAGGATGCCGGAGACCGGACGGACGATTCGGTTCACGGCGCAAATCCTACGCACCGTAGTGATCGAGGTCCGTCCGACTCCGGCAGCTCGGTGGTTGGGATCACCGGGGCCCGGGTTTGCGGCCCTCCGGGCAATTACGTAACGTTGGCGTTGTGAAAAACGCGGCGGCGCTCTCCGGGCACCAACCGACGGCCGTAGCGGCCGCCGGTGCGCCCGTGTCCGCGCCCGCCGTGGGCACGTCGGCCGGCCTCGCCGGCCCGGCGGTGGCCGAGATCTCCACCCGGGATCGGGTCACCCGACTGCTGCTGGAACAGGGTGCCGCCACCGCCGCGCAGCTTGGCGCGGCGCTCGGGCTCAGCCCGGCGGCGATCCGCCGGCACCTGGACGCGATGCTCCTGGACGGTGACGTCTACGCCCGCGAGCAGACCGTGCAGGGCAGCCGTGGTCGGGGGCGCCCGGCCAAGGTGTTCCTGCTGACCGAGGCCGCTCGGGTCCGCTGTGGCACACACCACTACGACAACATGGCCACCGCCGCGCTGCGGTGGATCGCCCGCAGCGGCGGCTCGGACGCGGTCGAGGCGTTCGCCACCGAGCAGGTCTCCGCTCTCGAGTCCCGTTGTCGGACGGCCATGGAGGACGCCGGCGACGACCCTCTCGCTCGAGCCGAGGCACTCGCCGCAGCGCTCACGGCCGAGGGTTACGCTGCCAACGCGACCACGATCGCCTCCGGCGGCCAGCTCTGTCAGCACCACTGCCCGGTGGCGCACGTGGCCGCCGAGTTTCCTCAGCTGTGCGAGGCCGAGACCGCGGTCATCTCCCGTCTGGTCGGCACCCACGTGCAGCGTCTGGCCACCATCGCGCACGGCGACGGGGTGTGCACCACGCACATCCCGGCTCAGCCGGGCCGCGCTCAATCCGGTAATCCCGTCACCACTGTGAGGACAGATAGATGACCGAGCAGATCGTCCAGCCCCTGACCCAGGAAGAGCAGCTCGCCGCCCTGGGCCGGTACGAGTACGGCTGGTCCGACCCGGACGCCGCCGGCGCGGTCGCCCAGCGCGGCATCAACGAGGCGGTGGTGCGGGACATCTCGGCGAAGAAGAACGAGCCGGAGTGGATGCTCGACCTGCGGCTCAAGGGCCTGCGGCTGTTCGGCCGCAAGCCGATGCCGGCGTGGGGCGCGGACCTCACCGGGATCGACTTCGACAACATCAAGTACTTCGTGCGGTCCACCGAGAAGCAGGCCACCAGCTGGGAGGACCTGCCCGAGGACATCAAGAACACCTACGACCGGCTGGGCATCCCGGAGGCGGAGAAGCAGCGCCTGGTCGCCGGTGTCGCGGCGCAGTACGAGTCCGAGGTCGTCTACCACAAGATCCGTGAGGACCTCGAGGAGCAGGGCGTCGTCTTCCTGGACACCGACACCGCGCTCAAGGAGCACGAGGACATCTTCAAGGAGTACTTCGGCACGGTGATCCCGGTCGGCGACAACAAGTTCGCCGCGCTGAACACCTCCGTGTGGTCCGGTGGCTCGTTCATCTACGTGCCGAAGGGCGTGCACGTGGAGATCCCGCTGCAGGCCTACTTCCGGATCAACACGGAGAACATGGGCCAGTTCGAGCGGACGCTGATCATCGTCGACGAGGGTGCGTACGTGCACTACGTCGAGGGCTGCACCGCGCCGCTGTACTCCTCCGACTCGCTGCACAGCGCGGTCGTGGAGATCATCGTCAAGAAGAACGCGCGCTGCCGCTACACGACCATCCAGAACTGGTCGAACAACGTCTACAACCTGGTCACCAAGCGCGCCGTCTGCCACGAGGGCGCGACCATGGAGTGGGTCGACGGCAACATCGGCTCCAAGGTGACCATGAAGTACCCGGCGGTCTACATGACCGGTGAGCACGCCAAGGGCGAGGTGCTCTCGGTGGCGATGGCCGGCGAGGGTCAGCACCAGGACGCCGGCGCCAAGATGGTGCACGCGGCCCCCCACACGAGCAGCACCATCGTGTCGAAGTCGATCGCCCGGGGCGGCGGCCGCACCTCGTACCGGGGTCTGGTGCAGGTGCTGGAGGGTTCGCACCACAGCCGGAGCACCGTCAAGTGCGACGCGTTGCTGGTCGACACCATCTCCCGTTCGGACACCTACCCGTACGTCGACATCCGCGAGGACGACGTGTCGATGGGGCACGAGGCGACCGTCTCCAAGATCAGCGACGACCAGCTCTTCTACCTGATGAGCCGGGGCCTGAGCGAGGACGAGGCGATGGCCATGATCGTGCGCGGCTTCATCGAGCCGATCGCCAAGGAGCTCCCGATGGAGTACGCCCTGGAGCTCAACCGTCTGATCGAGCTTCAGATGGAGGGCGCGGTCGGCTGACGCCACCCGCCGTACCGAGCACCCTGCCACCGTCGTCGTAGAACAGACCAAGGAAGAAATGACTACCCAGGCTTCCGCGCCGCCGCCCAGCACCAAGTCGCAGGCGCTGCGCTCGTACGATGTCGCCGACTTCCCGGCCCTCACCGGCTTGGAGGAGGAGTGGCGCTTCACCCCACTCAAGCGCCTCCGCGGCCTGACGAGTGAGGTGCCGGCCACGACCGGCGTGCTCCGACACGAGTACGGCGACCTGCCCGAGGGCGTCGCCATCACCCGGATCGGCCGGGACGACGAGCGGGTCGGCAGTGTGCTGACCCCGGTCGACCGGGTCAGCGCGTTGGCCTACGGTGCCGCCGCCGACGCCCTGCTGCTGCGGGTGGCCTCCGACGTGGTGCTCGGTGAGGCGGTGCGGCTGCGGGTGGTCGGCGAGGGTGTCGAGCAGCCGGTGTTCGGTCACACCTTCGTCGAGGTGGGCCGGTTCGCCGAGGCGACGGTGGTGCTGGAGCACGTCGGGTCGGCCACCCTGGCCGACAACGTCGAGGTCGCCGTGGCCGACGGGGCGAAGCTGACCCTGGTCACTGTCGCCGACTGGGCCGACGACGCGGTCCAGGCCCAGCACCTGAAGATCAAGCTGGGTCGGGACGCCAAGGTCATCCACATCCAGGTCACCCTGGGCGGCGACCTGGTCCGGCAGTTCACCAGCGTGGAGTACACCGGGCGGGGCGGCGAGGCCGAGCTGTACGGGGTCTACTTCGCCGACGCCGGCCAGCACCTGGAGCACCGGCAGCTGGTCGACCACAACGTGCCGGACTGCCGCAGCTACGTCGGCTACCGGGGCGCCCTGCAGGGCGAGAGCGCGCACACCGTCTGGGTGGGCGATGTGCTCATCCAGGCCGAGGCGACCGGCACCGACACGTACGAGATCAACCGGAACCTGCTGCTCACCGACGGCGCGCGGGCGGACTCCGTACCCAATCTGGAGATCGAGACCGGCGAGATCGCTGGCGCCGGCCACGCCAGCGCGACCGGCCGCTTCGACGACGAGCAGCTGTTCTACCTGATGGCCCGGGGGATTCCGGAGAGTGAGGCCCGCCGGCTGGTGGTCCGTGGCTTCTTCGCCGAGCTGATCAACAAGATTCCGGTGGAGTCGCTGCGCGAGCAGCTCGGCGACGCGATCGAGGCCCGGCTCACCAAGGCCGGCGCCTGATGATCCGGATCTGTTCGACCGAGGACGTGCCGAAGGGCACCGCGATCAGCGCGGACGTCGACGGCACGCCCATCGCGCTGGTGCACGGCGAGGACGGCGAGTTCTACGCCGCGTACGACGAGTGCTCGCACGCCGCGGTCGCCCTCTCCGAGGGCGAGGTCGACGGCTGCACGCTGGAGTGCTGGCTGCACGGCTCCCGTTTCGACCTGCGCACCGGCGAGCCGACCGGCCTGCCCGCCACCGAACCCGTCCCCGTCTATCCCGTCGAAGTTCGCGACGGAGACATCTACCTCAGCCTGACGCCGAGTAATGGAGTGACCCGATAATGAGCACCCTGGAGATCCGCGACCTGAAGGTGTCGGTCAAGCTGCCCGAGGGTGAGCTCAAGCCGATCCTGGCCGGCGTCGACCTGACCGTGAGGTCGGGCGAGACCCACGCGATCATGGGCCCGAACGGCTCCGGCAAGTCCACCCTGGCGTACTCGATCGCCGGTCACCCCAAGTACGAGATCACCGGCGGCACGGTGACCCTCGACGGCGAGGACGTGCTGGCCATGACGGTCGACGAGCGCGCCCGCGCCGGCCTCTTCCTGGCCATGCAGTACCCGGTCGAGGTGCCCGGCGTCTCGGTGGCGAACTTCCTGCGGACCGCGAAGACCGCCATCGACGGCGAGGCGCCGAAGCTGCGCACCTGGGGCGGCGAGCTGCGTGGCGCGATGGAGCGCCTCCAGATGGACCCGGCGTTCGCCCAGCGCAACGTCAACGAGGGCTTCTCCGGTGGTGAGAAGAAGCGGCACGAGATCGTCCAGCTGGAGCTGCTCAAGCCGAAGATCGCGATCCTCGACGAGACCGACTCCGGTCTCGACGTGGACGCGCTGCGCGTGGTCAGCGAGGGCGTCAACCGGGTCCGCGACACCGGTGACACCGGCGTGCTGCTGATCACCCACTACACCCGGATCCTGCGCTACATCAAGCCGGACTTCGTGCACGTCTTCGTGGCCGGCCGGATCGTCGAGCAGGGCGGCCCGGAGCTTGCCGAGAAGCTTGAGGCCGAGGGCTACGAGCGGTACGCCGCCGGGGCCGGCACGGCCAAGGCCTGAGCGGGAGAGGCGCTGCCGAGATGACCAGCATCGCGATCCCGTCGGGGATGCCGCAGTACGACGACGCGCCGCGTTTCGACGTGGCCCGGGTGCGCGCCGACTTCCCGATCCTGGACCGGGAGATCAACGGGCATCCGCTGGTCTATCTCGACAGCGCCAACACCTCGCACAAACCCCGGCAGGTGCTCGACGTGCTCGGGGAGCACTACGCGCTGCACAACGCCAACGTGTCGCGCTCGGTGCACACCCTGGGCACCGAGGCCACCGAGGCGTACGAGGGGGCACGGGCGAAGGTCGCCGCGTTCATCAACGCGCCGAGCGTCGACGAGGTGGTGTTCACCAAGAACTCCACCGAGGCGATCAACATCGTGGCGTACGCGTTCTCGAACGCCTCGCTGCGTCCCGACGCCGACCCCCGGTTCCGGCTCGGTCCGGGCGACGAGGTGGTGATCTCCGAAATGGAGCACCATTCGAACATCGTCCCGTGGCAGCTGCTCTGCGAGCGGACCGGCGCGACCCTGCGCTGGTTCGGAGTCACCGACCAGGGGCGGCTGGACGAGTCGGGCCTGGAGGACCTGGTCACCGAACGGACGAAGATCGTCTCGCTGGTGCACACGTCCAACATCCTCGGCACCGTCAACGCCACCTCCCGGATCACCGCGCGGGTCCGTGAGGTGGGTGCGCTGCTGCTGCTGGACTGCTCGCAGTCGGTGCCGCACCTGCCCATCGACGTGGTCGACCTGGACGCCGACTACATCGTCTTCACCGGGCACAAGATGTGCGGCCCGACCGGGATCGGCGTGCTCTGGGGGCGCGGCGAGCTGCTGGCGGCCATGCCGCCGGTGATGGGCGGCGGCTCGATGATCGAGACGGTCACCATGGCCCGCTCGACGTTCGCCGCGCCGCCGGCCCGCTTCGAGGCGGGCACCCCGCCGATCGCCGAGGCGGTCGCCCTCGGTGCGGCGGTCGACTACCTGACCGGCATCGGGATGCGGGCCATCCAGTGGCACGAGAAGGAGCTGACGGCGTACGCGCTGGACGCGCTCGGCTCGGTGCCGGACCTGCGGATCTTCGGCCCGACCGTGCCGGTGGGCCGGGGCGGCACGATCTCGTTCGCGCTGGGTGACGTGCACCCGCACGACGTGGGTCAGGTGCTCGACTCGCTCGGCGTGCAGGTGCGGGTGGGTCACCACTGCGCGAAGCCGGTGTGCAGCCGGTTCGGCGTCCCGGCGATGACCCGGGCGTCGTTCTACCTCTACACCACCACCGAGGAGATCGACGCCCTGGTGGGTGGCCTGGAGCAGGTACGGAAGGTGTTCGACTGATGGTGCAGCTCGACCAGCTCTACCAGGAGATCATCCTGGACCACTACAAGCACCCGCACGGGCGGGGCCTGCGGGACGCCGACGACCCGGCCGACCAGGTCGCCGAGGCGCACCACGTCAACCCGACCTGCGGCGACGAGGTGACCGTCCGGGTTGCCACCGACGGCACCGTGCTGCACGACATCTCGTACGACGGGATGGGCTGCTCGATCAGCCAGGCGTCGGCGAGCGTGCTGCACGAGTTGTTGCGCGGTCGGGGCACCGGGGAAGCTTTCGAGGTGCACGAGGCGTTCGTGGAGTTGATGTCCGGACGTGGCCAGGTCACGCCGGACGAGGATGTGCTCGGTGACGGGGTGGCTTTCGCGGGCGTGGCCCGCTACCCGGCCCGGGTCAAGTGCGCGCTACTGCCGTGGATGGCGTTCAAGGACGCCGCGGCCCGCGCCGGTGTGGGCGTGAGCCCGGAGGTGAAGGCGTGACCGTGCGTCAGCGAGCGAATGACACAGTGGTGCCGGGTGGCATCACGAAGCGATGCGGAGGGACGGCATGAGCGAGCGTCAGCGAGTGAATCAGTGGTTCAGCGCGTTGGTGCCTCATGGCGTCACGGAGCGAAGCGGAGAGACGGCATGAGCGAGAACACCGCTACCGAGGCGACGCCGGAGGCCGGTGACACCAGCGTGGTGCCGCAGACCGACGCCGCGACGATCGATGGCGGCGCTGACGCCGCTGCCCCTGCGGGCGGCGTCAGCAAGGCCATGCTCGCCGACATCGAGGAGGCGATGAAGGATGTCGTCGACCCGGAGCTCGGCATCAACGTGGTCGACCTGGGCCTGGTGTACGGCGTACACGTCGACGACGAGAACGTCGCCACCCTGGACATGACGCTCACCTCGGCGGCCTGCCCGCTGACCGACGTCATCGAGGACCAGACCCGGCAGGCGTTGACCACCGGCCCCGGCGGCGGCCTGGTCAACGACATCCGGATCAACTGGGTGTGGCTCCCGCCGTGGGGCCCGGACAAGATCACTGACGAGGGTCGGGACCAGCTCCGTTCCCTCGGCTTCAACGTCTGACCCGAACCACTTCGTCGAGCGCGGCACCCGTCCGGGTGCCGCGCTCGATCATTAGCTCAAGATCGCGCTCGATCATTGATGTAGTGGCCTCGCTGCGTTGCCGAGGCCACTACATCCTGGTTCGAGCACGATCTTGGGGGGGCGGGGCGGGGCGGGGCGGGGCGCGGGGAAATTCGGTGGCGGGGGCGCGGGTTCGGCGCGCAGGATGCGCTCGTGATTGAGGCGTACCCGATGCAGGTTCCTGTCCGTGCGGCCACTGCCGTGCGTCGACAGCGGCCGCTCCGGGGACGAGCCTCGACCTGCCACCTACTGCGGTGACCGGGGCGTTCCTCGCCGGTCTGGTCGCCGGTTACGGCGTCGCCATCCCGGTCGGTGCGATCGCGATTCTCATCCTGGGGCTCAGTGCCCGTACCTCGTTCCGGGTCGGTGCGGCCGCGGCGCTCGCCGTGGCGACGGCCGACGGGCTCTACGCGGCCGTCGCCGTGCTCGGCGGTGCCGGGCTGGCCGATGTCATCGCGCCGGTCTCCGGGCCGCTGCGGGTGGTCGCCGCCGTGGTTCTGTTGGGGCTCGCCGGGCACGGCCTCTGGCGGACGTGGTCCACGCACCGCTCGCGGCGGCCACCGGCGGAACGCGCCGGGCGGGGCATGGGTACTCCGGGGCGGGCCTACGCGGCGCTGCTCGGCCTGACCCTGCTGAACCCGATGACGGTGCTCTACTTCACCGCGCTGGTGCTCGGTCGCCGGGACACGGCCGAATCGGGCGTGGTCCCCATGGCGCTCTTCGTGGCCGGTGTGTTCCTGGCGTCGGCGAGCTGGCAACTGGTCATCGCCGGCGGCGGCACGGTGGTCGGCCGGGCGCTGACCGGATCGCGTGGTCGGTTGATCACCGGCCTGGTCTCCAGCGCGCTCATCGCCGCCCTGGCGGTGGCCGCGCTACTGCCCGGCTGAACGGTCACCCGGCCCGGCCCTGCCGTGCCGGGCCCTGCCGTGCCGGGTCGTGCCGTGCCGCGCTGTCGGGCCGGGAGCCTGCCCGGGGGTCCGGGCGGGCTCGCGGTGCCGTACGGTCGGGCGGTGACCAGTCGACCCGCAGCCGGCGGAGGCCGGTGGGTCGAGATCGATCCGGCCCGCGTCGGCCGCTGGATCGAGGGCTTCGCCGACCGGCACGGCCCGCCCATCACCAGCACACAGGAGTACGGCCTGCTGCTCGCCGCCCCGGACGGCGCGACCGCCGAGCTGTACGCCCCACCGGGCGCGCCGACCGCCGCGGATGTGGCTGGGTTCGTGGCCTCCGTCGTGACGCCGCGCCGGATCGGTCTGTTGCTGGCCCGCAAGGGTGCGGTGGCGATCGGGGTGGCCGAGGGCGCAGACCTCGTCAGCTCCAAGGTGGACACCCGGTACGTGCAGGGGCGCACCGCCGCGGGGGGATGGTCACAGCACCGGTTCGCCCGCCGGCGCGACAACCAGGCGAAGGCCGCGCTGGGCGAGGCGGCCGATCTGGCCGTACGGCTGCTGTTGCCGGCGGCGGCGACGCTCACCGCGCTGGTCTGCGGTGGTGACCGCAGGGCCGTGGACGGGGTGCTCGCCGACCGGCGGTTGGCCCCGCTCGTGCCGTTGCGGGCGGAGCGGTTGCTCGACGTGCCGGAGCCCCGGCACGCGGTGCTGCTCGCGGCGGTGGTTGCGGCCCGCGCCGTCCGGATCCGGTTGCGCGACCCCGAGTGACCTCGCCCTCCGCCGACCAGGTCGCCGGGGAGACGACCGCCACGCAAAACGGGGTTCCCGGCGTGCTGCCCGGCTGGCGGCCGGAGGATGGGCGCGTGGAGTTTCTGGTTGACATGGTGACGACGGTGCCGCCCGGAACGTCGGAGGACGGGGTCGCTGAGATGCGCGCGCGTGAGGCGGCGCGCTCGGCCGAGCTGACGGCGCAGGGCAGTCTTCTGCGGCTGTGGCGGCCACCGTTGGCGCCGGGGGAGTGGCGTACGTGGGGGCTGTTCCGGGCCGACGACGCCGACGAGTTGGAGGCGGTGCTCGCGTCGATGCCGCTGCGTGCCTGGCGGCGCGAGACCGTGACGCCTTTGACGCCGCACCCGAACGACCCGGGTCAACCGCCGCGCTGAGCCTGGCGGGGCTCGCCCCGGGGGTGGGTGAGAACGGCAGGAACGTTACGGGGCACGTCGCCAACAGGGAGATCATCATGTCTGACGCCCAGATTCTGCGTACCGTCCTCGACCGGTGGAAATCGGCTGTCGACGCCCACGAGCCCGATCGGGTCGCGGCGTGCTTCACCGACGACGCGATCTTCCAGGGGTTGCAGCCGTACTCGGTCGGTCGTGCCGGTGTCGCCGCGTACTACGCCGGCCAGCCGCTCGGCCTGACCGCCGCGTACGACGTCCGGGAGATCCGCCGTCTCGCCGACGACGTGGTCCTCGGCTACCTGGAGGTGGAGTTCGGGTTCACCGACCGGCCGGCCCTGACCGTCAACCTCGGTGTGCTGCTGCGGCGGGTGGGCGACGACTGGCTCATCGGCCACTACCAGGTGTCGCGGCTCACCTGACCGGGAAGCGCCCTCGGCGACAGCGTCTCGTGCCTGAAACAGATCGTGGCAGGCCCGCCGGAGGGGCCTGCCACGATCTCGGGACTGGTCAGAGCTGGTCGGTGCCGAAGGTGTCACAGCTCTTCGGGTCGCCGCGCTCGTAGCCCTGGGTGAACCAGCGCTTGCGCTGCTCGGACGTGCCGTGGGTGAACTGGTCGGGGTTGACCCGCCCGCCGGAGCGTTCCTGGATGCTGTCGTCGCCGATCGCCTCGGCGGCCTGCACCGCCTCGCTGATGTCGGACTGGGTGATGGACGTGAACAGCGGCTCCTGGCCGGTCTTGTCCTTGCTCTCGGTGGCGTGCTTGGCCCAGGCGCCGGCGTAGCAGTCGGCCTGCAGCTCCAGCCGTACGGAGGCGGAGCGGGGGCCGCTCTGGTCACCCTGCCCGGCCTTCGCGTTGGTGCCGAGCAGGTTCTGGATGTGGTGTCCGTACTCGTGGGCGAGCACGTAGGGCTGGGCGAACTCGCCCTTGGCGCCGAACCGGGAGGCCAGCTCGTCGTAGAAGCTCAGGTCGATGTACACCTGCTTGTCGGCGGGGCAGTAGAACGGGCCGACGCCCGAGTCGGCCTGCCCGCAGCCGGTGTTGACGGCGGCCTGGAAGAAGTTGGTGTCGGTCGGCTCGTACTTCCCGTTGCCCACCTCCGGGTACGCCTTCTGCCAGTAGGCCTGGATGCTGTTGACGTAGAGGGCGTTGCGGCAGCGCGCGTCGTCGAGGCGCTGCGGGTTGTCGCGCGAGCAGAGCTGCTCCAGGTCGGTGCCGCCGGCCTGACCGCCCTCGTCGCCGTTGGTCATGGCGTTGAGGCCGAAGCCACCGCCGAGCAGCGCGACGAGCACTGCCACCACGATGCCGATGATGCCGCCTCGACCGCCGCCGCCGGGGATCGGGATGCCGAAGCCGCCGCCGGATCCGCCACCCCGGCCGACGTCGTTGACCTGGGAGGTGTCGATTTCGGCCCGCTCGTTGAGTTCCATGGTGACCCCGATCGCCGTATGCCGGTGAGTGTCTTTTGTGTGTCGTTTCGTCTATCAAGTGCCGGACGGGGTCCGGACAGGCGTTCCCGTACCCGATGATCTTGATCGGTAATCCGGGCCGGCCGCCCGGCGGCGCCCGGTACACTTGTCGGGTGCTGCGCTGCGAAGGCTGAACCGCCCCGCGCCGTCGGGCCCCTTGAGCCCGCCGGCCGTTTCGCGTGCCCCGAGTCAGCCTTCCGAACCCCGAGAGCGAGCCCGCGAACATGATCACTGCCACCGGCCTGGAACTGCGCGCCGGTTCCCGGATCCTGCTGTCCGACACCACCCTGCGCGTGCAGCCCGGTGACCGGATCGGCCTGGTCGGTCGTAACGGCGCCGGCAAGACCACCACGCTGAAGGTGCTCGCCGGTGAGGGGCAGCCGTACGGCGGCCAGATCGACCAGCGCAGCGCCATCGGCTACCTGCCGCAGGACCCGCGCACCGGCGACCTGGAGGTCACCGGCCGCGACCGGGTGCTCTCCGCCCGTGGCCTGGACGTGCTGATGGCGCAGATGAAGGAGATCGAGGAGCAGCTCGCCGAGGACGCCGACGAGAAGCTGGTCCGCCGGTACGGCGCGCTGGAAGACCAGTTCGCCGCCCTGGGCGGGTACGCCGCCGAGGCTGAGGCCGCGCGGATCTGCGCCAACCTCGGCCTGCCGGACCGGGCGCTCGCGCAGACCATCGGCACCCTCTCCGGCGGTCAGCGTCGGCGCATCGAGCTGGCCCGGATCCTGTTCCGCGACGCGGGCGAGAACGGCGGCGGCATCCTGCTGCTCGACGAGCCCACCAACCACCTCGACGCCGACTCGATCACCTGGTTGCGGGGCTTCCTCGCCAACCACAAGGGTGGCCTGATCGTGATCTCCCACGACGGCGCGCTGCTGGAGTCGGTGGTCAACAAGGTCTGGTTCCTCGACGCCACCCGGTCGGTCATCGACGTGTACAACCTGGGCTGGAAGGCGTACCTGGAGGCCCGCGAGACCGACGAGCGGCGGCGGCGTCGGGAGCGGGCCAACGCGGAGAAGAAGGCCGGCGCTCTGATGGCGCAGGCCGACAAGATGCGGGCCAAGGCCACCAAGACCGTGGCCGCGCAGAACATGGCCCGCCGTGCCGAGAAGCTGATCTCCGGCCTGGAGGAGGTGCGGGTCGCCGACCGGGTGGCCAAGGTGCGTTTCCCCAGCCCCGCGCCGTGCGGCAAGACCCCACTCACCGCGACCGGCCTGTCCAAGTCGTACGGGTCGCTGGAGATCTTCACCGACGTCAACGTGGCGGTGGACCGGGGCTCCCGGGTGGCCATCCTCGGGCTCAACGGTGCCGGCAAGACGACCCTGCTGCGGATGCTCGGCGGGCTGCTCACCCCGGACACCGGCGAGGTGCACGCGGGGCACGGCCTGCGGTTGGGCTACTACGCCCAGGAGCACGAGACGCTGGACGTGGAGCGGACGGTGCTGGAGAACATGCGCGCCGCCGCCGTCGAGCAGTCCGACACCGACCTGCGCAAGATCCTTGGTGCGTTCCTCTTCTCCGGTGACGACGTGAACAAGCCGGCCGGTGTGCTCTCCGGTGGCGAGAAGACCCGGCTGGCGCTGTCCACCCTGGTCTGTTCCGGCGCCAACGTGCTGCTGCTCGACGAGCCGACGAACAACCTCGACCCGGTCAGCCGGGAGCAGGTGCTCGACGCCATCGCCAACTACCCCGGCGCGATCGTCCTGGTCACCCACGACCCGGGTGCGGTGCTGGCGCTCAAGCCCGACCGGGCCATCCTGTTGCCCGACGGCGACGAGGACGCCTGGAGCGACGACCTGCTCGAACTGGTCGAGCTGGCCTGATCGAGGCAGTCGGCCTGCGCTCGACCTCGACGTGCGTCCAGGCCCGACGTGCTCTCGACGTCAGCCTGCGCTCGGCCTCGGCCTGCGCTCAGCCGAGCAGGTCGGCCAGCCGGCCGAGCACGCCGGAGCTGACCAGGATCACCAGCCCGATGGCGATGAAGATCGTCGGCACCAGCCAGGCACCGGCGCGTTCGACCAGCCGGACCACCCTCCGATGCCCGCCCAGCCAGGCCCCGGCCACGCACCACAGGGCGATCAGCAGCACGAAGACCAGCAGGAACATCGCGCTGTCGGCCACCCCGAGGGCCCGGAAGACGGGTACGTAGACCGCGACGTTGTCGGCACCGTTCGCGATCGTCACCCCGGCCACGCCGAGTGCTCCGGTGACGACCGCGGGTGGCTCGTCGTCGCCCGAACCCCGCAGTGCGCGGACGCCGAGCGCGATCGGCAGCAGGCCCAGCAGACCCGTCCACGGGTCGGGCACCACCAGGAGCCCACCGGCGATCACCGCGCTGGCCAGCGCGAGCGCACCGATGCCGAGGTATTGCCCGGCGACGATCTGCCAGGTGCGGGGTCGGCCGGTGGTGCGGGCCGCGACGAAGAACAGCGTCAGGATGACGATGTCGTCGATGTCGGTGGCGGCGAAGACGACGGCCGCTGCGCCCGCGGTGCTCAACAGGTCGATCACGACCGAAGGCTACGGGTCGTCGGCAGCCGCCAGCGCCCAGCGGTGGTACGCCCGGACGGCGCGGCGGGCCGGATCGCCAGGATCACTCTATCGGGAAGCTGACATTGCATAGCGTGTCGGTTGGCGAAGAGTTGATATCTGGCGCATGATCGTCCGAGGCGGTCTAATAGGTGGGACCGTATCCGAACCGCACAGTCTGGGACGTGAGGACACAGCATGGCAGCCACTGGCACAGCCACCAGCACTGAGAAGGGTCGCCGGATCGTCGGAGCCGAGCGTCAGACGCTCGCCAAGGACCTGGTAAAGCGGTACACCTCGGGGGAGAGCATCCGCGCGTTGGCGGCCTCGACCGGCCGTTCCTACGGGTTCATCCACCGAGTGCTCACCGAGTCCGGCGTGCAGCTGCGTCAGCGCGGTGGTGCCCGGCGCCGCAAGAAGGCGTGACCCGCCCCCCAGCGTCGTCCATCAGCGCCGCGCCCCGGGACGTCCGGTGACCGCCGAGGCGACCGGGGTTCGGCTGACCTGCGACGGGCCGGTTGCCACGGTGACGTTGTGCCGGCCCGACGTGCTCAACGCCCAGACGCCCGCGATGTGGCAAGCGATGAGCGACTTCTCCCGTGACCTGCCCGGCGATGTCCGGGTGGTGGTGGTCCGGGGTGAGGGTCGGGCGTTCTCGGCCGGCCTCGATCTCGCGGTGGCGGGTGCCTCCGGTCCGGGGTCGTTCGCCGAGTTGGCCGCGCTGTCCGAGCAGGAGTGCGCCGAGCGCATCGCGGAGTTCCAGGCCGGTTTCACCTGGCTGCACCGGCCGGACGTGATCTCCGTCGCGGCCGTGCAGGGGCACGCCATCGGCGCCGGCTTCCAGCTGGCGCTCGCGTGTGACCTGCGGGTGCTCTCCGCTGACGCGAAGCTGTCGATGGCCGAGGTGACCCTTGGTCTGGTGCCCGACCTGGCCGGCACGAAGCGCCTCGTCGAGCTGGTCGGCTACGCGCGGGCGTTGGAGATCTGTGCGACCGGTCGCCGGCTGGACGCCGCCGAGGCGGACCGGATCGGCCTGGCCACCCTGGTCGTGCCGCCGGCTGAGCTGGACGGCGCGGTGCGGGACCTGACCGCCGGCCTGCTCTCCGGGGCCCGCGACGCGGTGGTGGAGATCAAGGCGTTGCTCGCCGGCGCGGCCGGGCGGTCGCACGCCGACCAGCAGCGCGCCGAGCGGGAGGCACAGACCCGTCGGCTGCGCGACCTCGCCGGCAGGGGAGAATAGGTAAGGACCGCACGGGAAGATCCGGGTTACGGCTGGGGTTGTCACACTCGTCGGGAGAATTGACCTGACGGTGCGGTCTGCCCGGCAACCCGGAGGTGAGCGATGTCCAACCCGATGTCCGGCGGTGGCATGGCCGGGTGGAGCATGCTCCGGTCGATGCGCAACAGCGACGAGGTCTCCGCCCACCAGCTCAAGCGCGGCACCGCCAAGCGGATCATCGCCTTCGCCGGACCGTACCGGCGTGACATCGTCATCTTCCTGATCACTGTGGTGATCGCCGCGGTGATCGGCGTGGCGACTCCGCTGCTGGCGGGTGAGGTCATCGACGCCATCGCCGATCGGGGCCCGCAGGCCGGCTCCACCGTGGTCAAGCTCGCCCTGGTGATCGCCGCGCTGGCTGTCGCCGACGCGCTCTTCTCCCTCGCCCAGCGCTGGTACTCCGCGCGCATCGGTGAGGGCATCATCCTCGACCTGCGCACCCGGGTCTACGACCACGTGCAGCGGATGCCGTTGCAGTTCTTCACCCGTACCCAGACCGGGGCTCTGGTCAGCCGGCTCAACAACGACGTGCTCGGCGCTCAGCGGGCGTTCACCTCCACCCTCTCCGGGGTGGTCAGCAACGTCATTCAACTGGTGCTCACCGCCGGCGCGATGTTGATCCTGTCCTGGCAGATCACGGTGCTGTCGCTGATCCTGCTGCCGGTGTTCATCATCCCGGCCCGTCGTGTCGGCAAGCGACTGGCCGAGATCACCCGGGAGTCGTACAACCTCGACGCCAAGATGAACGCGACCATGACCGAACGGTTCGGAGTCGCCGGTGCGTTGCTGGTGAAGCTCTTCGGCCAGCCCGAGATCGAGGCCCGCCGGTTTGCCGACCGGGCCGAGCGGGTCCGTGACATCGGCATCCAGTCCGCCATGTACTCCCGGACGTTCTTCGTGGCGATGTTGCTGGTCGCCTCACTGGCGCAGGCGCTCACCTACGGCCTCGGCGGCTGGCTGGCGGTCGCCGGCGCGGTCAGTGCGGGCACCGTGGTGAAGCTCGCGCTGTTGCTCACCCGCCTGTACGGTCCGCTCACCGCGCTCTCCAACGTCCGGGTGGACGTGATGAGCGCGCTGGTCTCCTTCGACCGGGTCTTCGAGGTGCTCGACCTCAAGCCGGGCATCGTGGAGAAGCCCGACGCCGTGGCGGTGCCGCGCGGCAGCGGCCGGGTCGACTTCCGCGACGTGCGGTTCCGCTACCCGAGCGCCGCCGAGATCTCCCTCGCCTCGCTGGAGGAGGTCGCCACCCTCGACCGGACGATCAACGAACCGGTGCTCAAGGGCGTCTCGTTCAGCGTCGAGCCGGGGCAGATGGTCGCGCTGGTCGGCCCGTCCGGGGCGGGCAAGTCGACGCTGTCGATGCTCATCTCCCGGATCTACGACGTCAGCGACGGGCAGGTGCTGGTCGGCGGGGTGGACGTGCGCGACGCGACGCTTGCCTCCCTGCGTGACGAGATCGGTGTGGTCACCCAGGATTCGCACCTGTTCCACGAGACGATCGCCGAGAACCTGCGCTACGCCAAGCCGGACGCCACCGACGACGAGATCTGGGCCGCGCTGGCCGGAGCGCAGGTCGCCGACCTGGTCCGGTCGCTGCCGGACGGGCTGGACACGACCGTGGGGGAGCGCGGCTACCGCTTCTCCGGCGGCGAGAAGCAGCGCATCGCCATCGCCCGCCTGCTGCTCAAGGCCCCGTCGATCGTGATCCTCGACGAGGCGACCGCACACCTGGATTCGGAGAGCGAGGCGGCGGTGCAGCGTGCGCTGGCGGTGGCGCTGACCGGGCGGACCGCCCTGGTGATCGCGCACCGGCTGTCCACAGTGCGCGACGCCGACCAGATCCTCGTTCTCGACGGCGGGCGGATCGTCGAGCGCGGGCGACACGACGAACTGGTGGCCGTCGGCGGGCTCTACGCCGAGCTGTACCGGACCCAGTTCGCTGTCGCCGACTCGCCCGCCCCGTTCGTCGACGCGACCGGCCCCGAGCCGGTGGTCATGCCACTGGGCACGTACGTGGCCGACGAGGCCCTGCCGCCCGCCGCCGCCAACTGAGGCCTGCTGGCCTTGATCGACACGGGTTCCTAGAAGTCGGGCTGTCCTGGTCGCGGTGACCGCCCGACTTCCTGAAAACCGAGTCGATCAAGGGGCGGGCAGCTCGGTGGCCTCCCGCAACTCGGCGAACGCCAGGCCCAGGGTGACCGGGGTGAAGTGGGCGTTCAGGCCGCTCGGGTTGGGCAGCACCCACAGCCGCGCCCCGGCCAACGACTCCGGTTGCGGCCCGAAGGTGGCCTTGGGCCGTTGAAAACCGATCCGGTACGCGGTCACCCCCACCACCGCCACCCAACGCGGCCGGTACCGGGCCACCTTGTCGGTGAGGATCGCCGCGCCGTCGAGGAGTTCCTCGGTGCTCAGCTCGTCGGCGCGGGCGCTGGCCCGGGCGGCCATGTTGGTGATGCCGAGCCCGAGCGCGGGCAGCTCGTCCTGTTCGCTGGGGTGCAGCAGCCGGGGAGTGAACCCGCCCCGGTGCAGGGCGGGCCAGAACCGGTTGCCGGGCCGGGCGAAGTGCCAGCCGGTGGCAGCCGACCAGAGGCCGGGGTTGATGCCGACGAAGAGAACCGCCAGCCCCGGCGCGAGAACATCGGGGATGGTCCGGTCAGCGGCCGCCGCCAACTCCGCCCGGGTCGGCCCGGCTGTCCCGGGCGGTGTCACGGCCCGGGTGGGCCGGGCCTCGTCGGGGGTCACAGCCCGCGTAGCGCGCCGCCGTCGACCGGCAGTGTGATCCCGGTGAGGTAGCTCGCGGCGGGGGAGAGCGCGAACGCGGCCACCCGACCGAACTCGGCCGGGTCGCCGATGCGGCGCAGCGGGATGCCGGCCTCCGCCTCGGCGCGGGCCCGCTCCGGGTCGCCGGTCGCTCCGAACAGCTCCCGGTTGCGATCGGTCATGATCCGGCCGGGCAACAGGCCGACCACGCGGACGCCCCGCGGGCCGTAGTCGTCGGCGATGTCCTTGGCGGCCCCGACCAGGCCGGGCCGCAGACCGTTGGAGATGCCGAGACCGGGCACCGGGCCACGCGCCGAGGTGGAGAGCACCAGCCCGATCGCGCCGCCCTCGGGCAGGGCGTCGGCGACAGTGCGTACGGCGCGGATGGTGCCCAGGAAGACCGTCTCGAAGGAGAGCCGCCACTGCTCGTCGGTGACCGCTGCGGCGTTGCCGGGCGGTGGTCCACCGACCGAGATCAGCGCGCCGTCGAGCCGGCCGAAGTGCTGCTGGGCGGCGGCGACGAGCTGCCCCGGGGTTTCCGGGTCGGCCAGGTCGCCGGTCAGCCCGACGGCGTGCTCCGGGCCACCCAGCTGCTGCGCGGCGGCGGCCACGGCGTCCGCGTCCCGGGCCGAGAGGACCACCCGTGCACCGTCGGCGACCAGGCACTGCGCTGTCGCGAAACCCAGGCCGCGGGAGGCGCCGGTGAGGACGTACACGCGGTCGGTCAGTCCGAGATCCATAACGCCGATCCTGCCGCATCCGACACGCCGTCGCCAGCACGGGTGGGTACCCGTGGGGCGGGGCGCAGCAGGCGTACCCGGCCGGCGACCTGCACCGCGACGGCCCCGCCGGCGCGGCCCACCGCCGGCAACCGGCGCGGACGTGGCGCCCGCAGCCCGTCGTAGCGCAGGAGTGCCTCCCGGGCGGCCAGCTCCTCGGCGGCCGGCGGCGGCAGCGCACGTTCGGCGTGCAGCGCGCGGGCCAGGTCCCAACCGTCGCGCAGCGACCCGGCGGTGGGTCGCCGGTCGGCCCAGCCGGCGAAGGTCGTCGTCCAGCTGGCGCCGAGGCTGGCGGCGAGCAACGGCCAGTGCCGGGCGACGGCACCGGCCCGCTTGCGCAGCAGCGCCGCGCGGGTGGCGGCCAGCGGGCCGGGCGCGAACCCCGGCGGGGGTGGCCCTCCGGCGACGAGCGCGGCGACCAGTTGGGCCTGCCGTTCGGCGAGCCCGGCGCGGGGCGTGGCTGCCGGGTCGCCGTGGGGCGCGCCGGTCATGTGACGGCCGGGAAGCCCGCGGCGGCGGCCAGGGCGTCCAGTTCGGCGCGGAGTGCAGCGGCCGGCGGGTAGTGGCCGTCGCGTTCCAGCAGCAGCGCCGGTGGCCGCTGCCGGGCGCAGAGCGCGCCGACCAACTCCAGCACCGCTGGCGGAACCGGGTCGGTGTGGGTGTCGTGGTAGAAACCGCCGTGCTCCGCGCCGCCGGCCACATGGGCGTACGAGATCCGCTCCAGCGGCAGACGGTCCAGCAACGCCAGCGGGTCGGCGCCCCGGTTGCGGGCGTTGGCGTGCACGTTCGCCACGTCCAGCAGCAGCAGGGCCCCGGTCCGGTCGAGGATCTCGGTGAGGAAGTCCGCCTCGTCCAGCTCGTCGTCGGGCCAGTCGACCAACGCGGCGATCGGTTCCAGCGCGATGGGCACCGGCAGGTCGGCCTGGGCCCGCGCCACGTTGGCGCAGACCGCGTCGACGGCTTCCCGGCTGCGCGGCAGCGGCAGCAGGTGCCCGGCCTCCAGACCGCCGGCCCTGACGAACGCGATGTGTTCGCTGACCAGCGGCGCGTCCAGGCGTTGCGCCACCGCGGCCAGGTGGGCGACCCGGGCCGGGTCGACCGGCTCGGCGCCGCCGAGGGAGAGCCGCACCCCGTGCGGTACGACTGTCACCGCGCGTTCCCGCAGCTGTGTCAGGCCGGGCGGGAGCGGCCCGGACGCGGGCACCCCCTCGGCCACCACTTCGACGAAGCGCAGGCCGGGCAGGTCGGCCACGAAGCCGGCGATCTCCGGACGCCAGCCGATGCCGACCCCGGCCGGGCCGGTCATCCGCCACACCCCCCGCCGCCGCCGCACCCGCCGCCACCGCCGCAGGAGCTGCCACCGTCTCCACCGGAGCTGTCCCCGCCGCCGGAGGACCCGTCGGACCCGCCCGTCCAGCCGCTGCCGGAGGCGGCCTGGCGCTGAATCTCGGCCTGTTCGGCGAAGCCCGGGTCGAGTGCCCAGAGCGAGGCGGTGCCGTACAGGGCGACGCCCATCGCCGCGCCGGCCGCCCCGTAGGTGGCGTAGGCGGGTGCGGAGGCGGGCGCGAGATGGGTGTGCTCGCGGCGGACCGAACGCAGTGCCGATCGACCGGCCCGGGTGAGCATGGGCGCCCGGCGCAGCACCAGCGTGATGATCAGCAGCGGAACCAGTGTCAGCAGCAGGTAACCGACCGGGTGACCGTTGAACAGGCCGGAGACCAACCGGAGCACACCGAGGCCCAGCAGGGCGATCAGGATCGTGGCCCAGAAGCGGGCGCGGGCGCGCTGCGCGTCGTCGGTGAGCAGTCCGCGCTGCTCCAGGCCGTTGCGGATCTGGTGCAGCGCGGTGCGTACCCGCTCGTCCTGCGGGAGGTCACCGACCCGGGCGTGCTGGTGGGCCGCCCAGTGGATGGCCTGATCCAGCGGGGTGAGCCCGGTCGGCGTGGACCCGACGGTGGTCAGCCGGCGGTCCGGTCGTACGCCGATCGCTCCGCTGGCGCGCAGCCCGCCGAGCGCGGCGTGTACGGCCAGCCGAGGCCCCCCGTTGAGGTACGCGACCTGCTGGGGCCCGACGGGGTCGGCGGTCAGGGCGCCGGTCGATCCGGCGGCGAGCCGGATCCGGTGGTACGCCGCGATCACCACCACCACGATGGCCACGGCGAGGTAGTACCGGAGGAAGGTCGGGCCGGAGATGCCCCAGGTGTCACCGGACGCGGCGTGGACGGTCATCGACTGCTCCTGTCACCGGAGGGGATCGGCGGCCCCATTGTGGAGCAGCCTCGCCACGGTCGACCGACCGGTGCCCGCGCGGTCAGTGCCGGCGGACCGCCTCCTCGACCAGGTCGAGCACCGGGCCCAGGTCACCGGCCGGTCGGCCCATCGCCAGGTGCAGCACCAGACCGTCGTAGGCCAGCTCCAGGAACTGGGCCAGCACGTCGATCGGTACGTCCTCACGCAGCACCCCGGCGTCGCGCTGGCGGGCCAGCCGGTCCCGGGTCGCCTCCGCGATCGCGGCGGACCGCTCGGCCCACCGTTTGGCGAACGCGGGGTCGGTGCGCAGCCGCCGGGAGACCTCCAGTTGGCTGCCCAACCAGCCCGTGGTGTCGGGGGAGACGGCGCGGGCCAGCAGATCGCGCATCACCTGCACCAGACCGTTGCGGGCCACCGTCTCGACCATGGCCGCGGCGTCGTCCTCGGCGACGGCCAGGAAGAGCGAGTCCTTGTCGCGGAAGTGGTGGAAGATCGCGCCGCGGGACAGGCCGGTGGCCTCCTCGAGGCGGCGTACGGTCGCCCCCTCGTAGCCGAGCCGGGCGAAACACGCCCGGGCGGCGGCGAGGATCTCCTGCCGGCGCGCGTCGAGCTGGTCCTGACTTACTCTGGGCACACGTCGATCGTCGCAGGTCAACCCGAGCCACGCAAACCGTACGTACGGCTTGGGATGGTGCCGTCTACCATCGCCCGGTGACCCAGCCCCACACCGTGCCCAGCTCCCCGCTGACGGTGGCCACCGTCCAGGCCACCCCCACGCCGGGCGACGTCGCCGGCAACGCGCTCGTCGCCGCCGACCTGGTCCGTCAGGCCGGCGAACGGGGCGCCCGGGTGGCGGTCCTGCCGGAGTTGTTCCTCTGCGCGTACCACCCGCCGGTCCTCGCCGCCGACCCGGCCGGCACGGACGTCGCCGCCGATCAGGCCGGGATGGTCGCGGATCCCCGGCTCGACCCGCTGCGCGTCGCGGCGCGCGAGGCCGGCGTCACCGCGCTGGTCGGCGCGGCCGTGCGGCACCCGGACGGCCGGCGGACCATCGCGGCGCTGGTGACCGACCGGAACGGCGAGGTGCGGGTCGGCTACGACAAGCAGCAGTTGTGGGGTGACGAACGGGAGCTGTTCACCCCCGGCGATCGCGGTGCCACGCTGCTCGTCGACGACTGGCGGCTCGGGCTGGGCATCTGTTACGACGGCTGTTTCCCGGAGCACGGCCGGGCCGCCGCCCTCGACGGCGCACACGCCTACCTGTGCCCGAGCGGATACCTGGCCGGCTCCGAGCACCGCCGGGATCTCTACTACGCCGCGCGGGCCCTGGACAACACGATGTTCGTGGTCTTCGCCAACGCGGTCGGCGGCGTCGACCCGTGGCGGTTCAACGGTGGCGCGGCCATCTACGACCCCGAGGGGCGGGTGCTGGCTCGCGGGGCCGACGACGGCACGGCGGTGCTCGTGGCGACGCTGGATCCGGCCGTGCTCGCGGCCACCCGGGCGGCCCACTCGATGCTCGTCGATCGGCTGCCGGAGCAGGGTGGCGCGCGGGTGTCGATGCCTGGCTGAGCCCGTCGTCAGGTCGATACCCGCCGCATCTGTTGGCGGACACGTCGGTCCCGTAGGGTGCCCGAGTGCCACTGCTCCTGCTGGACCTGGACAACACCCTGCTGGATCGGGCCGGGCCGTTCCGCCGCTGGGGTGAGCGCTTCCTGGACAGCATCGGCGCGCCCCCCACCGACATCGACTGGCTGGTCTCGATCGACGCCGACGGCCTGACCGACCGCTGGGACCTCGCCGACGCCATCCGGGACCGCTACGAGCTGCGCATTCCTTCGATCGACCTGGTGGAGGAGCTGCACGACGGGGTGGTGGCGCAGACCCGGCTCGACCCGCTGACCGCCTGCGCGCTGCGGATCGCCGACGACGCCGGCTGGGTGCCGGTGGTGGTCTGCAACGGCACCGTACGCGTCGAGGACGCCAAGATTCGCCGGACCGGGCTGGACCAGTACGTCGCGGACTGGGTGATCTCCGAGGAGGCCGGCGTCAGCAAGCCCAACCCGAGAATCTTCGCGCTCGCCGCCCAGCGGGTGCGGATGCCGCTGCGGGGGTCGTGGGTGATCGGCGACAGCCCGGAGGCGGACATCGGCGGCGCCGCGGCCGTCGGGCTGCCCAGCGTCTGGCTGCACCGGGGGCGCACCTGGTCGGACGTCCGGTTCGCGCCGAGCCGCACCGTGGACGGGTTGATCGCCGCGGTCGCCACCGTCCTCGCCCGCTGAGGGTTCCCGCGCCGGCTGTCGCCTCGGCGGTGCTGGCCGCGTAATTCGGTTGACCGGTCGCCGTGCTGGTACGAGCATTGTCCCGCGCATAGTGCGTCCCGGGTGTGTGCCCGGTCGAGGAGAGGGGGTCGGTCATGGCCGTCTTCGCAGGTCGCTTCCAGCTGCCTATCTCAGCCTCGACCAAGGGAACCTCACCACAGTGCGCGATCATGATCTTCCGGCGCTTGAGCGCCGGACCCGCGGCAAGAGCCGCTTCGACGACGACGAACCGCAGTTTCTGAAGCGCGGGCGGCCCACCGAGCCGCCCGCGGACCCGGACAGCGAGCCTGACCCGGACACCGGCGAGCGCTGGTCGTCCTGGGACGACGCCGTCCACGGGCCGCAGCCGCACCCGGCCTGGCTGGTCACCGAACTGGCCGCCAAGGACACCGAGCTGGGTGTGCTGAAGACCGGCAAGGAGTCGGACGTCCACCTGGTCCGCCGGGCGGTGCCCGACACCGACCGGTCCTGTCTGCTGGCGGTGAAGCGCTACCGCGATCCCGAGCACCGGCTGTTCCACCGGGATGCCGGTTACCTGGAGGGCCGTCGGGTGCGCCGGTCCCGGGAGAATCGGGCGATGGCCGGTCGGACGGCGTTCGGCCGGCAGATGATCGCCGGGCAGTGGGCGGCGGCCGAGTTCGCCGCGCTGAGCCGGCTCTGGGAGATCGGCGCCGGCCACGACCGGATCGCCGTGCCGTACCCGGTGCAGTTGCGGGGCACCGAGTTGATGCTGGAGTTCGTCGGTGACGCCGAGTCGGGGGAGGCGGCGCCGCGACTGGCCCAACTGCGTCCCGGCCCGGCCGAGCTGCGTGACCTGTGGGCCCAGCTGGTGGAGGCGCTGCGGGTGCTGGCTCGGGCCGGCTACGCGCACGGCGACCTGTCGCCGTACAACCTGCTCGTGCACCAGGGGCGGCTGGTCGTGATCGACCTGCCGCAGGTGGTCGACGTGGTGGCGAACCCGCAGGGGCCGGAGTTCCTGGCCCGCGACGTTCGGGTGGTCGCCGCCTGGTTCGCGGCCCGGGGCCTCCCGGGTGAGCAGGCCGACAGCGGCCGGTTGACCGGAGAGCTGCTGCGGGAGGCGGGCCTGCGCTGACCGGAGCGGGTCGGGCGACCGTGTCGCCCGACCCGCCGCGCCGGCTATTGCAGGTAGCGCTCCACCTCGGGCTTGGGGCGTTCGCCCTGGGCGTCCGGGTCGCCGTGGGTGTCCCGGGCGGCCCGCCGACGGCGCAGCAGGTCCCAGCACTGGTCGAGGGACTCCTCCAGGGCGCGCAGGCGCTCGCTGGCCTCGCCCTCGGTGCCCGACTCGTGGGCCTGGGCCTCGGCCCGCAGCTTGTGCTCCTCGTCGACCAACTCGGAGATCCGGTTCAGGATGGTCTTGTCGTCCATGCCCCAGAGCCTGGCACAGGGTGCCGGGCGTCGCCCGGATTCGGGGGTACCGGTGCGTCCCGGGTCACTGGCCGGCACCGACCGGGCCGGCCTCGCCGGGCTGGTGCCGGTGCCGCAGGGCCCGGTCGGCGGGGCGCGGGTCGTGGCGCCCGGCGTACCGGCTTCGTCGTCCGACTGAGTGTCCACTCAGGATTCACCAAAACGAAAATATCGACGCCGGTAGGTTTGTGTAGACGGAAATTGCGCTGTCCGCAAGTCTGGAGGTGCCCCCCGTTTGGTGAGATGCTTCCCGTCGGCCCAGAAGGTGAAAGTTTCATCAGCCTGTCCGACCGAAGTGGATCGCTGCGGTCGACGGGACGACGAGGAGACGTGGTTCGATGTCGCAGGTGTCCGAGGCGCGCTCCGCCACCGTCAGCACCGAGCCCCGGACGATCCCGGCACGACGCGCGCTGCCCGCGCTGGTCCGTGATCCGCTGGGCGCGCTCGTCGACTTCGCGGATGCCGCCGAAGGCGAGGTCGTCCGGCTCAACCTCGGCTCGTTCCGCCCCTACCTGGTCAGCCATCCTGAGCACCTGCAACGCGTCCTGCGCGACAACGTTGCCAACTACATCCGGGACGGCGACGGGCTGCTCTGGCGACCCGTCCGCCGGATCGTCGGTGACGCCATCCTGGTCGCCGAGGGTGCGGTCTGGGAGTCCAGCCGAGGCGCGCTGCAGCCGTTGTTCACCGCCAAGCGGGCCGAGACGCTCGTCGACAAGATGGCCGAGGCGATCAACGAGGCCGTCGACGAGTGGCTCGAACCGGCCCGCACCGGTCGCCCGATCGACGGCGGCGCCGAACTGACCCGGATCGTCCTGCGTACCACCATGCGGGTGCTCTTCGCCGACCGGATCTCGGTCCCCGACGCGCTGCGGATCAGCGCCGCGCTGGACACCCTCACCACCGCGATGCTCCCGCGACTGCTGATGCCCGCCGTGCCGTACGCGGTGCCGATGCCCCGCGACCGGCAGTTCCGCGAGGCGGTGCGCACCATCGACGAGGTGGTGCTGCCGATCATCCGGCAGGTCCGGGCCCACCCCACCGACGGCGACGACATCATCTCCACCCTCTGCCGGCCGCGCGCCGACGGCAGCGAACCCGACGAGTACGCGATCCGCGGCGACGTGGTCGCGATGTTCTCCACCGCCACCGAGACCACCATCGCCCTGCTCTCCTGGCTGTGGCCGGTGCTGGCGTCCCGCCCCGACGTGGCCGAGCGGATGACCGACGAGATCGAGCAGGTGGTCGGCGCCGAACGGGTCGGCCGCGAGCACCTGCCCCAGCTGCGCTACGGCCGGATGGTGCTCGACGAGATGCTGCGGCTCTACCCGGCGGGCTGGATGATCCCGCGCACGGCGGTCGGCGACGACATGCTCGGCGGGGTGCGGATCAAGGCCGGCGGTACCGTGCTGGTCAGCCCGTACGTGACCCAGCGGATGCCGACGTTCTGGGACAACCCGTCGCTCTTCGACCCGGAGCGGTTCGCGCCGGAGCTGCCCCGGCGGCGCTACCGGTACTCCTACTTCCCGTTCGGCGGGGGCCCGCATCAGTGCCTCGGGCAGTACCTGTTCCTGCTTGAGGCCCAACTCATCGTCAGCACCGTGCTGAGCCGCTACCGCTTCCGGCTGCGCGAACCGGTGGGCCTCACCCCTCGGATGGGTGCCTCCCTGCAACCCAAGCAGCGTGCCGAGGTCATCCTCACCGCGGTCGAGCGCCCGGCCGCATCGTGACCGAGACCCCGCGACCGGCACCGGCAGCTCATGACGCGATCGCCGAGCAGGGTCGGGTGTGCGCGCTCGCCGTGCGGGGCGTACGCGACCTGCAGGAGGTCACCGCCGACCATCCCGAGCTGTTCGACGCCGCGCCGTTCGACCCGGCGCTGCTCAGCTCGGTGGCCACCACCGTCGCCTTCATCGCGCCCTGGCACACCGCCGCCGAACTGCGCATCACCACCCGTACCGTGCTCTGGGTCTTCGCCACCGACTGGCAGGTCGACTACCTCGCCCGGTCCGTCGACGACATCCGGAAGGTGGTGACCGACTGCCTCGCGGTGGCCGACGGCGCCACGCCGGCACCCGGGCGGCACCTGGCCCGGCTGCTGGCCGACCTGCGCGACGAGCTGGCCACCGTGCCGGCGTTCGCCCGGCTGCGCCCGATCTGGCGCGACGAGCTGGCCCGGATGCTCGCCGCCATGGCCCGGGAGTGGGACTGGAAGAACCTGCCGACCGACCCGACCACCGGGCGACGCCTGCCGGACCTGGACCGCTACCTGGACAACGCCGACAACTCCGGCAGCTCCTTCGTCAACGTCACCCACTGGATCGCCACCGGTGACGAGAAGACCCTCGCCCAGTTGACCGACCTGCTGGACGCCGGACGCGGCGTGCAGCGGGTGCTGCGGCTGGTCAACGACCTCGCCACCCAGGGGCGCGACGCCGAGTGGGGTGACCTGAACGCCCTCTCGCTGGTCGACGACCCGGCGCAGGTGCACGACCGACTGACCGAGCTGACCGCCCGGTCCCGGGGGGACCTGGCCGCCCTCGCCGAGCGGTGCCCCCGCCAGGCGGACTACCTCAACCGGCAGATCTCCTTCACCGGCGGCTTCTACCAGGTGTCGGACTTCTGGGGGGTGCGCGATGAGTGACGGCGCCACCCGGGTGTTCGTCGACGCGGCGACCGCGGCCGACCCGGTCGCCGACGCCGCCCGCGAGCTGATCGCCGGGCTCGGCCTGCGGCCGTGGGGGCAGGTCGCCGCCTCGGTGTACGAGACGGGCCGGCTGGTCGCCGTCGCTCCCTGGCTGACCGGGCACCACGAGCGGATCGCGTTCCTGGTGCGCAGCCAACGCCCGGACGGGGCGTGGGGCCCACCCGAGGGGTACGCGCTGGCGCCGACGCTGAGCGCCACCGACGCGCTGCTCGCCGCGCTGGCCGACGGCCGGACCGGGACGGAGCTGCTCGCCCCGGTGGCCGGTGGGCTCGGCGCGCTCGCCGACATGCTGCTCCGCGCCGACGCCCGGACGCTGCCGGACACTCCCGCGTTGGACCTCATCGTGCCGGCACTGGTCGACACGATCAACGACCGGCTCGCCGGGCTGGAGCGGGCCGTCGCCGACCGGCTGCCCCGCCCGCCGTTGCCGCTGCCCGCCGGGTTGCACCGGGACCGGCTGCGCGCGGTGCGGTCCGCGGTGGCCGCCGGAGCGACGCTGCCACCGAAGGTGGCCCACTTCTACGAGCTGCTGGACGCGGTACCGGCCGACGCCGGCCCCACCCTCACCGCGGTCGGCGCCTCACCCGCGGCGACCGCGGCCTGGCTGACCGCTGTCGGTCCGGCCGCCGGCCCCGCCGCGCATGCCTTCCTGCGGACGTTGATCCGTGACGGGGGCGGCCCGGTGCCCTGCCCGGCACCGATCACCGTCTTCGAGCGAGCCTGGGTGCTGAGCGGCCTGCGCCGCGCCGGGATCGCCATCAACCCGCCGGCCTCCGTGCTGGAGAGCCTGACCGCCGCCACCGCCGGCCAGGGCATCGCCACCGGTGACGGCCTGCCGACCGACGCCGACACCACGTCGGTGTCCCTCGACGCGTTGGCCCGGCTCGGCCATCCGGCGGACCCGGCCAGCCTGTGGGCGTACGAGACGGCTGACGGTTTCTGCACCTGGCCGGGGGAGGACGGCTTCTCGGTCACCACCAACGCCCACGTGCTGGACGCCTTCGGGCAGCACCTGACCCGGCACCCGGGCGCGGACGCGCGCTACCGCCGGGCCGTCGACCGGCTGAGCGGGGTGCTGGCCGGGCATCAGCGCGCGGACGGCGCCTGGCAGGACCGGTGGCACGCCTCGCCGTACTACGCCACTGCCTGTTGTGTGCTGGCGCTCGCCGAGTTCGGGAGGGGTGCGGCCGCCGCCGAGGCGGTGGACCGGGCGGCTGGCTGGGTGCTGAACAGTCAGCGCTTGGACGGCTCGTGGGGGCGGTGGGGCGGCACCGCCGAGGAGACCGCGTACGCCCTGCAGGTGCTGTTGGCGGTGCCGACGACGGTGCCCCGGGTCGACAACGCGGTGGCCCGTGGGCACGCCTACCTGCACGAATCCGCCACCCGGGACCACCGTCCACTGTGGTACGGCAAGGAGCTGTACTGTCCGACAGTGATCGTTCGCGCCGCGGTGCTCGCGGCCTGCCGGTTGGCCACGGATCGGGCCTCCGGCGTGGACCGATCGGTGGTGGATTGCGGTTACCAGGCTACAAAAACAACAACTTGAGGGGTTGTGTGGACACTGCTAGCGTACGCAGAGCCTCAGCCCCGGATGCCCCACCGTGGTGGGACGTCGCCCCCTCTGATCATTCGTTGATGAGCTGAGTCAACGCCCGGCCTGGGACGGTTCAATGCGTTCTCGCGGTACGAGTATCCGCACCAAGGTTGTCGCCCTGCTGCTCTCCCTGGTCGCGCTGTGGATGTTCGCGGCCTGGGTGACCCTGCGCGACGGCTTCAACCTGCTCGGTGTCCAGGTGATCAACAGCAAGGTCTACGCGCCGACCGAGCCGTTGTTGCAGGAGCTCCAGTTGGAGCGGCGGTTGACCCAGGCGTACCTGAGCAACCCCGAGGCCGCGCAGCGGACGGCGCTCGAAGCCGAGCAGCGCAAGAGCGCGGGGCTGGCCGCCGACTTCGCCGACTCGGTGCGTGACTGGCAGGTCGACATCGCCGGAAGTTCCGCACTGGACACTCAGCTCGGTCTGACGATCGCTCAGGTCAACGCGTTGGACCAGACCCGCGCCGAGGTGCTGGACCGCAAGATCGACCGGGTCGCCGCCGCCGAGGCGTACACCACCGCGATCGAGTCGATCTTCCAGATCTACGACGTGACCGGCAGCCTGGACGACAAGCAGATCGCCGGCGAGGCGGCAGCCCTGATCCAGCTCAACCGGATGAAGGAGCTGATCTCCCAGGAGGACGCGCTGCTCAGCGGGCTCTTCGGCAACGGCCGGATGAGCGGGCCGGAGTACGCCCGCTACGTCAGCCTGGTCGCCGCCGAGCGGTTCCTCGGCGACGAGGTCCGGACCCGCCTCGCCGACGCTGACGAGCGCCGCTTCCGGCAGCTCGTCAGCGGGGAGGCGTTCACCCGACTGCGCGCCGTGCAGGACAGCATCATCCGTGAGGGCCGGCCGTCGACCCAGCTACCGATCGGCGCCGAGCAGTGGCGGGGCACCGTCGAGCCGGCGCTGACCGAGGTGAACGACGCCGTCACCGCCGGCGGTGAGGGCATCGTCGATCGAGCCACCGGCGTGGCCGTGATGGTCGTCGTCCGACTGGTGCTCGCCACCGGTCTGGGCCTGCTCGCCGTCATCGCCTCCGTCGTCATCTCGATCACCACCGCGCGGAACCTGCTGCGCCAGCTGGACCGGCTGCGGGAGGCCGCCTGGCAGCTCGCCGACGAACGGCTGCCCCGGGTGGTGGAGCGGCTCGGGCGCGGCGAGGAGGTCGACGTGGCCACCGAGGCGCCCCCGCTGGAATTCGGCACCGACGAGATCGGGCAGGTCGGTAAGGCGTTCAACGCCGTTCAGGAGACCGCGTTGCGGACCGCCGTCGAGCAGGCCGACCTGCGTCGCAACGTCCGCGAGGTCTTCCTCAGCCTGGCCCGACGCACGCAGGCACTCGTACACCGTCAGCTCACCCTGCTCGACGCGATGGAGCGCCGCGAACACGACGCGGAGGAGCTGGAGGACCTGTTCCGGGTCGACCACCTGGCCACCCGGATGCGGCGCAACGCGGAGAACCTGATCGTGCTCTCCGGCTCCACCCCCGGTCGGGCCTGGCGGCGCAACGTCCCGATGGTCGACGTGGTGCGCGGCGCCGTGGCCGAGGTGGAGGACTACACCCGGGTCAACGTGCTGCCGCTCGGGCCGGTCTCGCTCGCCGGCCGCGCGGTCGGCGACGTCATCCACCTGCTGGCCGAGCTGATCGAGAACGGCCTGTCGTTCTCCCCGCCACACACGACCGTCGAGGTCCGCGGCCAGTTGGTCTCCAACGGGTTCGCCCTCGAGATCGAGGACCGGGGCCTCGGCATGAGCGAGGAGGACCTGGCCGCGGCGAACCACCGGATCGTCGACCAGTCCGAGCTGAACCTCGCCAACGCCGCCCGCCTCGGGCTCTACGTGGTGAGCCGGCTGACCGAACGGCACGGCGTGCGGGTCCGGCTCAAGGAGTCCGCGTACGGGGGCACCACGGCGGTCGTGCTGATCCCGCTGGAGCTGGTCACCGAGGCCGACGCCTCCCCGGAGGACTCGGGCTCGTTCCGGGCCGGTTCGGCCATCCCGATGCCGTCGACGCCGGCCCCGGAGAGCGGCAGCCCGATGTCCCTCGCACCGGTCGCGCTCGCCGCGCCGACGACCACCGCGCCGGACGTGGCCGCGACGTCGGCGGCGCCGACGCCAACCGACACCACCACCCCGACGTCGGACGAGGAGGCCGAGGCGGACACCGTTCTCCCCACCCGACAGCGGACCACCCCGACGACCGGCACACCCGACCTGCCCACCCGCGCCCGGCGCGGCCCAGGTCAGCCAGCCCTGGAAGCCCCGACCGTGCCCACCGGCCTGCCCGCCGTCGAGCGCGCCCGCCCGGAGACCCGCGACGCGGAGCCGGTCGCGGCCGGTGACGGTGGCCCGGTGCCCGCCCGCGCCGACGCGGAGCGGACCGACGCCGGCCTGCCCGTCCGGGTCCGACAGGCGAACATCGTTCCCGAGTTGCGAGACGACCCGGCGATGTCGGAGACCGACGACGAGGATGTGGTGCGCCCACCGGAGCAGGTCCGCCGGATGATGAGTTCCTACCAGACCGGCACCCGGCGTGGGCGAACCGACGCGGCTCGGCTGCTCGGCGGCGCCTCCGGCGCCCCGGCGGCGACGCCGTCCGAGCCGACCGACGAGGATCCACAAGCGACCTGACCGAGCACCGATGACGCGGGTTCCCGCGCGGTGTGACGGTCAAGCCCCAAACGAACACGGCGCACAGCCGGGCGAGAAGAGGACGACGAAGTGACCCAGAAGACGGCTTCGAGCGCCGACCTGACGTGGTTGCTGGATGACCTGGTGGGCCGGGTGAAGCAGGCCGAACACGCGGTCGCGCTCTCCACCGACGGCCTCCTGATGGCCTCCTCCCAGGGGTTGAGCCGAGACGACGGCGAGCACCTGGCGGCGATGGCGGCCGGCATCCAGAGCCTCGCCCGAGGCGCCGGCAAGCGTTTCGGTGGCGGGCAGGTGCAGCAGACCATCATCGAGATGCAGTCGTCGTTCCTGTTCGTCACCGCGGCCGGCCGCAATGCCTGCCTGGCGGTGCTGGCCAGCGAGGACGCCGACGTCGGTCTGATCGCCTACGAGATGGCGATGCTGGTCACCCGCGTCGGCAAGTACGTCGCATCACCATCGCGTGGCACTGATCAGCAGGTCGGCGAGAGGTAACGGCGATGACGGTCCAGGGGGAGTCCGCAGACCATCAGTGGGTGGATGACCATGCGGGTCCGGTGGTGCGCCCGTACGCGGTGACGCGCGGTCGGGCCCGCCCGGTCACCGGCACATTCGACCTGATCTCCCTGGTCACGGCGACCCGAGCCGAGGTCACGCCCGAGGTGGGTCTCGGCCCCGAGCATTTGGCGATCGTCGGGCTGTGCCAACGCATACAGTCCGTCGCCGAGATCGCCGCCCATCTCGACCTGCCGGTGGGCACCATCCGGGTGCTCCTCGGTGATCTGGCAGCCCGCAGCCTGGTGCAGGTCCGCGAGCCGCAGACCACGGCCGGTCTTCCCGACAACAGCATCTTCGAGGCGGTAATCAATGGACTACGGGCACTCTGACCGGCCGGCGGGAGCGACGCCACTGCCCACCGCGATCAAGATTCTGGTCGCGGGCGGCTTCGGCGTGGGCAAGACGACCATGGTTGGCGCGGTCAGCGAAACCCGGCCGTTGCGGACCGAGGAGGTGCTGACGGAGTCGGGGGTCGGCATCGACGACCTCTCCGGTGTGGAAGGCAAGACCACCACCACCGTGGCCATGGACTTCGGCCGGATCACCATCAGCGACGACCTGGTGCTGTACCTGTTCGGCACCCCGGGGCAGGACCGGTTCTGGTTCGTCTGGGACGAGTTGGCGTTGGGGGCGATCGGCGCCGTGGTGCTGGCCGACACCCGCCGGCTCGCCGACTGCTTCCCCTCGATCGACTACTTCGAGGGTCGGGGCACGCCCTTCGTGGTGGCGGTGAACTGCTTCCAGGGCGCGCGGACGTACCGGCTCGACGAGGTGCAGGCCGCGCTGAACCTGGACCCGGGCGTGCCGGTGCTGCTCTGCGACGCCCGGCAGCGGGAGTCCAGCAAGGAGGTGCTCGTCACGCTGATGGAGCACGCCATGAAGACCCGCGAGGCCCGCCGCCGCGCCGCCAGCGGAGACTGACCCGAGGTTTGTCGGGGGACGGTGTCCGGAACGCTGTCGGCCGATCGTCATGCTGGTGACACCCCGAGAAACCAGGGAGCGACCAGATGAAGTTCATGATGTTCGTGTGCAGCGACGCCGAGCCGGACACCGACCCCACCGAGTTGCCCGACATCGACAAGTGGGTGGCGGAGAACGACTCACGGGGTCGCCGCCTGACCGGCGACGCGCTGGCCCCGACCAGAGCGGCCACCACCGTCCGGGTTCGCGACGGTGAACTGCTCGTCTCCGAGGGCCCGTTCGCGGAGACCGCCGAGGTGATCGTGGGCTTCGACCTGCTCGACTGCGCCGACCTGGACGAGGCGATCGAGGTGGCCCGCACGCACCCGATGGCCCGCGAGGGGCGGCTGGAACTGCGCCCGTTCGCGGACCTGCCCGACTGACGACGATGTTCACCCCGCAGCGCCGTCCGATGCCTACCCAGGCACCGGCCGGCGCGGCGGCGGCGGCCGTCGCGGCCGCCAGCGTCGAGGCGTACCCGCGGATCGTCGCGACCCTGATCCGGGTGACCGGGGACTGGGCGTTGGCCGAGGACTGTGCCCAGGAGTCGTTGACCGCCGCGCTGGAGCGCTGGCCCGCCGACGGTGTGCCCGCCAACCCGGGCGGCTGGCTGATGACGGTGGCGCGTAACTGGGCGATCGACGTGCTGCGCCGCGCCACCGTGGAACGACGCAAGCTGCACGACCTGGCGTTGCTCACGCCGGACGAGGCGTCGCCGGAGCCGGAGGTGGGCCAAGACGTGGTGGACGACCGGCTGCGGCTCATCTTCACCTGCTGCCACCCGGCGCTCGCCATCGAGGCCCGGGTGGCGTTGACGTTGCGAACGGTCTGCGGCGTGCCAACCGCCGACATCGCCCGCATCCTGCTGGTCAGCGAGTCGACGATGACCCGCCGGTTGACCCGGGCCCGCACCCGCATCGCCCAGGCGGGCATCCCGTACCGGGTGCCGAGCGGGCCGGCGCTGACCGAGCGGCTACCCGGCGTCCTCGCCGTGCTGTACCTGCTGTTCACCCGGGGCTACGTCGCCGACGGCGAACCGGCGTTCGCCGACGAGGCGGTCCGGCTGGCCCGGCTGCTCGACCGGCTGATGCCCGAGCAGTCCGAGGTCGCCGCGCTGCTGGCGCTGTTCCTGCTCCACCACTCCCGTCGGGACGCCCGCCGCGACGCCGCCGGCACCCTGCTCACCCTGCACCGGCAGGACCGCGACCGGTGGGACCGCGCCGCCATCGCCGAGGGCCTGGCCACCCTCGATCGGGTACGCCACGACGGGCCGTACGCGTGGCAGGCCCGGATCGCCGCCTGCCACGCCACCGCCGCGTCGGTCGACGACACCGACTGGCCGACGATCGCGCGGGCCTACGACGCGCTGGCCGACCTCCGTCCCTCGCCGGTGATCGCGCTCAACCGCGCGGTAGCGCACGGGTACGCGTACGGGCCAGCCGCCGGGTTGGTCCTTCTCGACGCGGCCCGCGCCGGGGGTGGGCTGGACGGCTACCCGCTCGCCGTGGCGGTGGAGGCCGACCTGGTGGCCCGGCAGGGTGACCGGTTGCGCGCGGCCAGCCTGTTCCGGGAGGCGGCGGCAGCGGTCGGCTCGACCGCCGAGCGCCGTGCGCTGCTCGGCCGGGCCGAGGAACTCGCACCCTAGACGTTCGGGTTGGCTGTCGTGCGTCATGGTCCGGCCGTGCCGGCGACGCCGGTCGGGGCAGGAAAGAGCGGGCCGGGTAGATCTTGGACAGTTTCCGTTACCACGTAACGGAAACTGTCCAAGATCTCAGCTTTCGGGGGTGACGCGGCTGGGTCGTGCCGGGACCTCGCGGAGGTTCAGCCGCGCTTGGCCAACACCAGGAATCGGGCCCAGGCCGCCGGGTCGAAGGCGAGCGCCGGACCGGCCGGGTCCTTGGAGTCGCGTACGCCGATGACGCCGGGGAGGTTGTCGGCCAACTCGACGCAGTTGCCGCCGTTGTTGCCACTCTTGCTGCTCTTGCGCCACCGAGCGCCGGTCAGGTCCATGATGCTGCCGCTTCTCTGATGAGTTTGAGGGACTGCGCCCGAGACAGGACGCCATCGCGAATGCGCTTCCACGTGGGTCGAGCGTAGCGAGGTCGGCGGTCTTGTCGATGAACTGCGCTAGCGCACTACTCGGCGACGAAGGTTCCTGAGCCCGGTACGCCAACCACCAGTCCGCGCGACTTGAGAGCGTCGACGGCACGGGCGACGGTCCGTCGGGCTGACCCGTACTCCTCCGCCAGCGCGTCATACGTCGGAAGGCGTGAGCCCGGCCGGAACTCCCCGGCGGCGATGCGTCGAGTTAGGTCGTCCTCGATCTCTCGGGCCGTGTACGGGATGGGCACGGACGTCATGGTCCTTCCTACCCGCTGAGGTCCTGCTTGCACCTGTGGCACTGCTTGCCCTTCTGGCACTATTGGCACTACTTTGAGGTAAGGCGCGGCCCGTGGTGGACATCGAGTCGGCACGGGTCGCTGCCGCAAAGGGGCGTGCCGCCTCCAGAGGAGGCGGGCGCCCGCCCGTCGTATGGAGGTGGTGCCGGTGCTGTCCGAGGAGAAGCCGATGCGGGTGCCCGTCAACGTCGATGCGTGGCGGTGGCCCATCCGGACCGAGCGAATCGAGTGTGGAGAATGCGGCGAGGTGCTGCCGGTTGAGCGGTTCACGGCGCTGTCTGAGCTGGCCGAGAGCCTCAGTGCGCACGCGTCGCGCTGTCGTGTCTTCCTCTGAAGAGTTAAGCGGCCGGCCGCCCAGACCCTGTTCGATGACAGCCGACCCGACGGGCCGCGGCAGCCGTCGTATCGTGCTCCCGGCCGCGCCGCCGAACGTCGTACCCGAATCACGCTGGCGGTCCCGGTGCGGCCCGGCGGTCTCGCACACCGCCGACGGCCCGCTGTGGACGTGCGACGCCTGCGGTCGCGACTGGCCCTGCCCGACGCTGCGAGCTACCCCGACGGACGCCACCCGCCGCGCGACCCTGATCCCCGAGTTCTCCCGGATCACCCGCCGGGCGATCCGTGACCTGCGCGGTCAGCCGGGCGGCCCCGATCCGGTCGCCATCGTCCGCCGTTTCCTCTGGTTCCTACCCCTCACCGACGAGGAGGCGCGCGCGGTCGCACTACGGCTGCGCTGAGCGTTCACCCCGGCGAGCGGATCGAGTCACACCACCAAGATCGGTACGTCGTACTTCTGAATGCGGTCGTCCCGGGTGACCAGGGTCAGCCCCTCGTGCAGGGCCTGCGCGACAAGCATCCGGTCGAAGGGGTCCCGGTGGATCGTCGGCAGCCGACCAGCCGCGATGGCGTGATCGTGGAGGATCGGGAGTTCCCGCAGTTCGGCGTCACGAATCCGCTCGGCGAGGTCGGCAGGGCCGGCCAACTTGCCCAGCGACTGTTTGATCGCGACCTCCCACAGCGTGACCGGGCTCAGGTACACATCGGGTTCGGCGTCGATGCGGTCCTTGACGTCCGTGGCGAGGCCCGGGTCGTCGGTCAGCCACCAGAGCACCACGTGCGTGTCGAGCAAGAGCCTCATCCGGACAGCCCGAAGTCGCGAGCAACCTCGTCGTTGACCTCGTCGGAATCCCAGTCTCCGGTGAGGTCCAGCGCACCGCGCAGAGACCCGCGACCAGTGCGTGTCGTACGACGAAGAGGAACGACTTTGGCGACCGGGTTACCAGCCCGACTGATCACGATTTCCTCGCCGTGCTCGACCCGTTCGATGATGCGTGACAGGTTCGTCTTCGCATCGTGGATGTTGAACTGTGCCGCAGCTTCACCGGCCACCATGACACCTCCTTAGCTAAGAGGTTAGCCCGGGGCGGGGGGTCGGCACGGGAACGACGCAGGCTCCCTCCCGCCGAAGGGCGGGAGGGAGCCTGGTGACATCGGTACGTCAGTTGGCGATCATGCGGCGCAGCACGAACTGCAGGATGCCGCCGTGTCGGTAGTAGTCCGCCTCGCCCGGGGTGTCGATCCGCACCACGGCCTCGAACTCCACGCCGGTGTCGGTGGTGACAGTCACCGTGCGCGGGGTCTCGCCGTCGTTGAGCGCGGTCACCCCGGTGATGGTGAACGTCTCGGTGCCGGTCAGGCCGAGCGACTCGGCGGTGACGTCCACCGGGAACTGCAGCGGCAGCACGCCCATGCCGATCAGGTTGGAGCGGTGGATCCGCTCGTACGACTCGGCGATGACCGCCCGGACGCCCAGCAGCATCGTGCCCTTGGCCGCCCAGTCCCGCGACGAACCCGAGCCGTACTCCTTGCCGGCCAGGATGACCAGCGGGATGCCGGCCTCCTGGTAGGCCATCGAGGCGTCGTAGATCGAGGTCTGCTCGCCGGTGAGGTGGTTGACGGTGAAGCCGCCCTCCACCCCCGGAACCAACTGGTTGCGCAGCCGGATGTTGGCGAAGGTGCCCCGGATCATCACCTCGTGGTTACCCCGGCGGGAACCGTACGAGTTGAACTCGTGGCGCGGGACGCCGTGCTCGGCCAGGTACGTGCCGGCCGGGGAGTCCGCCTTGATCGCACCGGCCGGCGAGATGTGGTCGGTGGTCACCGAGTCACCCAGCTTGGCCAGCACCCGGGCGGCGGAGATGTCCACGACCGGGCTCGGCTCCTGCTGCATGCCCTCGAAGTACGGGGGCTTACGCACGTAGGTGGAGTCGTCCGCCCAGGCGAACGTGTCGCCGGTCGGGGTGGGCAGCGACTGCCAGCGCTCGTCACCGGCGAAGACGTCCGAGTACGCGGCGCTGAACCCGGTCGCGCCGATGGCCTGGGCGATGACGTCCTGGATCTCGGCGCTGTTCGGCCAGATCTCCCGCAGGTACACCGGGTTGCCCTCGGAGTCCTCACCGATCGGCTCGTTGGCCAGGTCGATGTCCATCGTGCCGGCCAGGGCGTACGCGACCACCAGCGGCGGTGACGCCAGGTAGTTCATCTTGACGTCCGGGTTGATCCGGCCCTCGAAGTTCCGGTTGCCGGAGAGCACCGAGACCACCGACAGGTCGTGCTCGTTGACCGCGGCGGACACCTCCTCGGGCAGCGGGCCCGAGTTGCCGATGCAGGTGGTGCAGCCGTAGCCGACCAGGTTGAAGCCGAGCTTGTCCAGGTACGGCGTGAGGCCGGCCCGCTCGTAGTAGTCCATGACGACCTTCGAGCCCGGGGCCAGGGTGGTCTTCACCCACGGCTTGCGGGTCAGGCCCTTCTCCACGGCGTTGCGGGCCAGCAGCGCGGCACCGATCATCACCTGCGGGTTGGACGTGTTGGTGCAGGACGTGATCGCGGCGATCACCACGGCGCCGTGGTCCAGCTCGTACTCGACGCCGTCGCTGCCGGTGACCCGGATCGGGTTGGTGGCCCGGCCACCGGCCCCGGCGGCGGCCGTCTCCAGGTCGCGCGGCTCGTCGGCCGGGTCGCTGAACTCGTTGGCCGGCGGGTCGCTGGCCGGGAAGGACTCGGCGCTGGCCTCGTCGGCCGGGCCGTTCGCGCCGCGCGGCAGCTCCTCACGGGCGACGCTCGGCTTGAGGTCGCGCTCGTTGGTGGAGTCGTCGGCCACGTAGTCGGTCAACGCCGAGCGGAACAGCGTCTTGGCGCTGCCCAGCGGCACCCGGTCCTGCGGGCGCTTCGGGCCGGCGAGCGACGGCTCGATGGTGCTGAGATCCAGCTCCAGGCGCTCGGAGTACTCCGGCTCGGCGTCCGGGTCGTGCCAGAGGCCCTGCTCCTTGGCGTACGCCTCGACGAGCGCGACCTGCGCGGCGTCGCGGCCGGTCAGCTCCAGGTAGCGGATGGTCTCACCGTCGATCGGGAAGATCGCCACGGTGGAGCCGTACTCCGGGGACATGTTGCCGATGGTGGCCCGGTTGGCCAGCGGCACGGCGCTCACGCCCGGGCCGTAGAACTCGACGAACTTGCCGACCACACCGTGCTTGCGCAGCATCTCGGTGATGGTCAGCACCAGGTCGGTGGCGGTGGTGCCGGCCGGCATCTCGCCGGAGAGCTTGAAGCCCACCACCCGGGGGATCAGCATGCTGACCGGCTGGCCGAGCATCGCGGCCTCGGCCTCGATGCCGCCGACGCCCCAGCCCAGCACGCCCAGGCCGTTGACCATGGTGGTGTGCGAGTCGGTGCCGACAACCGTGTCCGGGTACGCCTGGCCGCCCCGCTCCATGATCGTGCGGGCCAGGTACTCGATGTTGACCTGGTGCACGATGCCGGTGCCCGGCGGGACGACCTTGAACTCGTTGAACGCGGTCTGACCCCAGCGCAGGAACTGGTAGCGCTCCTTGTTGCGCTCGTACTCCAGCTCCACGTTGCGGGCGAACGCGTCCTCGCGGCCGAACAGGTCGGCGATGACGGAGTGGTCGATGACCAGCTCGGCGGGGGCGAGGGGGTTGACCTTGCTGGCGTCGCCGCCCAGCTCGCGGACGGCCTCGCGCATGGTGGCCAGGTCGACCACGCAGGGCACGCCGGTGAAGTCCTGCATCAGCACCCGTGCCGGGGTGAACTGGATCTCCACGCTCGGGGCGGCGGTGGGGTCCCACCCGCCGAGCTGGCGGATGTGGTCGGCGGTGATGTTCGCGCCGTCCTCGGTCCGCAGCAGGTTCTCCAGCAGGATCTTCAGGCTGTACGGCAACCGGGCGTGGCCGTCCACCTTGTCGATCTTGAAAATCTCGTAGCTCGCGTCTCCGACGCGTAGCTGGGTCTTCGCACCGAAGGTGTCGAGGCTCGCCACGTCGTACTCCTTCACACCAGCGACCGTGAGTAGTCCTGAGCAGTCTGTCGCACCGGTCGGGGTGCCGCCGAGGTTAGGTGACACTTACCGCCCGATTCCGCTTTCAACAAAACCGTACGTCCGTCTTGCTATATGTGCAACCCGGCGTCACGAGCCGGCGGGCCCGCGACCGCACCGCGCCGACAGACCGGCGGGGTAGGGTCGGGGACCGATCGGAAGGGGTGCCGAGTGATCGACGTTCAGCACTGGCTCTCGGCGCTGCCTCCAGGCGTGGTCTACCTGCTCGTCGCCGCAGTGATCGGCGTGGAGAGCATGGGCGTCCCCCTGCCCGGCGAAATCGTCCTGGTCAGCTCCGCACTGCTCGCCGCCACCGGCGTGGTGGAACCGGAGTGGGTGGCCACCGCGGCGGCGTTCGGCGCCATCGTCGGCGACTCCATCGGGTACGCCATCGGCCGACGCGGCGGCCGTCCGCTGCTCGTCCGGCTGGGCAGACGCTTCCCCAAACACCTGGGCCCGGCGCAACTCGCCCGCGCCGAACAGAGCTTCGCGCGGCACGGCGTCTGGGCGGTCTTCTTCGGTCGGTTCGTGGCCCTGCTGAGGATCCTGGCCGGGCCGCTCGCCGGGGCGCTGCACGTGCCGTACCGCCGCTTCCTGGTGGCCAACGCCGCCGGCGGGTTGGTCTGGGCCTTCGGCACGACGTACCTGCTCTACTCGGTGGGTCGCGCGGCCGAACACTGGCTGAAGGACATCTCCTGGGCCGGCCTGGTCCTCGCGGTGCTCGCCGGGCTCGGCAGCACCTGGTGGCTACGCCGCCGCGCCCGCCGCGTCGAGGCGGCCGAGGTCGCCCCCGGCGTCGAGCCGGCCCGCGCGGGCAGCGATCACTGACCCCGGCATGCCGAACGGCCGGACCCATCGGGGTCCGGCCGTTTGCTGTTGGGTGTGGGTCAGCTGACGTAGTAGCCGCGGGTGGCGCTCCAGTACCTGGTCCACGAGGGGCCGCCACCAGGCAACGTCTAGGCTGTGACCGGAAAGGGGGTGGAGCATGGTCGCTTCCTGGCGCCGGGCGCTCGCTCCTTCTCGTCCCAGGGCTGGCCGATGAGCGCAGTGGCATTCCTGAACATCGCCCTGCACGGGCACATCAACCCGACGCTGCCGGTCGTGGCCGAGCTTCTTCGTCGTGGTCACTCCGTCACCTACCACACGACGCCCGCCTACGCCGAGGAGATCGAGGCCACCGGCGCGCAAGTGCTCCTCTACGCCGGGGACGACATACCCCTCTCCGGCCCGCCGACGCCGGTCACGCTGATGGAGCAGCTCGTGCGCACCGCCATACGTGTGCTGCCCGCCGTCCTCACTGACCTGCGTGGCACCCGGCCTGACCTGATCGTGCACGACTCCCTGTGCCCGTGGGGGCCGGTGGCCGCCCGGGAACTCGACGTGCCGGCAGCATCATCGTTCACCACGTTCGCGTTCAACCGGCATGTGCCCAGCCCCACCCGCGGTTCCTGGGAGCTGCTCGCCGCCGCGGCGTCGCTGCCCCGCCCCGTCGGGGGGTACCTGAGGTCTCGGTGGGAGCTGCGCCGCCGGTACGACACGCGTGCGGTGCCCCTGGTCGACCTGGCGAACATCCGACAGCCACTCAACCTGGTCTACACCTCGCGGGCGTTCCATCCCGAGGCCGACAGTTTCGACCAGTCGTACCAGTTCGTCGGGCCGAGCATCGGTGCCCGTCCAGCAGACTCGTCGTTGCCGGTCGACAAACTGCGGGACCCGGTGATGTACGCCTCCCTCGGCACGGTGTTCGACGCTCCTCGGCTGCTGCGCTGCTTCGCCGACGCGCTCGCCCCGCTCGGTGGCACCGTGATCGTCTCGACCGGACACACCGACCCCGTGGCGCTCGGCCCGCTGCCGACCAACGTGATCGCCCACCGTTCCGTGCCGCAGCTGGAGGTGCTGGCCCGCGCGGCGCTGTTCATCACCCACGGCGGGGTGAACAGCGTCAACGAGGCTCTGTACACCGGAACCCCGATGCTGGTGGTGCCCCAGGGCGCTGACCAGCTGCTGGTGGCGTCCCGCATCGCCGAACTCGGTGCCGGCCTGTCGATCCGTACCGAGGACGTCTCGGTGGAGGTCGTACGCGCCCTCGCCCAGCGTCTGCTCGACGAGCCCCGATTCCGGGCCACCGCGAGCACCCTGCAGGTCGCCCAGCGTCAGGCAGGCGGCTATTCGCGTGCCGCCGACGTCCTCGAGACCTATGTGCGGCAGGCGGGCTCGGTCACTCAGCCGGGCTCGGCCGAGCTGCCACCGCAGGGCTGACCGATGTCCCCGCTCGTCGCCGTCCTGCTGCTGTTCGCCGGCCTGTCCGAGGCCGCCGGGCGTCTCCTGCCCGTGGTGGCACGGCTGTCCGGTGTGTCGCCTCTGAAGGTGGTCGGGTTGATGCTCGCAGGCGCCGTCGTGGACGGCGCGGTATTCGCGCTCTGGCCGCTGTCCGCGGCGGCCCTCGCCGGCCTGGTGCTGCCCACATCTCCGTCCGACGAGGTCGCGCTGGTCTGGACACCAGGCCTGGTTGCCCCGCTGCTGCTTGCCGCGGTCCTCGCGTTTCCACTGCTCGGTCCGCTGCTGCACCTGTCGCTCGTGGTCGGAGTGGGAGCCGGCCTCACCGGCTTGCTCGCCACGGCGACCGGGGTCGGCTGGTGGGATGCCGCCGGTTGCGTAGCGGTCGCGGGAGTCGGCCTCGGCGCCTCCGTCGAGGCCGTCCGCCGCCTGGTCGTGCGGCTCAGTACGACCCGAGTGCCGGACCCGACCAGGTGATCGGGTTTGCGCTCCTGCTGCTGCTCGGCGGGCTGGGGCTGGTGCTGATCGCCGAAGCTCTGCTCGCCCGCTACGAGGTGCTGGTCTATGCCGCAGGCTGGCGGTCTCACACCATCGCACCCCCTTCGGGCCGGCCCTACGCCCGGGGGGCGGACCCGCACCGACCTCCGGCCGCCTACCTGGTCTACCTCGATGGCATCGGGAAACGCCGCTACCACGACACCCGCGACGGTGGTCAGCTGGTCAAAGCTCTGATCAAGGGCGCACCGGAGCTGAGGGTGCTGGGTCAGGTGCAGCCCTACTCGCCGCTGGCCGTTCCGCTCGCCGACCGGCCGGTGTGGGTGTGGGTACGCCGCCACATCGGGCTGCTGCTGTTCCTGCACAACGTGATGCAGATCTTCGTCGCCGCCGACCGACGGTACCGTCCCCTGTACAACCGTGCCGTCGGCTCGCAGATCGCCACCGAACTCCGGACCGCCGGCTATCGGCCGGACAGCGGTATGCCCGTGGTACTGCTCAGCTACAGCGGTGGCGCCCAGGTCAGCACCGGCGCGGTGGACGAACTGTGGTCCCAGCTGCGTGCCCCGATCAGGTTGATCACACTCGGTGGCTTCCACAGCGGTGCCAACGACATCAGCCACGCCCAGCACCTCTACCAGCTCACCAGTGCCGGTGACTGGATTGAACGAGTTGGCACCTGGATCTTCCCGCAGCGGTGGCGGCTGTTCCGCTGGAGTGGATGGAACCGGGCCGCCCGCGCAGGGAAGATCACCGTGCACGGGCTCGACCCCGCCACCCACTTCGGTTCGCGCAGCTACATCTCCCCGAAGACCCGGCTACCCGATGGCCGTAGTTACCTCGACCGCACCACCGACACCGTGATCGCACTCATCCGGGGCCACCTCAACATGCCTGCGGAAATCGACGGCCCGCTGCCGTGAGCGCTTGACCATGACGCCCTCCGGGTGAGCGGGCGGCGGTGGCAGTCCAACCGTCGGTGTGTTCGTCAGACGTCGGCGTTCAAGCCCGCACGCTGATTCGCCACTTTCTGAGGGAGTCCGGAGATCTGGAGCAGTTGACTGACGACAACGCGCAGTTGCGAGACGACGACGGCCCCGGAGGACTCGACTCCCTCGGCGGACGCCTCGTCGATGTCGTTGATCGCTCGTAAGGCCCGTTCCCGCGCACCATCCGGCTCGCGTCCGGCGAGGAAGTCACGATGCACGAGCCTGAACGCCTGGCCGAAGTGCTCGATCGCTCGTGAGAGGCCGACCGGCAGTGGCTCCCGGGCTCGTATGGCCGAGACGGCCCACTGCGACATCTCGCGGCTGCTGGCGTAGGCGAGTTCAAGGTGCTCGGCCGAGTGCGCGTAGCGGCGCACGATACCCAGCCGCCGTCTCCGCCACGGAGACAGACGCGCGACCTCACATGCTGCGGCGATCACCTCGGTGATGTTGCGCCTTTGCGCCTCCGCCACCCGCAGCCGTTGCAGCGCATCCTCGGCCTGCCTGACATCGCGTCGAGCCAACGCGTTGGCGGTAGCGGTCAATTCACGGGCTATGGCATCGACGGTCGGGCCGGCGGCCCGGTGCACGATCCGCACCGGATTGAGTGGCAGGATCAGCAGGGCTACGACGATGGCCACCAGGACACCTACCAGCGCATTCGCCGTCCGCGGCACGCCCAGATCTGGCCGGTCTGGAGACACCGTTCCCAGCAGGACGGCGGTACTTCCTGCCTGCACCATGACGGCGCCGGTGCCGCGGAACACGGCCGCCGTCGAGATGGCCAGCGCCACGACCACGCCGGTCTGTATCGGTCCTGCCCCGATGATCCCTATGATCCCATTTCCGACGAGTGCGCCCAGTATTACCCCGGCGAGAAGCTCCACCGTTCGCCTGGCTCGATGACCCATGGCCGCTGCGATCGTGCCGACCGCGGCGGCGGGTGCGAACAGTGGCTGCGGATTGTGCAGCACGTCGCTCGCAATGAACCAGGCCGTACCGGCGGCCAGACCTGCCTGCACCGCGAGGATGAGGTATGTGCGAAGACGCTCGTAGGCATCCCGGCTTTCCCGCAGCGCGGTCTCGGCCGGCCGGGCCCCCCGACGTCTGCTGCGCACCGCCCACCTCCCACCATCGACGGGCTCTCTGACGATCGTCGTACGCCGCTGAGCGTCGGGTGCGAGAGATGCCCAATCTGATGCGGTGTCGGTGGCGCTGAGACTGGACGCTGAAGGGCCGGACCCTTTCGGGTCCGGCCCTTCGGCTGTGTGTTGGTGTTGGGGGTCAGCTGGTGGCGTAGCCGCGGGTGGCGATCCAGTCGGCGAGGTGCTCGACGGTGGTTTCGTAGGAGGCGGTGTCCGGGTTGGCGGAGTCGGCGATCGTGACCACGTTCCCGTTGTCGCGGTAGCCGACGACGCTGATGTAGTGCCCGCCCTCGAAGGAGTGGGTGTTGCCGTCGGTGTCGGTGGTGGTGCCGGCGATGTTGGCGACTACGGCGCGGCCGTCGTCGACGGTGCGGACGATGTCGGCGCGCAGGGTGTCGGTCTGCTTGGCGTCGGCTGCCGGGGTGCTGATTTCGACCGACCGGTAGGCGTCGTTCTTACCGGTTTCCTTGTTCAGGACGGGGGTGATGTCGTTGATGGAGTTGGTGCCGGCCTCGGTGGTGCCCATTTCCTTGGCCATGGCGTCGACGCTGATGTCCTTGCCCTGGACGGAGAGGGCGTTGCGGGTGGCGGCGGGGCCGCAGTAGTAGAAGTTCGGCTGGGCTTCGTAGCGCACGCCGAGTTGACGCTCGCCGTGGCCCTTGCGGTCGGTCTGGGTCTGCGACGCCGGCTTGCTGGTGTTCGGGGCGGCGTACGCGGTGGTGACGGGTCCGGCGATGGCGCCGCCGGTGAAGGCGAGGCCGGCGGCGGTCAGGGCGGTCTTACGGATCAGATCGGTACGCATGATGGCGTGCTCCTCTGCATCGGGGGAAACCGCACGGGCACTCAATACGCGGGGGTGTGGCCGTGCGGGGACGTTCGCGGGGGGCCCGGCGACCCGCTGGGGTCGGCGTCGGGACAGGGTGTAACGGCTCGCGGTGGCGGATCATTCCGCCGGCCCTGTGGTGGTGCCTGGGCCTGGCGGGGTCGGCCCACCCGGGGTGGCCGGTGGTGCTCGGCCGTGCGAGGGGGTGTAACCGGGGCGGCCCGGCGGGTGTTCCCGGCGGCTGCTCCACCGGCCGGCCGGGGGCGCGGTGATCTGCCAGGTATAACGACCCGGCCCGGCCCCCGATTCCACCCGCGCGGTGGCCCCGACCACCCGACACCCCCACCCAAACCGGACACCCCGCCCACCGGCCAAACCGACACGACGGCCAACGCGGCGTGATCGACTCGGGTTCCTGAAAACCGCGGTGTCCCGGAGCCAGGGATGCCCCGACTTCATGAAACCCGAGTGGATCACGCCCATCTGCGCCGTTCGCGCCGACCGGGGCCGGGCCGACGAGCGGCCAGGGCGAATCGGCCCGGATCGGCCCCAACCCGGGTCCCGCCCTCGGGTTATGCCGCCGGGCTGTCGGCCCGGCGCTTGGCCGCGCGGCCATCCGGACCAGCGCGGCCATCCAGACCAGCGCGGCCATCCAGACCAGCGCGGCCATCCAGACCAGCGCGGCCATCCGGGCCAGCGCGGCCATCCGGGCCAGCGCGGCCATCCAGACCAGCGCGGCCATCCAGACCAGCGCGGCCATCCAGACCAGCGCGGCCATCCGGACCAGCGCGGCCATCCGGACCAGCGCGGCCATCCGGGGTGGCCCCAACCAGCCCACATCGGCTCCCAAACCGGACAACCGCCCGCCTGCTGAGCCCCCACACGGCGGACGAACCACGTGATCGACTCGGGTTTCATGAAACTGCGGTGTCCCGGTGCCGGGGACACCGCGACATCATGAAACCCGAGTGGATCAAGCCGGTCTGGGCCATTCGGGCGCCGTGGCCGGTCGGCCCATGGTGCTCAGGTGCTCGGTTTCGCCTCCGCGCCGTCGACGGCCTTCGTGTCCTTGTCGAGGGCGGCCAGGATCGCCTCGGCGGTGCGCCGACCGACCCCCGGCACCTCCGTGATCTCTTCGACAGTTGCGGCCGAGAGTCGCTTGAGCGAGCCGAAGTGCCGCAACAGCGCCTTGCGCCGGACCTCCCCCAGGCCGGGCACGTGGTCGAGTGCCGACTCGGTCATCCGCTTCGAGCGGCGTTGCCGGTGGAAGGTGATGGCGAACCGGTGGGCCTCGTCACGCACCCGTTGCAGCAGGTAGAGCCCTTCCGAGGTGCGCGGAAGGATGACCGGGAACTCGTCGTCCGGCAGCCACACCTCCTCCAGCCGCTTGGCCAGCCCGCACAGTGCCACGTCGTCGATGCCCAGGTCGGCCAGTGCCTGCGCGGCGGCTGCGACCTGTGGGGCACCGCCGTCGACGACCACCAGCTGCGGCGGGTACGCGAATTTGCGCGGCCGCCCGGTGGTCGGATCGATCAGGACGCCGACCTGCGGCTCGACCGCGTCTCGTGGGGCGGCCGGGTCGTCGGCCGACTCCACGCCCACCTCGCCCGTCTCGGCCCTGGCGTCCAGGTAGCGGGCGAAGCGGCGGCGCAGCACCTCGGACATCGCGGAGAGGTCGTCGGTGGCGCCCCGGACGATGAACCGCCGGTATTCGCTCTTGCGGGGCAACCCGTCCTCGAAGACCACCATGCTGGCGACCACGTCGGTGCCCTGGATCTGCGAGATGTCGAAACACTCGATGCGCAGCGGCGACGTGCTCATGCTCAGCGCCTCGCTGATCTCGTCCAGTGCCTTGCCCCGGGTGGTCAGGTCACCGGAGCGCTTCAGCTTGTGCCGGGCCAGCGCGTCCTTGGCGTTGCGCTCCACCGTCTCCATCAGGGAGCGCTTGTCGCCACGCTGCGGCACCCGTAGTGACACCCGACTGCCCCGGTGGCTGGAGAGCCAGTCGGCGAGCGCGTCGGCGTCCGCTGGCAGCTCGGGCACGAGCAGCTCGCGGGGCACGTCGGCTTCGCCGTGCTCGCCGCCGTACACCTGGGTGCAGAAGTGGTGCACCAGGTCCCCGGTGGTCAGGTCCTCGGTCTTCTCCACCACCCAGCCGCGCTGGCCGCGGACCCGGCCGTCGCGGACGTGGAAGACCTGCACGGCCGCCTCGAGCGGGTCGTCGGCGAACGCGACCACGTCCGCGTCGGTGCCGTCGCCCAGCACCACTGTCTGCTTCTCCATGGCCCGGCGCAGCGCGGCCACGTCGTCGCGCAGCCGGGCGGCCCGCTCGAACTCGAGCTGCTCGCTCGCCTCGGTCATCTCGCGTTCGATCTTGCGGACCATGGTGTCGGTGCGCCCGGCCATGAAGTCGCAGAACCCGTCGACGATGGCCCGGTGTTCGTCGGCGGAGACGGTGCCGACGCACGGGGCCGAGCACTTGCCGATGTAGCCGAGCAGGCAGGGACGACCGACCTGACCGGCCCGCTTGAAGACGCCGGCAGAGCAGGTCCGGGCGGGGAACACCCGCAGCAGCAGGTCGAGGGTCTCCCGGATCGCCCAGGCGTGCGAATACGGACCGAAGTAACGCACGCCCTTGCGCTTGGCGCCGCGCATCACCTGCAGCCGTGGGTACTCCTCGTCGAGGGTGACGGCGAGATAGGGGTACGACTTGTCGTCGCGGTAGCGGACGTTGAACCGCGGGTCGTACTGCTTGATCCAGGTGAACTCCTGCTGGAGCGCCTCGACCTCGGTGCCGACGGTGATCCAGTCCACCGACTCGGCGGTGGTGACCATCTGACGGGTGCGCTCGTGCAGGTTCCAGACGTCGCCGAAGTAGGAGTTGAGCCGGCTGCGCAGATTGCGCGCCTTGCCGACGTAGATCACCCGGCCGGTGCCGTCGCGGAAGCGGTAGACCCCCGGTAGCTCCGGGATGGTGCCGGGTGCGGGGCGGTAGGTAGAGGGGTCAGCCACGCCAGCAAGCCTAGTCCGCGGCACCGACAGCCCACGGCAGGCGCGTGATCCACTCGGCGTCCCGGGAGGTCGGGGTGTCGGCACGCCACGGACACCCCGACTTCCCGAAAGGCGAGTCGATCAAGCGGCGCCGGCCCAGCCGTCAGACCAGCCCGGCGGCCCAGCCGTCAGACCAGCCCGACGATCAGGCCGGCCCGGGCGCCGTCAGGCCAGCGAGATCTGGTCGCCGGTGACCTTGATGTTCTTCGGCGGCAGGGGCTTCGTGGCCGGTCCGGCCTTCACCGAGCCGTCCTCGATCGAGAACTTGCTGCCGTGGCAGGTGCAGTTGATGGTGCCGCCGTCGATGTTCGACACCGGGCAGTTCTGGTGCGTACAGATCGGGCTGAAGCCCTTGAACTGGCCGGCCGTGGGCTGGGTGATGACCACTCCCTCGGCGGCGAGGATCTTGCCGCCACCGACCGGGATGTCGGCGGTCGTGGCCAGCGACTGGGCGTTCTGCCGGTCGCCGCCGCCGGCGTCGCCGGTGCTGGGCACCGCGGGGCCCGCACTGGTGGGTGCGTCACTGCCGCTGCCGCCGTCGTCGCTGCCGCAGGCAGCCAGGACGACGGCCGCGCCGACCGCCCCGACGCCGGTGAGCAGGTTACGGCGTGTCTGGGTACCCGAACCGGTCAGCGCCTGATCGTCACTCATGCCTCGCCTCTCTCTAGCCCGCTGCGCCGGTCGGAAGCCGGCCACACTTCTCCACACGCGCAACTGTGCCGGATGGTTCATGGCGGCATCCGGCCGACCCGGCAAATGGGGCGGGGCGGGTCGTCATCCGACCCGCCCCGCCCGACGAACACGTACAGAGATCAGCGCGCGCCGGCCGGCACCTTACGGCTGGCCCGCGTCTTGGTCGCGCCGTTGGCCTTGGCGGCCCGGGTGGTGGCGGCAGCCGCACCCTTGGCCGCACCGTCGAGCTTGAGCACCTGGCGCAGGAACTGGCCGGTGTGGCTCTCCGCCACCTCGGCGACCTCCTCGGGGGTGCCGGTGGCGAGCACGGTGCCGCCCCGGTGGCCGCCCTCGGGACCCATGTCGATCAGCCAGTCGGCGGTCTTGATCACGTCGAGGTTGTGCTCGATGGTGATCACCGTGTTGCCCTTGTCGACCAGCCCTTCCAGCACCATCAGCAGCTTGCGGATGTCCTCGAAGTGCAGACCGGTGGTCGGCTCGTCGAGCACGTAGACCGTCCGCCCGGTGGAGCGCTTCTGCAGCTCGGAGGCGAGCTTGACCCGCTGCGCCTCACCACCGGAGAGGGTCGGCGCGGGCTGGCCGAGGCGGACGTAGCCCAGGCCGACGTCGACGAGCGTCTTCAGGTGCCGGTGGATGGCCGGGATGGCGGAGAAGAACTCGGCGGCCTCCTCGATCGGCATCTCCAGCACGTCCGAGACGGTCTTGCCCTTGTAGTGCACCTCCAGGGTCTCCCGGTTGTACCGGGCGCCCTTGCAGACCTCGCAGGGGACGTACACGTCGGGGAGGAAGTTCATCTCGATCTTGATGGTGCCGTCACCCGAGCACGCCTCGCAGCGCCCGCCCTTGACGTTGAAGGAGAACCGCCCCGGGCCGTACCCGCGTACCTTGGCCTCGGTGGTCTCGGCGAAGAGCTTGCGGACGTGGTCCCAGACCCCGGTGTAGGTGGCCGGGTTGGAGCGCGGCGTACGGCCGATGGGCGACTGGTCCACGCCGACGACCTTGTCGACGTGCTCCAGGCCGGAGACCCGGGTGTGCCGGCCGGGCACCAGCCGGGCGCCGTTGATCTGGTTGGCGAGAACCGCGTACAGGATGTCGTTGACCAGCGTCGACTTGCCCGAGCCGCTGACCCCGGTGACGGCGATCAGCTGACCCAGTGGGAACGAGACGGTCAGGTTACGCAGGTTGTGCTCCCGTGCGCCGTGCACCACCAGCTCACGGGCCGGATCCTGCGGGCGGCGGCCCGTCGGCGTCGGGATCGACCGACGACCGGACAGGTACGCCCCGGTGATCGACTCTTTGTTCTTCAGCAGCGCGGGCACCGAGCCGCTGTGCACGATCTTGCCGCCGTGCTCACCGGCGCCGGGCCCGATGTCGACGATCCAGTCGGCGACGCGGATGGTGTCCTCGTCGTGCTCGACCACGATCAGCGTGTTGCCCAGCCCGCGCAACCGGATCAGGGTCTCGATCAGCCGGTGGTTGTCGCGCTGGTGCAGCCCGATCGACGGCTCGTCGAGCACGTAGAGCACGCCCACCAGGCCGGAGCCGATCTGGGTGGCCAGCCGGATGCGCTGTGCCTCACCGCCGGAGAGCGTGCCGGCCGGGCGGTCCAGGGAGAGGTAGTCCAGGCCGACGTCCAGCAGGAACCGCAGCCGGGCGTTGATCTCCTTGAGGACCCGCTCGGCGATCATCTTCTGCCGGTCGGTCAGCTCGATGCCGGCGAGCAGGTCGGCGCACTCCCCCACGGACAGGTTGCAGACCTCGGCGATGCTCTTGCCGGCCAGCGTGACAGCGAGCACCTCGGGCTTGAGTCGGGCACCGCCGCACGCCGCGCACGGCACGTCGCGCATGTAGCCCTCGTACTTGTCGCGGGACCACTCGGACTCGGTGTCGGAGTGCCGGCGCTCGATCCACTGCACCACGCCCTCGAAGCCGGTGTAGTAGGAGCGCTCACGGCCGTACTTGTTGCGGTACCGCACGTGCACCTGGTCGTCGGAGCCGTGCAGGATCGTCTTCTGCGCCCGCGCCGGCAACGCCCGCCACGGGGTGTCGATGTCGAAGTGCTGAGCCTCGCCGAGCGCCTCCAGCAGGCGCAGGAAGTATTCCAGGTTGTGCCCGGTGGACCAGGGCTGGATGGCGCCCTCGCGGAGGCTGCGCTCCGGGTCGGGGACCAGCAGCTCCGGGTCGACCTCCTTCTTGGTGCCCAGGCCGGTGCACTCCGGGCAGGCGCCGTACGGCGCGTTGAAGGAGAAGACCCGGGGCTCGAGATCCTCGATGGCCAGCGGGTGGTCGTTGGGGCAGGCCAGGTGCTCGGAGTAGCGGCGCTCGCGGTCCGGGTCGTCTTCCGGCAGGTCGACGAAGTCGAGCAGGACCAGGCCACTGGACAGCCCCAGCGCGGCCTCGACCGAATCGGTCAGCCGCTGCTTGGCGCTCGGCTTGACGGTGAGCCGGTCGATCACCACCTCGATGGTGTGCTTCTCCTGCTTCTTGAGCTTCGGCGGCTCGGTCAGCGGGTGCACCACGCCGTCGACCCGGGCCCGGGCGTAGCCCTTGGCCTGCAGCTCGGCGAAGAGGTCGACGTATTCACCCTTGCGGCCACGGATCACCGGGGCGAGCACCATGAACTTGGTGCCCTCGGCCATGGCGAGGACCCGGTCGACGATCTGCTGCGGGCTCTGCCGGGAGATGCGCTCGCCGCAGACCGGGCAGTGCGGCTCACCGATGCGGGCGTAGAGCAGGCGGAGGTAGTCGTAGACCTCGGTGATGGTGCCAACCGTCGAACGCGGGTTACGCGAGGTGGACTTCTGGTCGATCGAGACGGCCGGGCTCAGGCCCTCGATGAAGTCGACGTCCGGCTTGTCCATCTGGCCGAGGAACTGCCGGGCGTACGAGGAGAGCGACTCGACGTAGCGGCGCTGCCCCTCGGCGAAGATCGTATCGAAGGCCAGGCTCGACTTGCCCGACCCGGACAGCCCGGTGAACACGATGAGTGCGTCCCGGGGCAGGTCGAGACTGACGTCACGCAGGTTGTGCTCGCGCGCGCCACGGATGATCAGTCGGTCGGCCACAGTGCGTGTACTCCCGGGAGAAGATGAAGCGAAGGATGTGTCCCGCTCTGGGTGCTCTTGAGCGGTCGTGCGGGCGCGGAAAACACGCCTCGGCAACTTTAGCCCCGAGGTACGACAGTTTCCCTCGCCCGCACATTCCCCCAGCTCAGCCCGGTCGGCCGCCCGCCGACGGACCCCGGTCAGTAGCCCCCGGGCAGCGGCGGGCGACTGGCTCGGCGTCGGGCCGAACGCCACCCGCCACGCCGCTCCGCCGCCACCCGCGCCTCCCGCCGTCGACTCTCGTGGGCCACCTCACCCTGCAGCCGCCGCCAACTCTCCCACCGACGGGTGGAGAGCTCACCGGTGTGCAGCGCCTCCCGGACCGCGCAGGCCGGCTCGCCGTCGTGGCCGCAGTCGGCGTACCGGCAGCCCTCGGCCAGCCCGGCGATGTCGGCGAACGCCCGGTCGAGCCCGGCCGCGCCATCCAGCAGACCGACCGCCCGCACGCCGGGCGTGTCGATCACCGCACCCCCGCCGGGGACGGGCACGAGAGCCCGCCAGGTGGTGGTGTGCCGGCCCTTGCCGTCCACCCGCCGGATCGCCTGGGTGGGCATCATCACCGCCCCGACGAGGGCGTTGACCAGGCTCGACTTGCCGGCACCGGACGGGCCGAGCAGGCCGAGCGTGCGACCGGGGGCCACCTCGGCGCGCAGCGGGTCCAGCCCGAGGCCACGTTCGGCGCTGACCGGCAGCACCGGCACCCCGGGGGCGACAGCGGCCAGCTGGCGGGCCAGCGCGCCCGGGTCGGCCGCGAGGTCCGCCTTGGTCAGTACGACCAGGGGCCGGGCGCCGGACTCGTGGGCCAGGGAGAGCAGCCGCTCGATCCGACCCACGTCCGGCTCGGGGTGCACCGGCTCCACCACGGCGGCGGCGTCGAGGTTGGCGGCCAGCACCTGACCGCTGGCGTCCTTGCCGGCGGTACGCCGGATCAGCGCGCCCCGCCGGGGCAGTACCGCCTCCACGGTGACCCGGCGGTCCGGCCAGTGGGTGAGCAGCACCCAGTCCCCGGCGCAGGGCAGCGCGGACGGGTCCCGCGCGGCGACGGTCAGCACCGCCCCGCCCAGGCTGGCCCGGACCGGGCCGACGGTGGTGAGCACCGTGCAGACCCCACGGTCCACCCGGGCCACCCGGCCCGGCTGGGACGCCGAGGGCGGTCAGATCGATCGTCATAGCATCCTCATCGGTGTCGAAGCTGGTGATGGCGGAACACGCGTGCCACGTCCGGCATGATCAACCACCTCCGTCCGATGTCCCGGTGCCGCGTCTGCCGCTGACGGTAGGTCGTGCGCCGACGCGCCGAAAGCGATTTCCCCGGCGACGCCGCGACGGCGGACCGCTAGGGTCGACGGGTGACCACGGATCCGCTGCTGCTGATGGGCGAGGTGGACGCGGCCACCAGCCGACTACTCCGTACCGCCGCGTCCTTCGACGCCGCGGACCTGGCTGCCGCGTCGCTGCTGCCGGGCTGGACGCGCGGCCACGTGCTGGCGCACGTGGCGCGCAACGCCGACGGCTTCGTCAACCTGCTCACCGCGGCCCGCACCGGGCAGGCCCTGCCGATGTACGCCTCGTTGGAGGCCCGCACGGCGGACATCGAAGCCGGTTCGGGCCGACCACCGGCCGCGCACCTGGACGACCTGCGCCGCACCGCGGACCTGTTCGCCGAGGCGGTCGCGGCGATGCCCGCCGAGGCGTGGGCGGCGACGGTGCAGGCGCGTAAGGGCCCGTGGCCGGCCGCGCTGCTGGTCTGGGGTCGGCTCCGGGAGATCGAGGTGCACCACCTCGACCTGGCCGCCGACTACCGGGCCACGGACTGGTCGGAGGCGTTCGCCCACCGACTGCTGCGCGAGGCGGCCAGCCATCACGGCACCGGTCCGACGCCCCCGTCGATGGTGCTCCGCCTCGACGGCAGCGAGCACGAGGTGGTGATCGGGGAGCGGGTCGGCGCCCCGGTCGTCGCCGGTCCGGCCCCCGACCTCGCCGCCTGGCTGATCGGCCGTGCCGACGGCGCCCCGCTCTCCGTCACCCCCGACGGTCCCCTGCCTACTCCACCGGAATGGATATAGAAACGTCATGACATACAACGGAGACGTCACGAACGGCGGCGCACCCGCGGTTCGGGAGTTGGCCGGGCTGACCATCAGCAAGCTGTCGGTGGGCCCGATGGACAACAACGCCTACCTGCTGCGCTGCACGGCCACCGGTGACCAGGTGCTGATCGACGCCGCCAACGAGGCGCCCCGGCTGCTCGACCTGATCGGCGACGGTGGGCTCGCCGCCGTGGTGACGACCCATCAGCACATGGATCACTGGGTGGCACTGGAGGAGGTCGTCGCCAAGACCGGCGCCCGGGCGCTGGTGCACGGCGACGACGCGGCGGGCCTGCCGATCGAGGCGGAGCGGCTGGCCGACGGCGACACCGTGGCGGTCGGCAACTGCGCGCTAGAGGTCATCCACATCGAGGGGCACACCCCGGGTTCGATCGCGCTGCTCTACCGCGACCCGGCCGGCACCCCGCACCTGTTCACCGGCGACAGTCTCTTCCCCGGTGGCGTCGGCAACACCGACAAGGACCCGGAACGGTTCGCGGCGCTGATCGGCGACGTCGAGCGGAAGCTGTTCGACAAGCTGCCGGACGACACCTGGTTCTACCCGGGCCACGGCAAGGACAGCACGTTGGGCGCCGAACGCCCCGCCCTCCCCCAGTGGAAAGCCCGAGGCTGGTAACCCCACCCTCAAAAGGGATCACCAACCGCCGACCGAGAACCAACAAGATCAACACCCCACCGTCGTAGGCGGCACCCCCGCCCCCACCCACCGCAACCCGGCCCCGAGCCCCACTCCCCCCAGAGAAGCAAGCGCTCAGCCAACGACGGAGAACAACCGCCGCCGCGCCCCCAGCAACGCGACGGAGGCCAGCACCAGCCCGACCCCCATGGTGAGCAGCAGCGGACTGGGGCTGCCCGGCAGCAGCCCGACCACCGACCGCGCCACGGTGCCCAGGGCCAGGTAGAGACCGGCCCAGGCGGCCGCGCCGAGCGTCGCGCAGCCGAGAAATCGACGGTACGACATCCGCAGCCCGCCGGCGGCCAGTGGCAGCAGCGCGTTGAAGACGGGCAGGAACGGCGCGACGACCATCATCCGACCGCCGCCGCGGCGCAGGATGCCTTCCGCCGCGGCCCAGCGGGGCTCGCCGATCCAGCCGCCGACGCGGCTGCGGCGCAGCCGGTCGGAGTAGCGACGGCCGATCAGGAAGCTCAGCGACCAGCCGGCCAGGCAGCCGACCAGCACCGCGGCGAAGGTGGCCAGCCCGGTGCTCGGGCGGCCGACCCCGACGGCGGCGAGGATCGCGACGTCGCCAGGGATGAGGACACCCAGCAGGGGTACGGCGTCGAAGAGCATGACGAGCCCGAGCGCGCCCATCAGCAGCAGAACCGGTAGTTCTCCGATCTGGGCCACCCATTGCGTCATGCGTCGACGCTATGGCCGCCGCGCCACTTCGGACATCGGGTCGTAGCCCCCAGTGACCCCTGGTATCCGACTCGGGGTCGTCCCTGAGTCGGTGGTTCCGCCTCAGGCGGGGCGCAGCACCTGCACGTGACGCAGCGACGAGTCGACGGAGGGTTCGGTGGTGGGCACCGGGTAGTCGGCCAGCACGGCCAGACGGTCCGCCGGTAGGTGTCCGCGGCCGGGGTCGCCGACCAGCACGTCGGCGCCGGCGGCGGCGGTCCGTTGCAGGAAGGGCAGCATCCGGTCGGCCATCGCGCGGTCGTAGAAGACGTCCCCGGCGACCACCAGGTCGGCCTTCGGCTCGGTGCTGTCGAGCAGGTCGTCCCCGGTGGCGTCGACAGCGACGTGGTTGGCCCGCGCATTGAGGGTGACGGCGGCGACGGCGTACGGGTCGATGTCGTTGGCGATGACCTCCGCGGCGCCGGCCAGCGCGGCGGCGATGGCCACCAGCCCGGACCCGGCGGCGAGGTCGAGCACCCGGCGACCGGCGACCAGATCGGGGTGGTCCAGGAGGTGGCGGGCCAGGGCCTGCCCGCCGGCCCAGGCGGACGCCCAGTACGGCGCCGGCAGCGCGTGCCCGGCGGTGGCCTCCATCCGGGCCCACCAGACGATCGCGTCCTCGGCCAGGTGCAGCCGCACCTCGGGGACGAACGGGGTGGGCATCAACCGGAGTCTGTCCAGACCGGAACCGGGCGTGCCGACCTCGCGTTCCAGCTCGGTCAGCGCGTCGGCTTCGGCACCCCTCATCGGCGCAAGCATGCCCCAGCGGCGGTTGGTCGGGGCGACTTTCGCGGTCCGCCGCGCAGAGTTCACCCGAGTTCGCTCGAAGACCTACGGCACTTCGGCCAGCGGATCGGGGTTTTGCCCGTTACTGTCGAACAGGTACGGGCGATCATCGGCCAGAGGCCGAGGGTCAGCCGCTTTGAACAGGGAGAGATGCATGGCAACCGGCACGGTTAAGTGGTTCAACTCGGAAAAGGGCTTCGGCTTCATCGAGCAGGACGGTGGAGGGCCGGACGTGTTCGTCCACTACTCCGCCATCGCGACGAGCGGCTACCGGGAGCTCAACGAGGGCCAGAAGGTCGAGTTCGAGGTGACCCAGGGGCAGAAGGGTCCGCAGGCGGACAACGTCCGCCCGATGTAGCTCCGTGCCGGTGACGGCGGCCGGTCTCCGGCCGCCGTCGCAGCGCACTCAAGACGACGCCGGGGCGGCGGGCAGGTCCCGCCGCCTCCGGATCGGTCCCACCAACAGAATCAACGGGGTGAGCGCCAACCAGGCGGTCATTCCGACAATTGCCGTCTGGACGCCGTAACGTGCGCCGATCGCACCGGCCAGCACGGCCGCCAGCGGGATCGTGCCGTAGTTGAGCAGGTGCATGCTCACCGTCACCCGGCCCAGCAGGTGGTGCGGCGTGTAGGTCTGCCGGAAGGCGCCCTTGACCACGTTGCCGATGGCCACCCCGAGGCCGATCAGCAGGCCGCCGAGCGCCGGCCAGGCCAGTCCGATGCCGGGTGCGGCGAGCGGGATGAGCAGCGCGGGTGGGCCGGTGAGCGCCGCCGCGACCAGCAGCGCCCGCGCGGTGCCGCAGCGGCGGGCCACCGTGGTGGCGAACAGCGCGCCGATGATCCCACCGGCGCTCATCACCCCGACGAGCCCGCCCACCAGGCCGGGCTCGAGTCGCAGTTCGCGGACCAGGAAGACCACCAGGACAGCCTGGTAGCCGGTCAGCCCGATGTTGCTGGCCGCGCCGAAGACGGTGAGCACCCGCAGGTACGGGTCGCGGATGACGAAGCGCAGCCCCTCGGTGATGTCGCGGCGCAGCGAGCGGGATCGCTGCGCGCGGCGGACCCGGGGTTCACGGGTGCGGATGCGGAGCAGGAACACCGCGGACAGCAGGAACGTGAGCGCGTCCAGCACCAGCGCCGCGACGGCACCGATGAGTTGGGCGATCAGGCCGGCGAGGCCGGGGCCGACGACGTAGCTCACGGTCTGGGTCGCCTGGAGCTTGGCGTTGCCCTCCGGCAGTTGCTCGGGTCGGAGCAGCACCGGCAGGTAGACCTGGTCGGCGGTTTCGAAGAAGACCCGCGCGGCGCCCGCGCCGAGGGCGACCACCAGCAGTTGCCCGACGGTGAGCCGGTCCAGCAGGGCGGCCAGCGGCACGCTGAGGAAGGCCGCCGCGCAGAGCAGGTCGCAGACCACCATGACCGGTCGGCGGGGCAGCCGGTCGACCCACGCGCCGGCCGGCAGGCCGATCAGCAGCCAGGGCAGCCAGGCCGCGGCGGTGAGCACCGCCACCTGGAAGGTGCCGGCGTCGAGGACGGCGACCGCGACCAGGGGCAACGCGACAGTGGTGACGTTGCTGCCGACGCTGCTGACCGCCTGCCCGGCCCAGAGCAGCCGGAAGTCGCGGTGCCGCAGCAGCCCTCCGGTCGGCCGCACGTCGGTGCGGTCGCCGCGGGTGGCGGTGGTCACGGTCGGGCCGGTACGCCGTGGACGAACACGAAGACCGGCCGCCGGTCGGCGTCGTCGTCGGGTAGGTCCCGGTCGGCCCAGCGGGCGAGGACGCCGATCATCTCGCGGCTCAGCTCGGCCAGTTCCTCGGGAGTGAGGCGCAGCCAGTGGTCGGTGGAGAACGGCGCGTCGTTCCAGCTGGCCTGGGTGGTCTCGTCGGCGGCGTGCCAGGCCCGGGCCAGGGCGACGTGCCGGTCCAGGTTGAGGGAGGTGGCGGCGTCGGCGACCGCGCGGGAGGCCGGGTCGGTGTCGAAGTCGGTGTTGGACCAGCGCAGCCCTCGGGTGACCAGGCGCCACCATCGTTCGCGCCGGTCGCGGGCCAACTCGGGCGCCTCGGTGACCAGGTCCGCGGCGGCGAGGACCTTGAGGTGGTGGCTGACGTTGGCGGGGGCCTGGTCGGTGCGCTCGGCGAGCAGGCCGACGGTGGAGGGCCCGTGGACCTTGAGCACGTCCATCAACCGGCGGCGCAGCGGGTGGGACATGGCGGCCAGCACCCGGGAGTCGGTGACCTGGCGTACGTCGGAGCGTTCCATGACGCCATCGTCACATCCGCAACATCTGTTGCGCAATGACTATTGCTCAATGTTCGTTGCTGAATTCTGCCGGAGGTGCGGCCCGGCGTCCCGGGCCACCCCTCGCTCAGGCGACCAGCCGGCGGGCCAGCTCGTCGGCGACCTGCTTGGCCATGTTCGGCGGGATGGCCGCGGCGATCTTCTCCGGCGTCAGCGAGGCCAGCACGCCCGCCACGATCGCCGGCTCGTCGGTGAAGTCCCGGTTCGACAGCGCGGTCAGCGCCGTCTGCAACGCGCTGAGCTGGGCACCGATCGACCGCAGCGTGGGGTGCGCCGAGGTGAAGTTCGGAACCGTGGCATCCTCACCCATCGCCATCCGGGTGTAGATCTGCCCGACCGGGTTGCGGCCATCCAGCACAGTGAGGTTCTTGTGGACGGTGGCCAGCCAGTTGTGTTCTTCGGGGGTCATGTCGTCCTCCAGGAGTCCGATGGAGCTGAGGTAGCGGCGGAACAGGGGCCGCTGGTCGCGGCCCGCCTTGATGGCGTCGCGGAAGAAGCTGAAGTGGGTGTGCCAGCGGTGCGAGCTGTCGCCGCTGGTGCGCTTGCCGAGGCGGTCCCACCGCTTCACCGTGCTGCCATCCGGGCTGTAGATGATCTCCCGGATGTCCCGGGTGTCGGCGGCGTTCGCGGCGCACTGCGCGACGCACCAGACCGAGAAGCTGGCCAGGGTGTTCGTGCGACCGCCGGAGCGGACGTCGAACTGGCCGACGTCCAGCGCCGCCGCGTCGAGGGTCAGCCCGGCCCGGTCACGGGGTGACTCGACCACCGAGTAGTCGTTGACGACCACCCGGTCCGATCCGCAGTGGTAGCCGCCCCGGTGGGCCGAGTCGCCGACGATGCCGACCTCACCCGGATCCAGATCGTCTGGGCCGGGGGCGTTGTCGAGGTGAGTGAGGAGCAGGCTTCGGACGGCCAGAAGGTTAGCCGGGGCCCGAGTCATGAGGTCCCCCTTTCGAGAGGCGAGGACCGGGCACGACGTCACACCGCGTACGCGGTGCTGGGCTTCGAGCGAGCCCGGCCTACTGGTGCACGGCGCCGGGCGTTGACTCCACCATAGCCCGCGTTTTCGGCAAACGACCAGCTCAGAGGGGGTCTGTTCAGATTGGAGATTGCGGTGGAGCAGAGTGGACGATCGGCAGCACCACCGCCGAGGGGTGAACCGGGTCGTGCAGAATCTGCCGCCAGCCGGCACGCAGCGTCACCGCCGTGCCGAGGGGTTCCCCGGTTCCGGGGTTGCGGGCCCACCGTGGATGGGCGCCACCGGAGACCTGCACCCGCAGTCGGTGCCCGGCGGCGAACCGGTACGCGGTCGGCCACAGCGGCACCGGAACCCGCAGCGCCCCGGTGGGATCGGGCGGGAAGCGCTCGGGGGTGACCCGCACCAGGCCGTCGCACACGTTCCACGAACGACCCTTGCGGTCCACGTCGCACAGCCGAACGAAGACGTCCAGGTAGGGCAGGTCGCTGCGGACGTGGATCTCGGCGCGGACCGGGCCGATCACCTCGACCGGGCCGGTCAGCGGGGCGCTGGTGTAGGTCAGCACGTCGGGGCGGGCCTCGACGGGCCGGTTGTCCACCGGGCCGGACCGCTGGGCGACGAGCAGTGGCCCGCCCAGCGACGGGGTGGGGTCGGCGGGGTCGTAGCGGAACCGGTCCGGTGTCGACGCGACCGGTGGGCGCGCCGCCAGCTCGCCACCGGGTTGCAGGTGCCAGGCGGTCTCGACCGCCGGTGGTGGCCAGTCCGGCAGGTCCCGCCACCCGCCACCGGCGCCGCTGACGTACAGCCGCACGGGCGCCACCTCGGGCCGCGCCCGTCCGCCCGGTCGAGGCGTTTGCGGCAGGTGTTCGTCGAGCCACGCCAACCCCTCGCGCAGCGCGGCCACGAACAGTCCGGGGCTGCCGTGCGTCCACGGGCCGATCACCAGGCGCGACGGTGTGCCGGCGGCGCGCAGCACGGCGTGGTCGTCGAGCTGGGCGGGCAGGAAGATGTCGTGCCAGCCGGTGACCATCACGACCGGCGCCCGCACCTTCGCGACCTGGTCGGCGAAGACCCGGGTCCGCCAGTACGCGGCCTGCGGGGTGTGGTGGCGCAGCCACTCCTGGAAGAACGGGATTCTCACCCCGGTGGCCACCCGGTCGGCGTCGGCCAGGGGGAGGTGCGCCAGCGCGGCGGCCAGCCGGGGCTGCCCGCGTTTGAGCTCCCACTGCCGGGCCAGCCACGGCACGGTCTGCGCGTGCAGCAGCTCCGCCCAGGTCAGTACGCTGTCCAGGGCGAAGGACTCCCCCGCGTACGTCGAGTCCCGGGTGGCCGAGGCGGTCACCACCGCGACCATCGCGCGCAGTTCCTCGCCGGCGTCGGCGGCCAGCGCCCACTGCGCGAAGCCCTGGTAGCTGACCCCGAACATGCCGAGTTGACCGGACCACCAGGGTTGGCGGCGCAGCCAGTGCAGGGTGTCCGCGCCGTCGTCGCGCTCGTGCACCAGCGGGGCGAACGTCCCACCGGACCCGCCGGTGCCCCGGCACGACTGGATCACCGCGTGTCGGCCCCGTGCGGCGAGCAGCCGACCGAGCAACCGCAGCGGTCCGCCCCGCCCGTAGGGGGTGCGGATCAGCACGGTCGGCGCGCCGTGGTGGCCCGGGGCGTAGTGGTCGGTGCGCAGCACCACGCCGTCGCGGGTGCGCACCGGAAGGTCACGGGTGACCCGCACCGGGCCGGGGCGGGTCGGTGGCAGCCGCAGCGCGGCGCTGGCGAGGCGGGTGACGAGCCGGTCCGGCACGGTCACCCCGTCGGGCGGCGGGGCGACTCGGGCCGGGCGGCGCGCACCGCGTCGCGGTGTGACCGCAGCGACTCGCTCATCTCCGCCATGAACCGGTGCACCACCGCCAGCTCGTCCTCGCTGAAGCGGTCCATCACCGTGTCGGTGCGCTCGCCCAGCGGCCGGAAGAACTCCCTGGCCAGGGTCATGCCCTGGTGGGCGTAGTGCAGCAGGACCTTGCGCCGGTCGACGGTGTCGCGGTCCCGGCGGATGTGGCCGGCCCGCTCCAGCCGGTCGATCAGGGCGGTCACCGAGCCGGAGGAGAGGTTGAGCTGTTCACCGAGGCGGCCGGGTGTGATCGGGTCGCCCAGCAGCTCCGCGTCCATCACCGCGAGCAGGGCGTTCAGGTCGGTCGGGTTGAGGCCGTGCAGGTTGGCGAACGCGTGACTCACCTGCTGGGCGTCCACCGCGTACCGCCGCAGGTTGTTGGTGATCTCCGCGACCAGCTTTTCGCGGCGCGTCTCGCGCCGCCGGTACATGCCGTGAGTCGCCACCGCGTGCCGCTTCTCCCCGTCGTCGTCCCTCGGGTTGCAGCATAGAACAGCCGCCGATAATCTCGATAGTCAAGATACTTGGCACTCGAAATAATTTGGGGTCAGCTGATGTCCGTCTTCACCAGAGTCGCCCGCGGCCGGTTGGCCGCCTGGCTCACCGTGGCCGCCGCGATCGTCGTCGGCGCGGCCGTCTTCGGGCTCCCCCAGCCGGACAACCCGGCGCCGGTCTCCGCCAGTGGCCTCTCCGCGCGGTGGCAGTCGACCCAGGTGGAACGCCTGCAGGACCAACTCCCGTCCAGCGAGGTCCAGCCGGCCATCGCGGTGGTCAGCCGCGACGACGGGGGCGCGCTGACCGAGGCCGACCGGGGCGCCGTCACCGCGCGCTCCGGCGACCTGAGCCGCCTGGCGGTGGGCGGGCGGGTCAGCCCACCGCAGGTCTCCCCGGACGGCACCGTGGCGCTGGTCGCCGTGCCGCTCAGCATCGCCGGCGGCCAGGACGAGGTCGTCGGACAGGTCGACCAGGTACGCGCCGCGCTGGCGGACCTGCCCGACGGGCTGACCGTCGACGTGACCGGTTCACCGGCGTTCACCGCCGACCTGTCCTCGGTGTTCGACGGCGCCGACATCACCCTGCTCGCGGTGACCGCAGCAGTGGTCGCGGTGCTGCTGCTGATCACCTACCGCAGCCCGTTCCTGTGGATCGTGCCGCTGGTCGTGGTCGCCGCGACCGAGCAGCTCACCCTGCGCGCGGTGGACGTCATCGTGCCGGGTGTCGGCATCAACCTCCAGCAGGGTCAGGTCACCGGCATCGCCAGCGTGCTGGTCTTCGGCGCCGCCACCGACTACGCGCTGCTGCTCATCGCCCGCTACCGGGAGGAGTTGCGCCGCGAGGAGGACCGGTTCAGGGCGATGCGCGCCGCGCTGCGCCGCACCGCGGAGCCCATCCTCGCCAGCGGCGGCACCGTCGTGCTCGGCGTCCTCACCCTGCTGCTCAGCGAACAGGAGACCAACCGGGCACTGGCCGTGGCCTGCGCCACCGGTGTGGTCTTCGCCATGCTCTCGGCCCTGTTCGTGCTCCCCGCCGTGCTGGTGCTCTTCGGTCGCGGGCTGTTCTGGCCGTTCGTCCCCCGCGTCGGCGGCCCGGCGCGCGAGGGTCGGCTCTGGGGTCGGCTCGGCGCGGCCGTGGAGCGTCGTCCGGTGGTGGTCGCGACCCTGGCCACCGTGCTGCTCGGCGCGTTGGCGCTGGGTGGGCTCGGCATCCGTACCGGCCTGTCCGAGACCGAACAGTTCCGGGCCGAACCGGAGGCGGTGACCGGGGCGCAGACCCTGGCGAGGGCCTTCCCCGCCGGAAGCACCCAACCCGTCGCCGTGATCACCACCCCGGCGGCGGTGCGGGCGGTCACCGACGCCGCCAGCGCGGTACCCGGTGTCGCCTCGGCACGCCCCGGCGACGCGGGCGACGCTGTCGCCCAGGTCGACGTGGTCCTCGACGCCGAACCCGGCACCACCGCCTCGGACCGGGCGATCGAGGCGCTGCGCGAGGCCGTCGCCGCCGTTCCCGGCTCCGCGCCGCCGGCCAGCGTCGGCGGCGACACCCCGTCCGGGGCGATCGTCGGTGGCTCCGTGGCCGCCACCTACGACTCCGACGAGGCCAACGACCGGGATCTGCGACTCATCCTGCCGATCATCCTGCTGCTGGTCGGCGGTGTGCTCGTGCTCCTGCTGCGCGGCCTGCTCGCACCGCTGCTGCTGGTGCTCACCGTGATCGCGTCGTTCTTCGCCAGCCTCGGCGCGGCCTGGCTGCTCTTCGACCATGTGCTGGGCTTCCCCGCCCTGGACAGCGGGGTGCTGCTGCTCGCCTTCGTGTTCCTGGTGGCGCTCGGGGTGGACTACAACATCTTCCTGGTCACCAGGGCCCGGGAGGACGCCCGCAGCGCCGGCACCCGCGCCGGGATGCTCTCCGCCCTGCGGGTCACCGGCGGTGTGATCACCAGCGCCGGAGTGCTGCTCGCCGCGGTCTTCGCCGTGCTCGGCGTGCTGCCGCTGATCACCCTGACCCAGATCGGCATCATCGTCTGCATCGGCGTCCTGCTCGACACCCTGCTGGTCCGCACGGTCCTGGTGCCGGCGCTGGCGTTCCTGCTCGGTGACCGCTTCTGGTGGCCCGGCCGGATCACGAAGGACCAGGCGCAGGGCACCGTGCCGTCGCCCGAGCCGGTCGCCGCACACGACTGACCGAAGCGTCGGGGCCGTGCCGGATCAGGCACGGCCCCGACGTCGTCAGTAATCCAGGCAGACGCACTCGTTCATCAACGCCCGCACGTTGCGCACGTACGACGGGTTGGGGATGGCCAGTGGCTTGCCCTCCTGCGCCACCGCGCCGTGCCCGAAGTTGTAGGCGGCGATGACCGCGTTGAGCAGGCAGGAATTCAGCTCGCTGGTGCACAGCGCCGGGTCGAGGCGGAAGTCGGACTCGAAGTACATGTCGCCGATGTACTTCGTCGCCCAGGCCAGATAGGTGGCGCCGAGGTAGGCGTTGTCCCGGTAGGCGTCGATCTTGTAGCTCTTCTCGAACCGCTGGTTCATCCAGCCCGCGGTGTCCGGCATCACCTGCATCAGCCCGACCCCACCGTCGCAGGCGTAGATGTTGGACTGCCAGCCGCTCTCCTGCCACGCGGTGGCCTTGAGCAGGGTGAGCGGGATCTTGATGTCCGGCGCGGAGACCGGCCAGTAGGTGCGGTTGGCCGCGTCGGTCAGCGCCGCCTTCACCTCGGACCGCGACGCCTGGGTGCCCTTGTAGGTCGGCTTGCAGGACGTCGGTGCCGGCTTCGGTGGCGCCGGCGGCACCTCGGTCTCGGTGGGCGGCTTCGCCACCGGACGCGGCTTCGGCGCCGTACGGGTCGGCTTCTTCGACGGCTTCGGCGTCGGGGTCGCGCTGCGACTCGGCGCGGCGCCCATCGACTCCACCGCGCTCACCGACGGGCTCGGCTCCGCGCTGACCTCGTCGGACGGGGCATCGGTCGGCTCGTCGCTGACGGCGACCGGCGCGGCAAGGGACTCGGGGCTCTGCCCGTTGCCGGCACAGCCCACCAACCCGGTCAGCAACAGCCCGGCGAGCGCCGCGCCGACCAGCCGGTGTGTCTGTCGAACCATCCCGCTGCCTCCCCCGCTGTGACCGTCGCCGCACCCTAACAAGGCTCGACCGGGCGGCGGTGCCCCTGCGACGGCGACCGGGGCTGGTCCACCGGCGGCGTTCGCTCCCCCACCGCCCGGTCCCGGGTCGCCCAGGCGACCACGAACACCACCGTCCACAGCACCCCGAGCAGCACCGCCGCCGCGGCCCCGCTCGCCGTGTCCAGGCCGAGGTAGAGCCGCGCGCCGCCGATCCCCAGCACCCCGGCCGCGGCGGCCGTCCAGGCGGCCACGGCAACCGGCCAGCGGGCGCTGCGTGACACCAGCCAGGCCAGGGTGCAGAAGCTCGCCGCGACCACGGCGCTCTGGGTCGACAGCGGGGCGACCTCGCCGCTGCCCGGGGCGCCCCCGTCCGGGCCGGTCAGCTCGGCCACCACGGCCAGCACCACCAGCGGTACGAACGCGCCGACAGTGCCGACCACGCTGAGCAGATCCGCCCGCCAGGGCCGGTTGCGCCACGCCAGTCCCGCCGCCACCAGCGCCACCAACAGGATCAGCACCGACCCGCGCACCACCGACACCACGACCAGCGTGGCCTCGGCGGCGTCCGGGGTACGTCGGGCGGCGAACCACCCGGCGATGGCACCATCCAGTGCGGCAAGCCCGGAGTTGCGGACCGCCACCGCGAGCAGACCGGCGATGGCGAGCCCGGCGGCGAAGAGCAGCAGGAGCCCGGCAGCCAGATTGAGCAGCAGCGTCCAGGCCGGGCCGATCCGCATCGCCACCAGGAAGAACAGCACCCCGTAGCGGGCGGTGAGCCACCGCACCGGGGGCAACCCGCCCGCCCGCGACAGCAGCGCACGCACCGGATCGGGGTTACGACCCAGCCACCGGCCGACGAGCACCACCCCCAGCAGGCCGGCCAGCAGCAGGAACGCCACCCCGGTGGCCCGGCCGAGCAGCCGGGAGACCGTGTCGTACGACTCACCGGCGAGATGACCGAGCAGCACGGAGCCACCCACCCAGGTCACCACCCCGGCCAGGTTCCACAGGGCGAACCGCCGGTACGGCATGCCGGCCGCACCGGCCAGCCGAGGCACCAGGGTGCGGGCGAAAGCCACCCACCGGGCGGCGAACACCCCCCGCCCACCGAGGCGGGCGAGCATGGCGTCGGCGCGGGCCCACCGCTGCGGCCCGACCCGGTGACCGAGCCCGGCGCGCAGCCGGGGGCCGTACCGCCGCCCGGCGCGAAAGGCCAGCCCATCGCCGACAACCGCCGCGGCGATCATCGCGAGCAACGCCGGCCCGAGCCGCAAGGTACCGTTGTAGGTGAGGAAGCCGACCAGCAGCAGGGTAGCCTCACCCGGCACGAGCAGGCCGAAGATCACCGCGGTCTCGCCCGCCACGATCAGCGCGGCGACCAGGTAGATCCACAGGGTGGGCAGACCCTGCACCCAGGTCAGCAGGTCGTGCACTCAGGCCCCCGGGACACGGGAGTCAGCATGCCAGCCGGGGGAACCACCGGCACAGCGGTTTCACCATAGATCAGGGGCACCTGGGGGTGACCCCGACGCAGCCTGCGCGAGCGCAGGCGGAAGGATAGAGGGTATGCAGCTTCGCACCGACCTCCGCAACGTCGCCATCATCGCTCACGTCGACCACGGCAAGACCACCCTGGTCGATGCCATGTTGCGGCAGGCCGGCGCGTACGGCGCACGCGGCGAGAACACCGAGCGGGTGATGGACTCCGGGGACCTGGAGCGGGAAAAGGGCATCACGATCCTGGCCAAGAACACCGGCGTGCGGTACCTGCCGGCGGACGGCTCCGACCCGGTCACCATCAACATCATCGACACCCCCGGCCACGCCGACTTCGGCGGCGAGGTGGAGCGCGGCCTGACCATGGTCGACGGTGTGGTGCTGCTCGTCGACGCCAGCGAGGGCCCGCTGCCGCAGACCCGCTTCGTGCTGCGCAAGGCCCTGCGGGCCCGGATGCCGATCATCCTCGTGATCAACAAGGTGGACCGTCCGGACGCGCGGATCAAGGAGGTCGTGGACGACACCTACGAGCTCTTCCTCGACCTGGACGCCGACGAGGAGCAGATCGACTTCCCGATCGTCTACGCATGCGCCCGCGACGGAATCGCCTCGCTGACCCAGCCGGCCGACGGCTCGGTGCCCGACGACAGCGACTCCCTGGAGCCACTGTTCCGCACCCTGCTGGACACCATCCCGGCTCCCGCATACGAGGACGACGCCCCGCTGCAGGCGCACGTCACCAACCTCGACGCGTCGCCGTTCCTGGGCCGGCTGGCGCTGTGCCGGGTCCGCCAGGGCACCATCAGCAAGGGTCAGACGGTGGCCTGGTGCCGCACCGACGGCAGCACCCAGCGGGTCCGCATCTCCGAGATGCTGATGACCGAGGGCCTGGAGCGTAAGCCGGCCGAGACCGCCGGCCCGGGCGACATCATCGCCGTCGCCGGCATCCCGGAGATCATGATCGGTGAGACCCTCGCCGACGTGGAGAACCCGGTGGCGCTGCCGCTGATCACCGTCGACGAGCCGGCCATCTCGATGACCATCGGCACCAACACCTCGCCGCTGGTCGGCCGGGTCAAGGGCTCCAAGGTCACCGCCCGGATGGTCAAGGACCGCCTGGACAAGGAACTGATCGGCAACGTGTCGCTGCGGGTCCTGCCCACCGAGCGGCCGGACGCCTGGGAGGTGCAGGGCCGCGGCGAGCTGGCGCTGGCCATCCTGGTCGAGCAGATGCGCCGGGAGAGCTACGAGCTGACCGTCGGCAAGCCGCAGGTGGTCACCCGGGAGATCGACGGCAAGACCTGCGAGCCGGTCGAGCGGCTGACCATCGACGCCCCCGAGGAGTACCTCGGCGCGATCACCCAGCTTCTCGCCACCCGCAAGGGCCGGATGGAGCAACTGGTCAACCACGGCACCGGCTGGATCCGGATGGAGTGGCTGGTGCCGGCGCGCGGCCTGATCGGCTTCCGCACCGAGTTCCTCACCGACACCCGGGGCACCGGCATCCTGCACCACGTCTTCGAGTCGTACGAGCCGTGGTTCGGCGAGCTGCGCACCCGCAACAACGGTTCGCTGGTCGCCGACCGGTCCGGCGTGGTCACCGCCTTCGCGATGATCAACCTGCAGGAGCGCGGCCAGCTGTTCGTCGAGCCCACCACCGAGGTGTACGAGGGCATGATCGTCGGGGAGAACTCCCGCTCCGACGACATGGACGTCAACATCACCAAGGAGAAGAAGCTCACCAACATGCGGGCGTCCACCTCCGACGAGACCGAGAAGCTGATCCCGCCGCGCAAGCTCTCCCTGGAGCAGGCCCTGGAGTTCTGCCGCGAGGACGAGTGCGTCGAGGTCACCCCGACCGCGGTGCGCATCCGCAAGGTGGTGCTCGACCAGCAGCAGCGGGGCCGCGCCGCCGCCCGCCGCAAGCACGCCAGCTGACCCCACCCGCACCCGACACCGGGCGCGTCGGCCGCTCGCGGCCGGCGCGCCCGTCGTCTTCCCCCGACGGGTACGCGAGTCCACCCACCCGTGATCCGCTACGGTCACCGGCATGACCTGGGATGATCTCGACGCCCACCTGGACCGGGTGCCCGGCACCGTCTCCGCGTACGTGGGGCGCCTCGACGCCCCGCCGACCTGGACCCGCCACGCGAACGCCGCCCACTACGCCGCGAGCACCATGAAGGTGGCGGTGCTCGCCGCACTGCACCGGGCCGCCGAAGCCGGCACCCTGGACCTGGACGCCCCGGTCCCGGTCGTCAACGACTTCGACTCCGCCCAGCCCGGCGCACCCCGCTTCGCCTGTGCCCAGCCCTACGACAACGACGACGCGGTCTGGGACCGCCTCGGCGCCACCGCGTCGCTGCGCTGGCTGGCCGACCGGATGATCGTGCGCTCCAGCAACCTCGCCACCAACCTCGTCCTCGGGCACGTCGGGCTGCCCGCCGTCGCCGAGGTCTGGGCGCTCGCCGGCGCCCGCACCAGCGTCACCGGACGCGGCATCGAGGACTTCGCCGCCCGCGACGCCGGCATCACCAACTCGGTCACCGCCGCCGACCTGGCCGCCCTGCTCGGCGCGCTGGCCACCGGGGCCACCACCCCCGGCCCACTCGCCTCCCCGGCCGCGTGCGCCACCATGCTGGACGTGCTGCTCGCCCAGGAACACCGCGAGGACCTCGCCGCCGGCCTGCCCGAGGGCACCCGCATCGCGCACAAGAACGGTTGGGTACGCGGCGTCCGCCACGGCGCCGGCGTGGTCCTGCCCGACGACGCACCGCCGTACCTGATCGCCGTCTGCACCACCACCGACCTGGCCGACGGCGACGACCAGGTGGAGGACGACGCCTGCCTGCTGCTCGCGCACATCTCGGCGCAGGTCTGGGCCGTCCGCCACCACCTCTGACCCGGCACCCACCGCGCCGGCACCGACACCCGCCGACTGCGGCTAGGCTGCTCGCACCCCCCACCCCGGAGCCGCCGATGCCCCGCAGCCGCACCGTGCTGATCGCCTTCCTCGTCGCGACCGCCGCGAACCTGCTGGCCAACGCCACCGGCGGCGGCACCGCCCTCCTGCTCACCAAGCCGCTGCTGATGCCGCTGCTGGTCGCGTACCTGTGGCGGGCCAGCGCCGAACGCGGAGCCCGACCGGACCGGCTGCTGCTCGCCGCGTTGGCCTTCGCCACCGGCGGCGACATCGCCCTCATGATCGACGGCACCGGCTGGTTCCTCGCCGGCATGGCCTGCTTCCTCGGCACGCACCTCTGCTACCTCGCGGCCTTCACCCGCCACGGTGCCGCGACCGCGCTGCGCCGGCCGCCGCTGCTCGCCGTCCCAGTGGTGTACGCGCTGCTGACCGTCGTCGCCCTGGCCTGGATGTGGGCGGGCCTGACCGACGTCGGGCTGGCCGTACCGGTGGCCGGGTACGCGATCGCGCTGGCCGCCATGGCCACCACCGCCACCACCCAGGGCTGGCGGGTCGGTCTCGGCGCCGCGCTCTTCCTCGGCTCCGACCTGCTGATCGCCGCCGGGGTGGCCGAGGTGGCCCAGCCACCCGGCGCGCCGGTGCTGATCATGGCGACCTACGCCGCCGGCCAGGCGCTGATCGTCACCGGTTGGGTCGCCCGCGCCGGCACACCGCCCGGCTCAGCTGTCACTCCAGCAGCTGCGCCCGCAGCGCGGTGAGGTCGGAGTCGGTGAGCCCCAGCCCGTCACGCAGGTACGCGTCGAACGAGCCGTGCACCCGACGCACCTCGGCGTAACCGGCGTCGAGGTACTCGGCGCGGACCTCCAACACGGGCAGCACCGCGTCCACGTCCAGCTCGGGGTTCCGCCGCCGCATCGCCTCGACGATCACCGCCCGCAGGCTGTCGGTCAGCTCGTTGTTGCGCAGGTAGTCGGCACGGATCGCCGCCTCGTCCACCCCGAGCGCCGTCAACAGGATGACGGTGAGCCAACCGGTGCGGTCCTTGCCCGCCGAGCAGTGGTAGACCACCGGCAGGTTCTCCGGTCGCGCCGCCAGGCGCACCGCCTCGGCGAAACCGACCCGCGCCGACTCACCCGTGACGAACCAGCGGTAGATCGCCGCCATCGCCCCGGCCGTGCCCTGCCGGGCCAGCTCCGCGTACGCGTTCAGATCGTGGCCGAGCAGCACCGCCGAGACGTACGTGAAGACCGGGTGCTCCGCATCGTGCACCGGCAGCCGCACCACCCGTGGCTCACCGGCGAGCCGGTCCGCCGGGGCGACCGAGATCTCCGTGGTGTCGCGCAGATCCAGCACGCACGCCGGCCCCAGTTTCGCCAGCACCGGCAGGTCCTCGTCGGTGAGCCGACCCAGCGCCGGAGTGCGGATCAACTGGCCGACCCGGACCCGCCGCCCGTCCGCGCCGACGAGGCCGCCCAGGTCACGCGCGTTCGGCGCACCCACCAGCTCCCAGCCCTGCCCGGTCATCCGGTCTCCCCTCCCGCCGTGAACCTGGATATAGAGTGCCCCACATGACGATCTCGGCGGTACGCACCCACCGGGTTTCCGCCCCCTTACACACCCCGTTCGTCACCGCCCTGCGCCGTACCACCACAGTGGACACGCTGGTCGTCGAACTCGTCGACAGCGACGGCCGGTCCGGCTTCGGCGAGGCCCCCCAGGTCTGGCAGGTCACCGGCGCGTCGGTTGCCGGCGCACAGGCGTGCGTCCGCGAGTTGCTCGGCCCCCAGCTGATCGGCCGCGACCCGGACGACCTGGTGACCCGTTGCGCCGAGGTGCAGCGCGCCGTGGTCGGCAACGAGGCGGCGAAGGCCGCTGTCGACGTCGCCCTGCACGACCTCGCCGCGCGGCGACTGGGCGTACCCCTGGTGCGGTTGCTCGGGGGCACCTCGCTGCGGGTCCCGACGGACGTCACGCTGGCGGCGGGCGACGCGGTGGACCTGGCGACCGCGGCACGGCAGCGGCAGGCCGACGGCTTCGGCGTGCTCAAGCTGAAGGTCGGCACCGACGCGGCCGGCGATCTGGACCGGGTGCGGGCGGTGCGGGCGGCCGTCGGCCCCGGCATCCGGATCCGGTTGGACGCCAACCAGGGCTGGACGCCCCGGGAGGCGGTCCGGGTGATCCGCGGGATCGAGGACGCGGGGCTCGACGTGGAGTTGGTCGAGCAGCCGGTGGTCCGCTGGGACCTGGATGGGCTGGCCTGGGTCAGTGACCGGGTGTCCGTGCCGATCCTGGCCGACGAGGCGGTTTTCGGGGTCCGTGACCTGGTGGAGGTGATCCGCCGCCGCGCCGCCGACCTGGTCAACGTCAAGCTGGCCAAGTGCGGTGGGTTGCACCCGGCGCGCACCCTGCTCGAACTGGCCACCGCGCACGGCCTCGGCACGGTGGTGGGCTCGATGATGGAGAGCCAGGTCGGCATCGGGGCGGCGGCCAGCCTGGTGGCCGCGTACGGCACCACAGCGGTTGCCGACCTGGACGCCGCCTGGTGGCTGGCCTGGTCACCGGTGCAGGGCGGCATTCGCTACGACGGCGCGAGCGTGGTGCTGCCGGACGCCCCTGGCCTGGGCATCTCCGGCCTGACTGAAGCAAAAGTGCAGACTCACGGTTGATGGTGGTCGGTTTCTTTCATAGGGTTTCCCGGGACAGCCGACGCGATCTGGGAGTTGACGTGCAGCTGCAACCGGGCCGCGAGGCCCTCGTCCGGGTCGCCGTGGCGACGCTGTGGACCTCCCCCGAGGCGGTCCGCCCGGTCGACCGCCCCGCGCTGACCGCCGGCGCCGACATCCTGACCTGGGTCTCCGGACTCGACACCGACCAGCAGGTCGGCGACTGCGTGCTGAGCCAACTCCTGCTCGGCGAGCGGGTCCTCGTCAGCGAGCTGCGCCCGGACGGCTGGGCGCGGGTCGTCGCCGTCGAGCAACCAGCGGCCAAGCTGGACCCCCGCGGTTACCCGGGCTGGCTCCCCACCGACCAACTGACCACAGTCGACCCGGCCCACACCGGCACCGGTGACCCACTGGTGGTGGACGCCACCGTCACCGGGCTCCACACCGCCCCGAACGGGCCGGTGGCGCTGCCCGGCGTCGTCGTCGGCACCCGCCTCGTCCCGGCCGGCCCCGTACGCGGCGGCTGGCGGCCGGTGCACGTCCCCGGCCGGCCCACGCCGCTCTGGCTTCCCGACGAGCACCTGGTGCCAGCGTCGGCCGCGGCGCCGACCGCCGAGCAGGCGCTCGCGGTGGCACAGCGACTGCTGGACGTGGTCTACATCTGGGGCGGCCTGTCCGCGCACGGCATCGACTGCTCAGGGCTGGTGCATCTGGCCTGGCGGCGGTTCGGGGTGCTGCTGCCCCGCGACGCCGACGACCAGGCCGCCGCCACCACCCCGGTGCCGCTGGGCGCGGAACGCCCCGGCGACCTCTACTTCTTCGCCCGACCCGGCCGCAAGATCCACCACATCGGCATCGTCACCGCGACGCCCGGCGACGGCGGGCAACGCCGGATGCTGCACGCCTGCTACCGGCGGCGGCGGGTCATCGAGGAACCACTGCCGGCCGACCGGACCGCGACGCTGGTGGGCGCGCACCGGGTCTGACCGGCCGGACGCCTCTCGGCGCCCGGCCGGTGACCGGTCAGCGTCGGGCGTCGGCCAACTCGCGACGCCGGTCCCGCGAGGACTTGACCAGGCTGGCGGCGGTGGCGACACCCAGGGTGCCGATGATGACCAGCAGCGACAACCAGATCGGGATGTGCGGCGCCCAGCCGACGTGCTCACCACCGTTGATGAACGGCAGGTTGTTGTCGGCCAACGCCTCCAGCACCAGCTTGACCCCGATGAAGCCGAGCACCACGGCCAGGCCGTAGCTCAGGTAGATCAGCCGGTCGAGCAGGCCACCGAGCAGGAAGTAGAGCTGACGAAGGCCCATCAGCGCGAAGACGTTCGCGGTGAAGACCAGGTACGGCTCCTGGGTGATGCCGAAGATCGCCGGGATCGAATCCAGTGCGAAGATCAGGTCGGTGGTGCCGATCGCGATCATCACGATCAGCATCGGGGTGAACAGCCGCCGGCCGTCCACGCGGGTGGTGAGCTTCGCGCTGTCGTAGTCCTTCGAGATCGGCAGCGCCTTACGGCTCCACCGGATCAGCACGTTCTCGGAGAACTCGTCCTCGTCCGGCTCACCCTGCCGGGCCAGGTTCACCGCCGTGTAGATCAGGAACGCGCCGAAGATGTAGAAGACCCAGGAGAACTGCGAGATCAGCGCGGCACCCGCCGCGATGAACCCGCCCCGCATCACCAGCGCCAGCACGATGCCGACGAGCAGCACCTTCTGCTGGTACTGCCGGGGCACCCCGAAGCGGGCCATGATGATCACGAAGACGAAGAGGTTGTCCACCGAGAGGCTGTACTCGGTGAGCCAACCGGTGTAGAACTGGCCGGCCGCGCTGGCACCGGAGGTCAGCCAGAGACCCGCGCCGAAGATCAGGGCGAGCCCCACATAGAAGGCGACCCAGAGGCTCGACTCCCGCACACTCGGCTCGTGCGGGCGCCGACCGATGATCAACAGGTCGGCGAGCAGGACCGCAGTCAGTGCGACAAGCGTCCCCGCCCACACCAATCCGGACACGTCCAACGTTCATTCCTCCGGCAGACACGCGGCGTCGGGCACACCGTACGCCCCCACGGGGGCCGGTGTGCCGCTGTCGCTCACTCTGGTGACTGTCGGAGGTCTCTTCCGCCGCCGCCCGGGAAGGGCGGCGACCTACGGGGCCGGGTCGGCCACCGTGGAACCCGGCGTTCGACCGTGCTGACGACTCCGTTGCGGGGGAATACTCCCCTCCTCGGTGACCATTGTTGCCCACCACTGCCCGTGATCACACCCCGGGCAGCCGGTGGCTCCGAACACCCTGTTCGGCGCCACACCGCCTAGGGCTTCCTAGGAGGCTAGTGCAGGTCGGGTGCGGCGATCGGGCCGGCGAGGGACCAACCCGCGGCGAGCAGGTCGTCGCAGGCCCGCACCGCCCGGGCCAACCGCTCCGCGGGCGACCCGGTCAGCTCCACCACCGGCACCCCGCACCCCGCCAGCTCGGCCCGGAACCGCTCGGTCATCCACTCCCGCAGGTGCTCGCCGTCGCGCAGCCCGTCATCGGTGAACGGCACCCCCCGGTGATCAGTCAACAGATACAGCGCCGGCCGACGGGCCGCCGCCCGCACCTGCTCCGACGCGCTGCCCAGGTAACGCTCCTCCCACACCGCCGTCGCCCGCGCGTCGGTGTCGCAGACCAGCAGCGGCCCGCTCGTCCGGGCCGCCGCGTCCTCGGCCGCCTGCTGCGCGCGGACCACGGCGCGAAAGTCGTCCCGGTCCCACGTGACGTCGAAGACCGTCGCCGTCGGCGTCCGCTCCCGCAACCGGGCCAGCTTGCGGGCGGTCAACTCCCTGCCGTACTCCGGCACCCAGGACGTGCCGTAGTGCCCCGCCAGCGCCTCCGCCATCGTCGTGGTGCCGGTCGACTCGGCCCCGACCACCACCACCCGCCGGACGAACCACGCCCGCACCGGCGCGCTCAGCCACCGCCAGTGACCCGCCGGATCCGCGCGCACGGCCGTCCCGGACACCGGCACGGTCCGCCGGTCCGGATCCACCGACACGGGTACGGCGTCGAACCGGCGCGCCAACTCGGCGCCGTACGCCTCGGAGGAGAAGACCGCGTCCACCGGCCCCGGCCCGACCGCCTCACGGAACACCGCGCAGTGCGCGTCCCAGACGGCCGGATCGGCGTAGTCCACCGGGTGGTCGTCGTACCGCCCGACGAACCGGACCCACGGCGTGTCGGCATGCACCTCCCGCAGCCAGTCCAGGCGCAGCGGCAACGGGATGGACTCCCGACACGAGGGCGCCACCACGACGGTGACCTCGGCGCAACGGGCGGCGGCCGCCGCGATCAGCGCGTGGTGCCCGGCGTGCGGTGGATAGAACTTGCCCACCACCATCCCGTGCCCGAACTCCACGGCGTCCGGTCGCCCCGGCGAGCGTGGCGCCGGTGCCCGGCCAGACGTCCCGGCGCTCACGCGGCGACCGCGGCCGGGCCGGGCGGGACCGCGCTCGGCCGGTCGACCCGACGCAGATCGGCCCGCCAGGCCCGCAACCCGAGCACGCACAGGGCGAGGAAGACCAGGTAGAGGACGGCGGTCAGGTGCAGCCCCTTGTACGCGTACAACGGGATGTAGATCAGGTCGGCGGCGATCCAGAGCCACCAACTCTCCACCCGCTTGCGGGTCTGCCCGTACGTGGCCAGCAGGGACAGCGCCGTGGTCAACGCGTCCGGCAGCGGCACCGTCGAGTCGGTGGCCCGGTCCAACAGCACCCAGAGCACGCCGGTGAGCAGCACCCCGGCGGCGGCCAGCGCCAACCACTCCCGTCGTCCCGTCCGGCTCACCGTGAGCCGGGTGCGCCGCTCGCCACCGACCAGCCAGTGCCACCAGCCGTAACAGCCGAGCGCGACGTAGACGACCTGGAGCCCCGCGTCGGCGTACAGGCCGGCGGTCCAGAACAGCAGCATGAGCAGCAGCACGTTGGCGATGCCGATCGGCCAGTTGGCGATCTTCTGCCGGGCCACCAGCCACACGTTGAGCACACCGGTCGCGAACCTCAGCAGCTCCGCCCAGGTGGTGCCCGTACCGGCCACCCGAAAGGCGGTGCCGGTGAGCCAGTCAATGATCACCAGGCCACCCTAGGGGCGTCACCGACGCCGGAACAGACCCCGCGACACCACCGGCGACGACCACCGTGGGAGGCTGTCCGACATGGTGCTTGAGGTCGCGTTGATCGACGTACTGCCCGGACACGAGGACGCGTTCGCCGCCGCGTACGCCGAGGGGCACCCGGTGCTCGCCGGGGCGACCGGCTGCCGGTCCGTGCGGATGACCCGGGGAATCGAGTCGCCGACCCGCTTCGTGCTGCTCGTCGAATGGGACTCGGTCGAGGCGCACGAGGAGAACTTCCGGGCCACCGAACGGTTCGAGCGGTGGCGGGCGCTGATCGGCCCCCACTTCGCGGGACCGCCGGTGGTCGAACACTTCCTCGACGTGCCGGCCTGAGCCTGCCTGTCGTACCCCGCGGTTATCGTGCCGGACGCACGCGCCGGCCGCCGGTCCCGACGGGCTCGGGGGCGCCGGGCCCGGTGGCCGCGCGGCGCCGCACCGTCGGCGGTTACTCGCCGACGCGGCGGGCCAGCACGGTGACGGTCTCCTCCGGCGACAGCGCCGAGGCCAGCAACGCCTCGGTCATCCGCTGGTAGCGGTCGACATCGAGCGCGGTGGCCAGCCGGACGTCGGTGGTCAGCGCCTCGAGCATCACCGTCCGCGGGTCCGCCGGGTCGGGAAAGGCATAGCAGGAATACGGTGTCAGCGGGTGCAGCCCGTCACCGGCGACCCCGCGCGGCAGCAGTCGCACCGTGACATGGGACAGCCCGGTCACCGCGACCAGATGCCGCAACTGCTCCCGCCAGACCGCCACCGGCAGGTCACCCTGGTCGCAGACGGCCTCGGCGAGCACCGCCGTGTAGCGCGGCGGATAGGCCCGCCGCAGCACCTCCTGCCGTAGCGCCCGAGCGCGCACCTCGGCGTCCACATCGACCTCCGGCGTGAGCCGGGCGCTGGCCGTGACCAGCACCCGGGCGTACGCGGGCGTCTGCAGCAGCCCCGGCACCACCGACGGCTGGTACTCGACGATGTCGGCGGCACCCGCCTCCAGCTCGGCGTAGGTGCGCTGCCGTTCGCTCATCTCGCCCAGCGTCTTCCACCAGCCTCGACTGGTCGCCGCGTCCCGGGCGATGACGATCAGCGCCTCCCGGGCGGGCGTCGGCACCTTGTAGACGTCCAGCAGATCGAGCACGTCGGCAAGGTCCGGGCGACTCTGGCCCAGCTCGATGCGGGACAGCTTGGACGTCGAGGCCCAGCCCAGCCGGTCGCAGACCTGCTCCAGGGTCAGCGACTCGCGCCGACGAAGCTGGCGCAGTTCTGCGCCGAGACGTGCACGTCGAATAACAGGACTTGTTGGCAGCGGCATCCCGGCCTCCCCACCGAGGGAGACTACGCAGGACGATCACCCAGTGCAATAGTTCGCTCGCACACCGCAATCGGAGCATTCGGTGCCGCCACCCGGCCGGATCCACTCATCCGCATCGTTTCCGCAGGTCAGCGGCGGTTCACGGTCGAGCGGAACGGTTCCCGCCGGACCGTGGACCGACTCGGCGGGGTTCAGGGCCGGTACGTGCCGAACGACCAGACGGTGCCGGCCAGGTCGCGCGCCGCGTAGTCACGGGAGCCGTAGTCGGTGTCGAACGGCTCGCGGATGATCTCGGCGCCGGCCGCCCGGGCCCGCGCGCAGTGCGCGTCGACGTCCGGCACCGCCACGTAGACCGACCAGTCGTCGTCAGCCGGGCGGGGCGCGGCGTCGGCCCGACCACCCAGCATGATCATGCCGGTGTCGAGGATCAGCTCGGCGTGCGCGACAGTGCCATCGGGTGCCTCGTGCACGGCGTGCACCTGGAAACCGAAGGCGGCGCCGAGCCAGTCGATCGCGGCGCGGGGATCGGGGTAACGGAGGATCGGATAGATGGTTCGCATGACCCGATTCTGCGTCCGGCGGCGCTAATCCGGATTGGACGAATGCGACCTCGGCGGGTCGCCGTCGCGAGCGGGGGGTCAGTCGAGCGTCGTCACCGGGCGGCGAGCAGCGCGGCCGGCGTCGCCCCCGCGAACTGGTGGTAGTCCCGGATCAGGTGCGACTGGTCGTAGTAACCGCAGGCCGCCGCCACCGCGGCCCAGTCGACGGCCCGCCCGCTCGCCCCGATCTCGGTCGACGCGGCGTGCGCCTGCTGGAAACGCAGCAGCCGGGCGGCCATCTTGGGGGGCAGCCCGACGTCCTGCCGGAACCGGAACGCGAGGTGCCGCCGACTCCAGCCCAGCTCGTCGGCGAGCGCACCGACGCTCCCCCGCCCACCGCTGGCGACGAGCCACCGCCACGCCCAGGCGAGCCGCGGGTCCACCGGCGGGGACGCCGTCAGCCGGGCGGTGAGCACCCGGTCGAGCAGGGCGAACCGCTGCGGCCAGCCCGGCGCCTCGGCGAGTCGGTCGCGCAGCCGATCCAGCCAGTGGCCCGGGAGCTGCCCCACGCCGACGGCCCGGTTGGTCAGCTCGCCCAGCGGCAGGCCGAGCAGCCGGCGGGCGGTCAGCGGGGCGAGCAGCAACTCGACACCCTCCCCCACGCCCACCGTGCGCGTGGTGCACCAACCGTCGAAGGTGCCGGCCACGAACGAGTCGACAGCGGTGACGCCGCGCTCGGTGCTGCGCGGGTCGGTCACGTCCAGCGGAGCGCCCCAACCCAGGATCAGCACCACGAAGACGCCCGCCGATTCCCGGCGGACCAGTGGCACGTCAGCGCGTTCCCGGTAGCCCAGGTAGCGGTCGACGAACGGACGCAGCCTCGCCTCGGGCAGCCCGAGGACCATCTCGCCAACCGGCGTCACCGCCGTCAACTGGGCCCGCCCTTCGTGTTGCCCCGGTCGGCGGGCCCAGGCGTAACGCTCGGGCGTGGCCGACCGGGGAGACCGTCACCGCACGCCGGCGGCGTCCATGCCGCGCAGCTCCTTCTTCAGCTCGGAGACCTCGTCACGGATCCGGGCCGCCAACTCGAACTGCAGCTCGCGGGCGGCGGCCAGCATCTGGTCGTTGAGCTCCTGGATGAGCTGGGCGAGGTCGGCGCGGGCCATCCCCTCCCGGGAGGTGGTGGCGGCGGAGCGGCTCCGGCTGCGGGTCTCCTTGACCGGCGCCTTGCCGCGGGAGAGCTGCCGCACCGCACCCCCGACCCGGGAGTTCTCGGTGTCCTCCGCCTCGCGGTAGATGTCGTCCAGGATGTCGTGGATCTTCTTGCGTAGCGGCTCCGGGCTGATGCCGTGCGCCTCGTTGTGCGCGATCTGCTTGGCCCGCCGCCGATCGGTCTCGTCGATCGCCGCCGCCATCGACGGGGTGATCTTGTCGGCGTACATGTGCACCTGACCGGAGACGTTACGGGCGGCTCGACCGATGGTCTGGATCAGCGACCGGCCGCTGCGCAGGAAGCCCTCCTTGTCCGCGTCGAGGATCGCCACCAGCGACACCTCGGGCAGGTCCAGACCCTCGCGGAGCAGGTTGATGCCGACCAGCACGTCGTAGTCGCCCTTGCGCAGCTCGCGCAGCAGCTCCACCCGGCGCAGCGTGTCCACCTCCGAGTGCAGGTAGCGCACCCGGATGCCGTTCTCCAGGAGGTAGTCGGACAGGTCCTCGGCCATCTTCTTGGTCAGCGTGGTGACAAGAACCCGCTCGTCCCGGTCGGTCCGAAGCTTGATCTCGTGCATCAGGTCGTCGATCTGGCCCTTGGTCGGCTTGATCACGACCTCCGGGTCGACCAGGCCGGTGGGTCGGATCACCTGCTCGACGAACTCGCCCTGGGCCTGCTCCATCTCCCAGGTGCCGGGGGTCGCGGAGAGGAAGACCATCTGCCCGACCCGCTCCAGGAACTCGTCGAAGCGCAACGGCCGGTTGTCGGCCGCGCTGGGCAGCCGGAAGCCATGGTCGATGAGCATCCGCTTGCGCGACGCGTCGCCCTCGTACATGCCGCCGATCTGCGGGATGGTCACGTGCGACTCGTCGACCACGGTGAGGAAGTCGTCGGGGAAGTAGTCGAGCAGGCAGTGCGGCGGGCTACCGGGCAGCCGCCCGTCCATGTGCATCGAGTAGTTCTCGATGCCGGAGCAGAAACCCACCTGCCGCATCATCTCGATGTCGTAGGTGGTGCGCATCCGCAGCCGCTGCGCCTCCAGCAGCTTGCCCTGCCGCTCCAGCTCGGCGAGCCGCTCGGCCAGCTCGACCTCGATGTCGCGGATCGCCCGCTCCATCCGCTCCGGGCCCGCCGCGTAGTGCGTGGCCGGGAAGATCACCAACTGGTCGACCTCGCGGACCACGTCACCGGTCAACGGGTTGAGGTAGTAGAGCTTCTCCACCTCGTCACCGAAGAGCTCGATGCGCACGGCCAGTTCCTCGTACGCCGGGATGATCTCCAGGGTGTCACCGCGGACCCGGAAGGTGCCGCGCTGGAAGGCCATGTCGTTGCGGGTGTACTGGATGTCGACCAGCCGGCGCAGCAACTGGTCGCGGTCGAGATCCTGGCCGACCTGCACCTTCACCGCCCGGTCGAGGTATTCCTCCGGGGTGCCCAGCCCGTAGATCGCCGAGACGGTCGCCACCACGATCACGTCGCGGCGGGTGAGCAGCGACATCGTCGCCGAGTGCCGCAGCCGCTCCACCTCCTCGTTGATCGAGGAGTCCTTCTCGATGTAGGTGTCGGTCTGCGGGATGTAGGCCTCGGGCTGGTAGTAGTCGTAGTACGACACGAAGTATTCGACGGCGTTGTGCGGCAGCAGCTCGCTGAACTCCTTGGCCAACTGCGCACAGAGCGTCTTGTTCGGGGCGAGCACCAGGGTGGGGCGTTGCAGCCGCTCGATCAGCCACGCCGTGGTGGCACTCTTGCCGGTGCCCGTCGCGCCGAGCAGCACGGTGTTGCGGTCGCCGCGCCGAACCCGACGCTCAAGATCGTCGATCGCGGTCGGCTGGTCGCCGGCCGGCTGGAACTCACTGACGACCTGGAAGCGGCTGTCGAGCCGGGGAATGTCGAGCGCCATGCCGTCAACGGTACGCCGCAGGTAAGACAGGAACGGCCGTCACGCCAGGTACGTGATCGGCTTCAATATTCCCATTGTGTGGCCCATGTCACCGGGACTACCCTCTTCCTGTAGGCCGCTCGCGGCGGCCGACCGGGCCGGTGGCCAGGCCAACATCACGGCCGGTCGCCCCCGGCACTGCGGTCGCAGCACCCGGCTCGTCCGGCGTGCGCACCCGTGTGGTCGCGCTCGAGGCGCAGACCGGCCGCCGCGAGCGCCCCTGCTCGTCACCTCGGTGCCGCCCCGGCCGTTTCATCTCCGTGGACACCTCCCCGACCCCGGCGCCCGACACCGCCCACGCTGCCCCGTCGCGGCCGGGCGACCCGAGCACCGGCAACGCCCCGGGCGGCGACGGCGGCTCAGCCAGCGGCGCGTCCACGACAGGCCGCACCACCGGCGGCGCCCGCCGGGCCACCGCCCGCCGCCGGACCACCAGCGGCCGCCAGAGCACCGCCGGCCGCCAGAGCGCCAGCGGCCGGGCCACCGCCGCGGGGCCCCTCGCGCAGGACCACGCGACCACCGGCCCCGACGACCTCACCGACACGTCAGACACCAGCGACACCGCCGGCCCGGCCACGGCCGGCCGTCGTCGGCGTACCGTGCTGCTGTTGCTCGGCCTGACGGCGGTGACGTCCGCGACCGCCCTGGTGCTCGGGTTGTTGAGCTGGGCGCCCGACCCGCCCGAGCCAGCCCGGCCGCTGACCGTGTCGGAGGCCGAGCGACTGGCCGCCGTACGGGTCACCAACCTGCGGGACCTGCGCGCCGGCGTACGCGTGACGGCCGGCACCGACGCCGCCCGCCTCGAACTGGTGGGTTGGGTGGACTGGTCCCGGTCGCTGCTCTACCTCGACGTGGGCGGGCCGGGTGCCGGCGCCGAACGCGGGCTGCTGCAGAAGAGCGGGCCGGTGCTGGTGATCAGGCCCGATCCGGCGGCGGTGCCCACTCCCGCCGCACCGCCACTGATGCCGCCGGCGGATCGGTGGCGGCTGCACCGACTGACCCCCGGGGCGCACCTGGCACCGGTGCTCGACCTGCTCCTCGATCTCGCCGCCGATCGCCCGGACCCGGCCCGGACGGTACCGTCCGGCGAGGCGCGCTGGATCGCCCGGGACACCGCGCCGGCCGGCCCCCTGGACGTCATACAGGCGCCACTGGCCACCGGTACGCCGGCCGCCAGCGCGGCGCCCGGCACCCCCGGCGCCGCGACGCCGGCCCCGGACGGACAGACCCGGTACTGGCTCGACCAGGACGCCCGGCTGCACAAGCTGGTGACCCGGCTGCCCGGCGCCGGCCCGGTCACCGTGGTGTTCAACCGGGAGGACCGGCCGACACTACGACCGGTGGACGCCCTCGGCGGCCGGCCCGGTCTGCCCCGCGCGCTGACCGACGCCGAACAGCGCCGGCTCGACCGGCTGCCCGCCCGGCTCCGCGCCCAGGGCGGTGCCACGCTCACCCTGACCGCGCCGGTCGGCACGGACACGAACCTGCGGGGCGCCGGTTGGGTGAGCTGGACCGCGCGGACCGCGTACCTCGCCGTCGCCGACCTTGGCGTACCGGATCGCCGGACCCTGCTGCGACGCGACGCCGCCGGTCTGGCCCGGGCGGACCTGCCGGCGGTCGCCGCCGGCGGCGGCACCGCCGAGGCGCCGGCCCGGCCGCCGCTGCCGCCCCCGGCCGGGACCTGGCGGGTCACCCGAGCCGGCGGGGACGACCTGGGCGTGCTTGTCGACGCCGCGGTGACCGCCGGGTCGGTCGGGCACCGGGGCGCGGCCGTACGCATACGCGACGATGTCGCCGCCGGACGGACCGTGGACGTCATCGAGGCGGGTCCGGCCGGCGCGCGGCTGCGCTACTGGATCGACCGCGGGGACGGGTCGCTGCGCCGACTCGAGGTGCGGACCGACGTCGGCGCGTGGGCACACCTGGACCTCCAACCCGCCGTCGTGCCCCGGCTGGCCGCCAACCCCCGGCCCGCCAAACCCCGACCGGCGGCTCCCCGGCCCTCGGCCCCTCGGCCCGGCACCCGCTGACCAGCGACCTCAGGCCCGCCAGCCGGTCTGCGTGGCCCACTGCTCGGCCCGCAGGTACTCCTCGTCGAACCACGGGTTGCGGGCCGTGCCGGAATCGCCGGCCTCCGGCGCCGAAGCGACCAGGTCCCGCTTGAGCAGCAGGTACGCGGCCCGCTGATCCGGGTCGGCACGCAGGTGGTCGCGCATCAGCAACGCGTACCGCCAGCCCGGTGAATCCGCCACCCGCACGTGCAGACGAACCGGGCGGGCCGGGTCCGCACTGCCGTGCAGCCGCTTCTCCCAACGCCCCCTGCCGGCCGGGCGCGGGTCGTCCCACCACTGCCCCGGCACGCGCGGGAACCCGGCGCTCGCCAGCCGCTCGGCCAACGGCCCGTCGGCGTCGGCGAGACTCCCGACCGCCACCTGCACGTCGATGACGTTCTGCGCGGCGAGGCCGGGCACCGCCGTCGCGCCGATGTGGTCGATGCGCAGGGCGGCCGAGCCGAGCGCGTGCCGGATCCGGGCGGCCAGCCGCTCGTACTGCTCCGACCAGCTCGCGTCGGCTCCGGCCGACGCCGCCGGGTCCGGCGGGACCACCCGCCGCTGGCGCAGGTTGTCGTCGTAGGGCACCAGCCGTTGCTGCCAGAGCCCGTCGACGGCGTCGTGCAGCGCCGCCAGACTGCCGTCATTGGTCAGCACCACGTCGGCCACCGCCCGGCGGCGGGCGTCGTCGGCCTGGGCGGCGATCCGCCGCTCGGCCTCCGCGCGACTCATCCCCCGGTCGCGCGCCAGCCGCTCCAGTCGGGTCGGCACGGCCGTCTGCACCACGACCACCAGGTGGTACGTCGGCGCGAGACCCACCTCGACCAGCAGCGGCACGTCGTTGACGACGATCGCGTCGGGTGCCGCCGCGGCGGTCAGCTCCGCGGTGCGGGCCCGGACCCGGGGGTGGGTGATCGCCTCCAGCCGACGCCGGGCGGCCTCGTCGGCGAACACCACCGCTCCCAGGGCGGCCCGGTCCAGCGCGCCGTCGGTGTCCAGCACCGCGTCGGAGAAGGCCGCAACGATCTCGGCCAGCCCGTCCGTACCCGGCGCCACCACCTCCCGGGCCACCTGGTCGGCGTCAATGAGCACCGCGCCCCGCTCGACGAGCCGCGCGGCCACCGCGCTCTTGCCCGACCCGATCCCGCCGGTCAACCCCACCCTCAGCACCCGAACAGTCAACCGGATCCACAAGCCCGCCGCCAAACCCGCCCACCACCCGGCGACCCGCCGACCGGCGCAGCTCCCGTACGGCAGGTACGGCGAGGGCCCCGCCCCCAGCGATCCGGAGATCGCGGGGACGGGGCCCGTCGTCGTTCAGCGGGTCACTTACCGCCGGCGAGCTTCTCCCGCAGTGCGGCGAGCGCCTCGTCGGTGGCCAGGGTGCCGGCCGGCTCCTCGGCCTGCCGGCTCGGGGCCGGGCTGGACGAAGAGGTGGTGCCACCGCCACCGCCGCCGCCAGCGGCCGGGACGACCGGAGTCGGGTTGGCGGCAGCCTCGGCGTCGGCGGCCCGAGAGGTCTGCACCTGCTTGGTGTGGGCCTCCCAGCGCTGACGAGCCTCGGCGTACTGGTTCTCCCAGGTTTCGCGCTGCTTGTCGTACCCCTCGAGCCACTCGCCCGTCTCCGGGTCGAAGCCCTCCGGGTAGATGTAGTTGCCCTCGGTGTCGTACGTCGCGGCCATGCCGTAGAGGGTCGGGTCGAAGTGCTCCTCGCCCTCGACGAAGCCCTCGTTGGCCTGCTTGAGCGACAGCGAGATCCGACGACGCTCCAGGTCGATGTCGATGACCTTGACCATGACCTCGGAGCCGACCTGGACGACCTGCTCCGGGATCTCCACGTGGCGCTCGGCCAGCTCGGAGATGTGGACCAGACCCTCGATGCCGTCGTCCACGCGGACGAACGCACCGAACGGAACCAGCTTGGTGACCTTACCCGGCACGATCTGCTGGATCGCGTGGGTGCGGGCGAACTGCCGCCACGGGTCCTCCTGGGTCGCCTTCAGCGACAGCGAGACGCGCTCGCGGTCCAGGTCGACGTCCAGGACCTCGACCTCGACCTCCTGGCCCACCTCGACGACCTCGGACGGGTGGTCGATGTGCTTCCAGGACAGCTCGGAGACGTGCACCAGGCCGTCGACGCCGCCCAGGTCCACGAAGGCACCGAAGTTGACGATCGAGGACACGACGCCCTTGCGGACCTGGCCCTTCTGCAGCTTGTTGAGGAACTCGGTGCGCACCTCGGACTGCGTCTGCTCCAGCCAGGCCCGGCGGGACAGGACCACGTTGTTGCGGTTCTTGTCCAGCTCGATGATCTTGGCCTCGAGCTCCCGCCCGACGTACGGCTGCAGGTCGCGCACGCGACGCATCTCGACCAGGGACGCGGGCAGGAAGCCGCGCAGCCCGATGTCGAGGATGAGGCCGCCCTTGACCACCTCGATGACCGAACCGCGGACGACGCCGTCCTCGTCCTTGATCTTCTCGATCGTGCCCCAGGCCCGCTCGTACTGCGCCCGCTTCTTGGAGAGGATCAGACGACCCTCCTTGTCCTCCTTCTGGAGGACCAGGGCCTCGATGTGGTCGCCAACCGTCACAACCTCGGCCGGGTCCACGTCGTGCTTGATCGACAACTCCCGAGAGGGGATGACACCCTCGGTCTTGTAGCCGATGTCGAGCAGGACCTCGTCCCGATCGACCTTGACGACGGTGCCTTCGACAATGTCGCCGTCGTTGAAGTACTTGATGGTCTCGTCGATCGCGGCGAGGAAAGCCTCCTCGGAACCGAGATCGTCGTGGGTGACCCGGGTGGCGCTCGAGGGGGCCTCGATGCTGCTCGTCATGTGGGCGGTTGCTCCGGTCGGTGGGTTGTCACAGCAGGCTGGTGTGTCGCAGTGACCTGTTCGCGCCAGCGGATCCGTCGCCGGGCACACCGAACGATCGCCTAGTGAGATCATGATGTGGCTCCGTCGACCGCGCACCTGCTCCCTGCCGAGGCAACGCGATCCGCGAGCGCATCGTCTAGCCTACCGTGCGCATTACCACAGCGTGCAAGCCCTCCCGGGTTCTCTCCACACGATGACCTGCGAAAGCCGAACAATCGCCCGGAAAACACCCCTGCTGTCTCCTGCGTCACAGCAGCCCCGTACGCCTCGTCGCCGCCGCGCCTGATCGACCCGGGACTGCCGGGCCGACGCGCCCCGCCGCCGACGGCGAGCCGGTCACCGAGATCTCCGACGCGCCGTCGTACCCAATCGAGCGGGTGGGGCCTAGCGTGGGCGCGTGGATGACGACAGCCGGGTCACCCGGCGCCGGGTGGGTGACGCCGAGGCGCGGCGCGCCAACCGCGGCTGGTGGGACACCGACGCCGACGACTACCAGGCCGAACACGGCGCGTTCCTCGGCGACGTGGACTTCGTCTGGTGCCCCGAGGGCCTGCGCGAGGCCGACGCGCGGCTGCTCGGCGACGTGTCGGGGCGACGGGTGCTGGAGGTGGGCGCCGGCGCCGCGGCCGCCGCCCGCTGGCTCGCCACCCAGGGCGCCCGGCCGGTCGCCTTCGACCTGTCCGCCGGCATGTTGCGGCACGCCGCCACGGCCGCCGACCGCACCGGGGTACGCGTACCGCTGGTGCAGGCCGACGCGCTCGCCCTGCCGTTCGCCGACCGGTCGTTCGACGTCGCCTGCACCGCGTTCGGCGCGATCCCGTTCGTGGACGACTCGGCGACGCTGTTCGCCGAGGTGCACCGGGTGCTGCGCCCGGGCGGCCGGTGGGTGTTCTCGGTGACCCACCCGATGCGGTGGATCTTCCTCGACGACCCCGGCGAGGGCGGGCTGACGGCGGTGCACTCGTACTTCGACCGCTCCCCCTATGTGGAGCAGGACGAGAACGGGGTGGCCACCTACGTCGAGCAGCACCGCACCCTCGGCGACCGGATCCGGGAACTGGTCGGCGCCGGGTTCCGGCTGCTCGACCTGGTGGAGCCGGAGTGGCCGGAGGGACACGAGGAGATCTGGGGGCAGTGGAGCCCGCTGCGCGGACGGCTCTTCCCCGGCACCGCCATCTTCGTCGCCGAGAAGCCGGCCGGGTGAGCGCGTCGCACCCGCGGTCCGACCTGGGATCCATCGATCGCCGGTAGGCTCGACTCCATGAGCGCCGAGCCCATCCCGACACCACCTGGCCCCTGGTGTCCGGATCCGATGCGGCAGCAGCGTGCCGACTACACGCTGGAGGACCTGCTCGCCCTGCCGGACGACGCCCCCCGCGTCGAACTCGTCGACGGAGTTATCCAGGTGACACCCTCCCCCACCCTGGGCCATCAAGACATCTCATTCCTGCTGCGTCTGTGGCTCCACAGGCATGCGCCGGCTCACCTGCGGGTGAGCCAGGCCATCGGCGTCGGGCTCAGCCCCAACACCAGCCGGCAGCCGGACGTGCTGCTCTGCCGTGCGGAGATCCCGTCCAACCGGTCCACACTGCGGCCGGCGGACGTCGTGCTCGCCGTGGAGATTGTTTCGCCGGGCACGCGACGGATCGACAGGTTCGCGAAGCCCGGGGAGTACGCCGCCGCCGGCATCCCGTTCTACTGGCGGATCGAGCAGAACCCGCTGCACGTCTACGCGTACCGGATCGGCGACCGGGTGGGTCCGGGCGGTGAGCGGCAGTACGAGCTGGTCGCCGACGGCGCCGACGTGATCGAGCTGGCCGAGCCGTTCGACATCAAACTGCCGGTCGCCGAGATCACCCCGTAGTCGTTTCGCCCCGGCCGGGTCGGGTAGCCGAGGGCCATGGCCGAACAGAGATTCCACCAGGGCGACCGTGTCTCCTGGTCGGCCCACGGCAGCCGCGCGTACGGCGTGGTGCAGGGCACGATCACCGAGCGGACGCGGATCCGCGGGCGGGCGGTGAACGCGGCCCCCGACGACCCGCAGTACCGGGTCCGCAGTGACGGCACGGGCCGCGACGTGGCCCATCGACCGGAGGCGCTGCGCCATGAGCAGAAGTGACGACGGCCGGGACACCTACCGGGAGTTCACCGAGGCGGTGAACATGAAGCCCGGCGAGCTGTCCACGTGGCTGGAGACTGACGAGTCGAAGCAGGTCGGCTGGCACAAGGGCGGTCACGCTGGTGGCGGCGAGTCCGTCGGGCACGAGTCCGGCCGAAAGATCATCAACCTGCTCCGGCGCAAACGGGGTGACCTGTCCGACGGCGACTACAAGCACATGCGCAAGGTGGTCGGTTACGTACGCCGCCACATGGCGCAGCGCCCCTCCGGCGACGTCCGCGACACCAAGTGGCGCTGGTCTCTCATGAACTGGGGCCACGACCCGCTGAAGTAGCGGACCGAGCCCTCCCACGGGACGAGCCATCACGAGATTCAGGGCACCCGTCTCAAGATCCGCACAACATCGGCGAAGTTGCTGCCTCAGAACGGCACGATCCAGCACTTTCCCCGAAGTTGCGCGGCGGGCACCCAGACGCGACGGCGGACGGCCCGGCCAGGTGGCCGACAGCCGACGGGACAGCGACGCGACCACAGCGACCTGGTCAGGGGTTCCGGGGCAGCCCGCAAGAACCAACCAGACGATCAGTGATCAGCGCTGTTCCAGTCCCGGCCCAGGCCGACCGACACCTCCAGCGGCACCGACAGCGGGTACGCCTCGCCCATCTCCCGCCGGACCAGTGCCTCCAACGCCTCCCGCTCACCCGGCGCGACTTCGAAGACCAGCTCGTCGTGCACCTGCAGGAGCATCCGTGAGCGCAGCCCGGCCTCGCGGATCGCGGTGTCGACGTGCAGCATCGCCACCTTGATGATGTCGGCGGCGGAGCCCTGGATGGGGGCGTTGAGCGCCATCCGCTCGGCGATGTCACGCCGCTGCCGGTTGTCGCTGACCAGGTCGGGCAGGTAGCGGCGCCGGCCCAGGATGGTGGAGGTGTAGCCGTCCTGGCGGGCCCGGGCGACCACCTGCTGAAGGTAGTCGCGCACCCCGCCGAAGCCGGCGAAGTAGTTCTCCATCAACCCGCGCGCCTCTTCGGTGCTGATGCTGAGCTGTTGGGACAGGCCGAAGGCGCTGAGCCCGTACGCCAGGCCGTAGTTCATGGCCTTGATCTTGCGGCGCTGGTCGGGGGTGACAGCGTCGAGCGGCACCCCGAAGACCGACGAGGCGGTGGCGGCGTGGAAGTCGGCGCCGGAGTTGAACGCGTCGATCAGGGCGTCGTCCGAGCTGAGGTGCGCCATGATGCGCATCTCGATCTGGCTGTAGTCGGCGGTGAGCAGACTCTCGTAGCCCTCCCCCACCACGAACGCCCGCCGGATGCGGCGGCCCTCCTCGGTGCGGATCGGGATGTTCTGCAGGTTGGGCTCGGTGGAGGAGAGCCGGCCGGTGGCCGCCACTGTCTGGTTGAAGGTGGTGTGGATCCGGCCGTCGTCGGAGACCGACTTGAGCAGACCGTCGACTGTCGACTTGAGCTTGGCCACGTCCCGGTGGCGCAGCAGGTGGGCCAGCACCGGGTGCGGCTGCTGCGCGTAGAGCCACTGCAGGGCGTCGGCGTCGGTGGTGTAACCCGTCTTGATCTTCTTGGTCTTGGGCAGGCCCAGCTCGGTGAAGAGGATCTCCTGCAGCTGCTTGGGCGAGCCGAGGTTGAACTCCCGGCCCACCGCCTCGTACGCGCCCTGCGCGGCGGCCTTCACCTCGGCGGCGAAGTGGGCCTCCAACTCGGAGAGGTAGTCGGTGTCGGCGGCGATGCCGGTGCTCTCCATGGTGGCCAGCACCCGCATCAACGGCAGCTCCACGCCCGCCATGAGCCGGGCGGACTGCTCGCCGTCGCGGGACAGCTCGGCGTCGATCGCGTCGGCCAGGTCGAGGGTGGCCCGGGCCTGCAGCATCAGGTTCTGCTCGACCACCCCTTCGTCACCGAGGCCGTCGAGGGTGAGCTGGCCGGACTCCGGGACGTCCACCCGCAGCTCCCGGTGCAGGTAGCGCAGCGCCAGGTCGGTCAGGTCGTAGGAGCGCTGGTCGGGCCGGGCCAGGTAGGCGGCGATCTGGGTGTCGCGGACGATGCCGGTGAGCTGCCAGCCGTGCGCGGCGCAGGCCAGCACGGCCGGCTTGCTGTCGTGCAGGACCTTGGGGCGCTGCGCGTCGGCCAACCAGCCGGCCAGGGCGGCCTCGTCGGTCGGGTCGAGCTGCGCCGGGTCGACCCAGGCCGCCGCGCCACCGGCGGTGGCCAGCGCGAGACCGGTGATCGAGGCGGTGTGCCGGCGGTTGGGGCCGGTGTCGAGTTTGACCGCCAACCCGACCGGGGTGCCGGTCGGGACGTGCGTGCTCAGCCACCCGGCCAGCGCGCCGGGCTCGGTGAGCACCTCGCCGGCCAGGTCGAAGCCGGACTCGGCCTCCGGCTCGACCGCCTCCAGGTACTGGTAGAGGCGGTCGCGCAGGATGCGGAACTCCAGGGTGTCGAAGACCTGGTGCACCGCCTCGCGGTCCCAACCCGTCCAGCGGGTGTCCTCGGGGAGCAGCGGCAGCTCCAGGTCGGAGACGAGTCGGTTGATCTCGTAGTTGCGGATCACGTCGGCGAGCCGCTCCCGCAGGCTGTCGCCGGCCTTGCCCTTGATCTCGTCGGCCCGGGCGATCACGCCCTCCACCCCGCCGTACGTGGTGATCCACTTGGCGGCGGTCTTCGGGCCGACGCCCGGGATGCCGGGCAGGTTGTCGCTGGTCTCGCCGACCAGCGCGGCGAGGTCCCGGTACTGCTGAGGCGGGACGCCGTACTTCGCCTCGATCGCGGCCGGGTCCATCCGGGCCAGGTCGGAGACGCCCTTGCGCGGGTAGAGGACGGTGATCTGATCGTCGACCAGTTGGAACGCGTCGCGGTCGCCGCTGCTGATGAGCACCGACATGCCCTGGTCGCGGGCCTGGCAGGCAAGCGTGGCGATGACGTCGTCGGCCTCGAAGCCCTCCTTCTCGACCACCGGGATCTGCAGCGCGGCCAGGACCTCCTTGACCAGGCTGACCTGGCCCTTGAAGTCGGTCGGGGTCTCGCTGCGGCCGGCCTTGTACTCCGCGTACCTGTCGGTGCGGAAGGACCGGCGGGAGACGTCGAAGGCCACCACGATGTGGGTGGGCTGCTCGTCGCGCAACACGTTGATCAGCATCGAGGTGAAGCCGTACACCGCGTTGGTCGGCTGACCCGTCGTGGTGGAGAAGTTTTCCACGGGCAGGGCGAAGAAGGCCCGGTATGCCATGGAATGTCCGTCGACGAGAAGCAGGCGCGGTGTCGTAGCTGTCACGGCAGCGACTCTAGTCCGTCGCACCGACATCCCCGACCTTCGGCACGGGGTGCCGCGACGACTGCCGACCCGAACGCCGACGGCCGGCCACCCCCGCGAGGGGATGACCGGCCGCCGGCTCGGGTGGCTCAGGCCACGCCGAGGTACGCCTCCTTGACCGACGGGTCGTGCAGCAGGTCCTGACCGGACCCCTCCTTCACGATCCGACCGGTCTCCAGCACGTAACCGCGGTGTGCCCGCGACAGCGCCTGCTGGGCGTTCTGCTCCACCAGCAGGATCGTGGTGCCCTGCTGGTTGATCTCGGTGATGATGTCGAAGATCTGCCGGATCACCAGCGGGGCCAGCCCCATCGACGGCTCGTCGAGCAGCAGCAGCTTCGGTCGGCTCATCAGCGCCCGGCCGACAGCGAGCATCTGCTGCTCACCGCCGGAGAGGGTGCCACCGGCCTGCTTGCGGCGCTCGGCCAGCCGCGGGAAGAGGGTCAGCACCCGGTCCAGGTCGGCGGCGATGCCGGCGGAGTCCCGCCGGGTGTACGCCCCCATGTCCAGGTTCTCCATGACCGTCATACCCGGGAAGATCTGCCGTCCCTCCGGCGACTGGCACAGCCCCCGGACCACCCGCAGGTCGGCCCGGAGCTTGCTGATGTCCTCGCCGTTGAACGTGATCTTCCCGGCGGCCAGCGACCGGGTCCCGGAGATGGCCCGCATGGTGGTGGTCTTGCCGGCGCCGTTCGCGCCGATCAGGGCCACCACCTCACCCTCGTTCACGGTGAGGCTGATCCCGTGCAGCGCCTCGATCCGGCCGTACGCGACGGCGACGTTCTCCAGCTCAAGCAGCGTCATCGGCGGGCTCCCCCAGGTACGCGGCGATCACCTTCGGATCGCGGCTGACCTCCGCGGGCGCACCCTCGGCGATCTTGCGGCCGAACTCCAGCACCACGATCCGGTCGGTGACACCCATGACCAGCCGCATGTCGTGCTCGATGAGCAGGACGGTCAGGCCCATGCCACGGATGTTGCGGATCAGGGTGAGGAGCTCCTCCTTCTCCGCCGGGTTGAAGCCGGCGGCCGGCTCGTCCAGGCAGATCAGCTTCGGCTCGGTGGCCAACGCGCGGGCGATCTCCAACCGACGCTGGTAGCCGTACGGCAGGTTGCGCGCCTCGTCGTTGGCCCGGTCGGCGATGCCGACGAAGCGCAGCAACTCCAGCGCCTTGGCCTCGGCCGCCCGCTCCTCCAGGATGTGCCGGGACAGGCCGAAGACCTTGGCCGCCGACAGCCGCAGCTGCTGCCAGGCCCGGACGATCCCGGACGCGGCGGTGACCTGCGGCAGCTCCTCCGGCTTGGGCCGCACCCGGTAGAGCCGGAACAGCGCACCGGGCACGCTCGTCTTGTGCCGGGAGTCGGTCCCGACCATGACGTTCTCGAGCGCCGTCATCTCCGGGAAGAGCCGGATGTTCTGGAACGTCCGGGAGATGCCCAGCTGGCTGATCTGGTGCGGCTTACGGCCGGTGACCTTCTGGCCACGGAACCGAACCGCGCCGGAGGTCGGCTTGTAGACCCCGGTCATCACGTTGAAGCTGGTGGTCTTGCCAGCCCCGTTCGGCCCGATGAGGCCGAGGATCTCGCCCTCGTAGATCTGAAAATTGATCTTGTCGAGGGCGACCACCCCGCCGAAGCGGAGCGTGACGTCGTCGACTTCGAGCAGCACCGACCGAGGTCCGGCCTGAGCCGGGATCTTCGGCGCGGACGTGCTGGTGGTCTGGTCAGACATGAGCGGGCGCCTCCTCTGCCTCTGCCGCGCGGTCCTTCAACTCGCGGGCACGCCGCCGGCTCGGGATCAGACCCTGTGGACGCAGGATCATCACCAGCACCATGGCCAGACCGAACACCAGCCACCGGTAGTCGGCGAAGTCCCGGAACCGCTCCGGCAGGTACGCCAGCAGCACCGCGCCGAGCGAGACGCCGACCATGTTGCCGGAGCCACCGACGACCACCATCGCCACGAACAGGATGGACAGGTTCGCGTTGAACTGGGTCGGGTCGATGAACGCGTTGCGGCTGCCGAACAGGAAGCCGGACAGGCCACCGAGCGCAGCGCCGATGGCGAACGCCCAGAGCTTGAACTTGAACGGGTAGACGCCCATCACCGCGGCGGCGTCCTCGTCCTCCCGCACCGCCAACCACGCCCGGCCGACCCGGCTGTGCTCCAGCCGCCGGACCAGGAACACCATGATCAGCACGAACGTGATCGCCAACCAGTACCAGGGCTTCGCGTCGATCAGACCGAAGACCTTGTTGTCCGGCGACGGCGCACCCTCAGGGCCGGGGATGGCCGAGATGCCGACCGGGCCGTTGGTCAGACCGGTGGCGTTACGGGCCACGATGCGGATGATCTCGCCGAAGCCCAGCGTCACGATGGCCAGGTAGTCACCGCGCAGCCGCAGCGTCGGCCAGCCCAGCAGCACCCCGGAGATCATCGTCAGCACGATCGCGATGAACAGGCAGATCGCCCAGGTCACCGCCCAGGTCGGCGGCAGGTCGAACTCCTGCTGGATCCACTTCACCACCGGCGAGTTCACCGAACCGAACAGCGCCACGCTGTACGCCCCGATGGCGAAGAAGCCGATGTAGCCCAGGTCGAGCAGGCCGGCGAGGCCGACCACCACGTTCAGACCGATCGCGACCAGCACGTAGATGGCGCAGACGAAGAGCACGCCCGCCCAGTTGTTGCCGCCCTCGATCGAGTCGGTACGCAACCAGGTCAGACCCGGGATGCCGAGCAGGGGCAGGTAGTAGAGGATCGCCACGAAGGCGGCGAGCCCGAGGGCCTGCTGCCACTTCGTCAGCGCCCGCCAGCGGTCGCCGATGGAGGTCAGCATGCCGACCCGGCGGCGGTCTGCGGAGCGAATCTTGTCGATCATGCGCGGGCCCTCCCGAGCGACTCACCCAACAGGCCGGTGGGCCGGAACATCAGCACCACGATCAGCACCACGAAGGCGATGACGTCCTCCCAGTTGGACGCGAAGAGCGTCGCGCCGTAAACCTCGACGATGCCCAGGAAGAGACCACCCAGCAGCGCGCCGCGCAGGTTGCCGATACCACCGAGCACTGCGGCCGTGAACGCCTTCAGACCGAGCACGAAGCCGATGCTGTTCTGGGTGAAGCCGAACCGCATGCTCCACAGCAGGGCGGCGGCGCCGGCCATGATGCCACCGAGCACGAAGATCAGCATGATCACGCGCTCCTGGTTGACGCCCATCAGCGCGGCGGTCTCCGGGTTCTGGGCCACCGCACGCACACCCCGGCCGTACCGGGTGCGGTTGATGAACCAGTCGAGCACCGCCATCATCGCCACGGCCGCCACGAAGACGATCAGCTGGATGTTCGTGATCGCGGTGTTGCCGATGGTGAACAGGGTCTCCTGCTGGATGATCGTCGGCATACCGACGATCTGCCGGGGCCGGCCGAACACATCCGGCAACGCGCCGCCGAGCAACTCGGGCAGCACCTGACCGAACAGCTCCACGAAGACCAGTGACAGACCGATCGCGGTGATCAGGAAGATCAGCGGGGGCGCGTTCTTGCGCCGCAGCGGCCGGTACGCGACCCGTTCGAGCGCCAGGGCCGTACCGCCGGAGGCGACCGCCGCGACGATCAGACCGAGCACCAGGAACAGAATCGCCTGGCCGACCGGCGGGTTATTTTCCACACCGAGCTGGTTCCACAGGATCAGCACCGCGAAGGTACCGACCATGAACACCTCGGAGTGCGCAAAGTTGATAAGGCGAAGGACGCCGTAGACGAGGGTGTAGCCAAGGGCGATCAGGGCATAGATGGCGCCCTTGGAAAGGCCATCGACCGTGTGCTGGCCGAGATGGCCGATCAGTTCATCGAAATGCACCGGGGGTCTCCTTGAATCGAGTGCGGCCGGGGTGAGACACCCCGGCCGCACTCCATTGCGTGGGGCGTCAGCTGAGCTTGAGCTCCTGCAGCGCTTCGATGGCCTCGCCCTTGATCTGGTAGGCCCAGATGACGACCTTGCTCGGGTCGACGTCACCCTTCGAGTCGAACTTGATGTACTTCGACACACCCTGCTTGTCGTACGACTTCACGAACGCCAGGATGTCCGCCCGGCTCTTCTTGCCAGCCTTGAAGGCGTCCAGGTAGATCTGCGCGCCGTCGAAGCCCTCAGCACCGTAGGAGCCCGGCGGGATGCCGTACTCCTTCTGGTAGTCGGCGGAGAAGGTGCCGCCGGCCTTGTCGGCCGGGAGGCACGGGCAGGTGATGATCGCGCCCTCGGCACCGCCGGAGGCACCCTTCGGGAACGCGGTGTCGTAGAGACCGTCCGGGCCGACGAACTTGGCCTGGACACCGGCGGCACGCATCTGCTTCACCAGCGGAGCGGCCTCACGGGTGTAACCGCCGTAGAAGACGAAGTCGGCCTGAGCGGCCTTGATCTTGGAGATGGTGGCGTCGAACTGCGCCTGCCGCTCCTGGATCTTGTCCTTGTTCACGACCAGCGGGCCGAGCTGCTTGCCCAGCTCGTCGGTGATACCGGCACCGTAGGCGCTGGCGTCATCGACCATGAAGACCTTCTGCGCGTTCTGGGTCTTCAGGTAGCTGGCCACGGCGCCGGCCTGCGTGCCGTCGTTGCCGACCACGCGGTAGAAGGACGTGTTGCCCTTCTGGGTCAGGTCGGTGCGGGTCGCCGACGGGCTGACCATCGCCAGGCCGGCGGCCTGGTAGATCGGCATCGTGGCGTCCGACTCACCGGAGAAGTGACCACCGATGACACCGAGGAACGAGTTGTCCCCAGCGATCTGGTTCGCGAACGGGGTCGCCACCGCGGGGTCACCCTGGGTGTCGAACTCCTGCATGGTGACCTTGCAGTCCGGGTTCGCCGCGTTGAACTGCTTCACGGCCAGCTTCGCGCCGTTCAACGACGGGATCACCAGACCCGCGTTGTCGCCGGTGAACGCGCCGAAGATCGCGATCTTGCCACCGCAGTCGCCCGACGCGGTCCCACCGTCGCCGCCACCGGAATCCTGGCAACCAGCCGCGACCACCAGGGTCGCGGCGAGCGCTACGGTGCCCAGCGCCCGTACATAGCTTCGCCTCACGGCTTCCTGACCTCCTCGAGATGCGGACGCGGCTGACCCGAAGCGACGGCGACAGCAGCAGACCCGCAATTCCACCCACCCCGCAGGGACGCCCCCTGCGTTACGGCTCGTGATGGCGGAGCGTACCGACACGACATACCGTCCCGGAAGGCCTGAAGGCGGGGTCTGCGAAACCGTTACGAAGACGTGGGCAATCATGTCGATGTCCGTAACAGGTGAATCCGCCGGACGGTCCTTAAAACCACCCCCGGTCGACATCCAGCAGCACCCGCCCGGCCCGCGCGAACCCGACGAAAAGCCGACTGACCTGCGCAAACGCCCGCACGGGTCAGCTGCCGGGACGAACCGTCACCGCACCGGCGGCGATCACGCGCCCACGCCGGTCGCCGACCACAGCCCGGCCCGGGTGCCGTCGTCCGCCGCCAACCACCACCGGTCACCCACCGCCATCAGCGTCACGTCCCGGTCAACGCCCGCCGGCACATCGAGGGGCATCGTCGCCTCCCGCCACGACCCACCCCGGTCGGTCGACACCCACACCGAGTGCCGTGCCCCATCCGTCACCGCGGCGAACAGACTGCCACCGGACGACACCAGCGAGCCCACCGCCGGCACCCCGGCCCCGCCCCGCCGCCCGAACGCGCCGCCAGCCACCCAGCCCGACGCCTCCTGCCGCCACGCGCCGAACGTCCCCCCGCGCAGCCCGACCGCCACCGGCACGCCGTCGACCAGCACCACCCGCTGCAACTCCTCGTACTCCGGCCCACCCGGCAGCACCGTGCGCCGCCACGACCGCCCGTCCGGCGACGACCACACCGCGGGGTCACGATCGATCCGGCCGGCCGGCAACAGGCCACCCACCGCCAGCCACCCCGACGACGTCGCCACCGCGTCGAACGCCCAGGTCACCCCCGCCGCGTCACTGGCCAGCTCCGGCGCGCCCTCGACCAGCGCGAACTCCGCAGCGGCCGGCGACGCCACCCAGGACGCCGCCCCCGCCGACCGGTTACCGACGATCAACCAACCCGGCGGGCCGGCCGTCAGCCGGGACACGTTCACCGCCGTCGGCCCACCGTACGTCTCGAAGGGCGCCTGCACCTCGACCAGCGCGCCGCCGGCCACCTGCCGCCACGTGCTCACCCGCGGGTAACCGTGCGCACCGCCGACCTTCGCGCCGATCAACGCCACCTGCCCGTCCCGGCAGGCCACCGAGAGGAACACGTTCTGCCGGCCGTAGAAGGAATCCGGACGCACCGGCAGCACGCTCCACGTCGTACCGTCCACGCTGGTCCAGGCCGCCGGGCGGGTGCCACCCTCGGCGTCCACGACACCACCGGCCACGAACCACCGGCCCGCGCACGACGCCGCGTCCCGCACCAGCGGACGGCCCTCGCCACCCGGCGGCGCCGGCAACGTCAGCGGCTGCCAACCCGGCCGCAGCGGCGGCGCCGGGGCCGTCGTCGACCCCGCGCCGCTCGGCGCGGCCGGCCCGTCGCACCCGGCGAGCAGCAGCACGAAGAGGCCGAACACCGCGATCACCCGTCGGACGGACACCCGTCGATGCTAACCAGCAGAGCCCGCACCCGGTGCCCCGGCGCGGCCCGGCGTCGCTAGGACCGCTCAGACGGTCGGCTGCTGCGACACCTCGCCACCGGCGGTCTCCGCGAGGATCCGCTCGGCGACCTCTTTCATGGTCATCCGGTGGTCCATGGCCGTGCGCTGGATCCACTTGAACGCCTGCGGCTCGGTCATCCCGTACGTGGTCATCAGCGCGCCCTTGGCCCGCTCCACCGACTTACGGATCTCCAGGCGGTCGGTCAGGCTCGCGACCTCCGCCTCCAGGGCCGCGACCTCCGAGTAGCGCGACAGCGCGATCTCCACCGCCGGGACCAGGTCGCTCTTCTGGAAGGGCTTCACCAGGTACGCCATCGCGCCCGCCGCCCGCGCCCGCTCCACCAGATCACGCTGGCTGAACGCGGTCAGAATGATCACCGGGGCGATCCGGGCGCCGGCGATGCGCTCGGCGGCGGCCAGCCCGTCCATGATCGGCATCTTGATGTCGAGGATGACGAGATCGGGCTTCAACTCCTCGGCGAGGCGAACGGCTGTCTCACCGTCGCCGGCCTCCCCCACCACCTCGTAACCCTCTTCGACCAGCATCTCGGCGAGGTCCAGCCGGATCAGCGCCTCGTCCTCGGCGATCAGTACGCGCCTGCGCTCGGCATCCGTCGGCGTCTCAGCCACCAGCCCTACCCCCACCAGTCATAAGCCGACACCAACCCGACCGGGTGTCGCCGCCCTCAGCGTAGTAGGTAACCTATGGGAGGCCACCAGAGCATTCGGCCAAGCGTCCCCGTATTCCAACCGGCAGAGAAGCGGAGCTCAAACCTCCGACAGTGTGGGTTCGAATCCCACCGGGGGCACCACGAAAATGTCGTACGGGTGTTCGAGAATTGCATCGTGCATCCACCTGAGATTCGCGCACGAGCACGGCAGATGTTCCTGGCTGGCAGCACGGTTGCCGACACCGCCCGGGCGACCGGATTGCCGTACCGGACGGTCTGGCACTGGTGTAACGATCACCCGGAGGTGCGCCTCCGGGGCACGCAGCTTCGGTGCTTCCGCTGTCGCGACGGTGTCGACAGTCCGACAGACCCCGCCGCCTACGTCTACCTGCTCGGCCTCTACCTGGGCGACGGCCATCTGGCCGTCTCACCGAAAGTGCCGGTTCTTCGGGTCGCCTGCACGGCTATCTATCCAAACCTCGTCGACGCGTGCGAGACGGCCATGCTCTCCGTGCTCGCATCGCGCGTGCAGCGGATCCCCAAACTTGGGTGCGTCTCGGTCGAGAGCAGCGGCATGCACTGGCCGTGTCTGCTCCCCCAGCATGGCCCCGGCAAGAAGCACGAACGTCCGATCATCCTGGCCGACTGGCAGCGGCTTCTCGTCGCCGCCCACCCGGGCGGCTTCCTGCGCGGGCTGTTCCACTCCGACGGCTGCCGCTTCGCCAACCGGGTGACTGTGCGCGGCAAGGTGTACGTCTACCCGCGTTACATGTTCGTCAACGAGTCAGCCGACATCATGGGGCTCTGTCAGTGGGGCCTCGACCTGCTCGGCATCGCCTGGCGGATGAACCGGCGCAACTCGCTGTCGGTGGCGCGGCGAGACGCTGTCGCCGCGCTGGACCGGCACGTGGGCCCGAAGTCCTGATCCCGCCTGCGCGCCGGCGCGGCCGATTCCCGCCATCGCGGTTGGTCCGAACACGGGTCAAGGGCCGCACCGAGAACGCGATCGTGGAGTTGCTGCCCAACGGCTACGCGGCGCGTCCGGGTTTCATCCAGCCGACCTACGGGGCGCTGTCGCGGACCCGGGCGTACCGGATCGGGTACGCGGTGACGCGTCCGCTGTTCCCGGTGCTGCGGGTGGTTCGGGAGGGTTCGCCGACGCGCGTGTTGGGCAACCGGGAGCTTCGCTGACCGGTCAGGCGATCACGTCGAGGGCGTGGGCGAGGTCGGCGCGCAGGTCCTCGGGGTCTTCCAGGCCGACCGAGAGGCGCAGCAGGGCGGCGGCGGGTTTGGCGTCGCCCTCGACCGGCCGGTGGGTGAGCGAGGCCGGGTGCTGGATGAGGGTGTCGACACCGCCGAGCGAGACCGCGTGGGTGATGAGCCGGCAGGCACCGGCGACGGTCGCGGCGGCGGGCGCACCGCCGCGTACCTCGAAGGCGAGCAGGCTGCCGGGTCCGGCCATCTGCCGGCCGACCAGCGCCGCCGGGTCGTGCACCGAGGGGTGGTGCACCCGGTGTACGGCGGGGTGGTCGGCGAGCCAGCCGGCGAGTTTCTCGGCGGTGGCCTGTTGGGCGCGGACCCGCAACGGCAGGGTCTGCAGGCCACGGTGCAGCAGGTAGCCGCCGAGGGGGTGCAGGATCGCACCGGTGACCGCGCGGACCTGGCGTAGGCGCACGGCCCAGGTGTCGTCGCAGGCGACGACGCCGGCGAGGACGTCGCCGTGCCCGCCGATGCTCTTGGTGGCGCTGTGCAGGACGAGGGTGGCGCCGTGGCGGGCGGGCTGTTGCAGGACGGGCGTGGCGACGGTGTTGTCCACCAGCAGTGGGATGTCGCCGGCCGCGGCGGCGAGGGCAGCGATGTCGACCAGGTCGAGGGTGGGGTTGGCGGGTGTCTCGACGATGATCAGTGCGGTGTCGGGGCGGATGGCGGCGGCGACCTCGTCGGGGTGGGCCCAGGTGACTGTGGTGCCGAGCAGGCCGGTGGCGAGGACGTGGTCGGTGCCGCCGTAGAGGGGTCGGACGGCGACGACGTGCCGGCAATCGTCGCGGGCGGCGGCGAGCAGGGTGGCGGTGAGGGCGGCCATTCCGCTGGCGAACGCGACGGCCTGGGCGGTGCCTTCCAGTTCGGCGAGGGCGCTCTCGAAGCGGGCGACGGTGGGGTTCCAGAGCCGCTGGTAGACGGCGCCGCCTTCGGCGGGGAGGGTGCCGCCGGTGGCGAGCTGCTCGTAGGCGTTGCCGCCGTCGTCGACCGAGGGCAGCGGGTTGGTGGTGGACAGGTCGATGGGCGGTACGTGCACGCCGAGGGTGCGGAGGTCGTCGCGGCCGGCGTGCACGGCCCGGGTGTCCATCGGTGTCATGGCGGTAGCGTCGAACATCTGATGCTGTGGCGGCAATAGTTCGGAAAATCATTCTGTGAAGGACTCTTGTTTCGGTAGAGAGTTCGGCAGAGGATGCGGGGATGCCCCCTGAGCCGAATGATGTGCGGCCGTACCCGGCCCTGGACGAGGTGGATCGCGCGATCCTGACCGAGCTGGCGGCGGACGGCCGGCTGCCGAACAACGCGCTCGCCGAGCGGGTGGGCGTGGCGCCGTCGACGTGCCTGACGCGTACCCGGGCGTTGCGTGAGCGCGGTGCGATCCGTGGTTTCCACGCCGAGGTGGATCCGGCGGCGCTCGGTCTGCCGTTGCAGGCGTTGGTGTCGGTGCGGTTGACAGCGCACGAGCGGGCGGCGGTGGACGCGTTCCGGGCCCGGTCGGTGCGGCTGCCGGGGGTGGTGTCGGTGTTCCACGTCGCCGGTGCGGAGGACTACGTGCTGCACGTGCGGGCGGCGTCCGGCGACGCGTTGCGCGACTTCGTCCTGGACCACCTGGCGGTCGACCCGGTGGTGCAGCACACCCAGACCAGTCTCATCTTCGAGCAGGCCCGCGGGATGGGCTGAGCGGCGGGTGAGGTGGCCGACGAAAACCCGGATGTCGGAACAAAGCCGGCCGGTGCCGGGTTGGCTGACCTTGTGATCACCGTACCGTTGTCTGTTCTTGATCTTGCCCCGGTCGCCAAGGGCGCCACCGCTGGCGCGGCCCTGCGGGCCACCACCGAGCTGGCCCGCCGCACCGAGGAGTTGGGCTACCACCGGTTCTGGGTGGCCGAGCACCACAACATGCCGGCGATCGCCAGCTCCGCGCCCGCGGTGCTGCTGGCGCACCTGGCGGCGAACACCTCGACCATCCGGCTGGGCTCGGGTGGCGTGATGCTGCCCAACCACGCGCCGCTGGTGGTGGCCGAGCAGTTCGGCACCCTGGAGGCGCTGCACCCCGGTCGGATCGACCTGGGCATCGGCCGGGCGCCGGGCACCGACCAGATGACCGCGTTGGCGTTGCGGCGCACCATGGAGGGCCTGTCGGCGGAGCACTTCCCCCGGGAGCTTGCGGACCTGATGAACTACTTCAGCGGGGAGAAGCCGGGGCAGATCATCGCCACCCCGGGTCGCGGCGAGCAGCCTGCCGTGTGGCTGCTGGGCTCCAGCGGGTTCAGCGCCCAGCTCGCCGGCCTGCTCGGCCTGCCGTTCTCCTTCGCGCACCACTTCAGCTCGGCGAACACCCTGCCGGCGTTGGCCCTGTACCGGCAGCACTTCCGGCCGTCGCAGTGGCTGGACAAGCCGTACGCGATGGTGGCGGTCAACGCGGTGTGCGCGGACACCGACGAGCGGGCCGAATGGCTGGCCGGGCCGAGCGCCCTGTCGTTCCTGAAGTTGCGCTCCGGGCGGCCGGAGCCGCTGTCGACGCCCGACGAGGCGGCGGCCTACCCGTACACGGAGATCGAGCGGGAGTTCGTGCTGCAACGCCGCGACGGTCAGGCGATGGGCTCGCCGGAGACGGTACGTCGGCAGCTGACCGAGTTGCAGGAGCGCACCGGCGCGGACGAGTTGATGCTGACCACGCTGGTGTACGACGTGCAGGACCGGGTGCGGTCGTACGAGCTGATCGCCGAGCAGGTGGCGGGCGGTCTGCGCCAGGGGGCGTGAAACACGATCTTCACGTCAGCGTCACCCCGCCGACCCGGACGGTGCCTAATGTTGGTTCCGGTGGTGGTACGGCATTCCCGGTCGGGACGGGTTGGGAATGCCGCGGTGTGGCGCACCGGGCCGGAGCTGAGCGGATTCCGCGGCTGCGGCCCGGTGCCTGCCACCCTAGGCGACCCCGGTCGGGACCGCCAGGGTTCGCATCACCGTAGGTGGATGTCCGGCGTCGGTGGGGTGCCCATTCCGTTGCCGATGAAGAACCCCGGGTGCGGCGGTTGGTTGTAGGCGGTGTTCTGCCACGCGATGGCCACCCGGTACTGCGGGTCGTGCATCAGGGTGTAGATCCGGGTGCTGGTCGGGGTGGGTGTGCTGTAGATGCGCAACGCCCGGCTGTCGGTGGTCCGCCAGATCACCTCCTCCCGCCAGTCGCCCAGGATGTCGCCGGAGAGCGCCGGGGTGGCCTTGGTGCCGTTGTTGGACGCCACCCCGCTGCCGTCGAGCAGCCGGGTCTCGCCGCCGGTGCCGTACTTGTCGATCCTCGTGCCGTCCAGCAGTTCCCGGACCGGGTCGGCGTCCCACCAGGCGAGGAAGTTCGCCGAGGACGGCTTGCGGCCGACGTTCTGCCCTCTGGTGTTGGCCAGTCCGGCGACCGCTGACGACCACGACTCCGCGCCGGGGCTGCCCGCCCAGATGTCCGCGGAGACACCCCGACCGTTGTCGCCGGACGCCGGCGTGGACCAGAGGACCTGACCGGTACGGGCGTCGGCGAAGTAGGAACTGGGCTTGTTGCCGTCCTCGTCGACCTTGAACACCTCCAGGCCGGCGCGGCCCGGGTCGAGGTCCCCGACGTGCAGCGCGTCGCCGTGGCCGTTGCCGGTGGAGTGCAGCAGCCGGCCGTTGTCGTCGATGGTGGCGGCCCCGTACACGATCTCCTGGCGGCCGTCGGCGTCGACGTCGGCGACGGAGAGTTGGTGGTTGCCCTGACCGGCGGCGGCGCCGTTGCCGGAGGAGTTCGAGTCGAACGTCCAGCGCCTGGTCAGCGTGCCGTTGCGGAAGTCCCAGGCCGCGATGACCGCGCGGGTGTAGTAGCCCCGGGCCATGATCAGCGACGGGCGCTGCCCGTCCAGGTACGCGGTGCCGGCGAGGAACCGGTCCACCCGGTTGCCGTACGAGTCACCCCAGGACGACACCGTGCCGCGCGGAGGGTCGTAGTTCACGGTGGAGGCGATCGCGCCGGTCTGACCGTTGAACATGGTCAGGTACTCCGGGCCGGACAGCACGTAGCCGCTGGAGTTGCGGTAGTCCGCCGACGACGAGCCGATGAGCTGACCGGTGCCGGAGCGGGTGCCGTCGGCGGTCTTCATGGCCACCTCGGCGCGGCCGTCGCCGTCGTAGTCGTACACCTGGAACTGGGTGTAGTGGGCGCCGGCCCGGATGTTGCGGCCCAGGTCGATGCGCCACAACCGGGTGCCGGTGAGTGTGTACGCGTCGACGTAGACGTTGCCGGTGTAGCCGGACTGGGAGTTGTCCTTGGCGTTCGACGGCTCCCACTTGAGCACGATCTCGTAGCTGCCGTCGCCGTTGAGGTCACCGACGGAGGCGTCGCTGGCGCTGTAGGAGTAGCTCTCCCCGCTCGGGGTGCTGCCCCCGGCCGGGACCTGCAACGGCACGTCCAGGTAGCCCGCGCCGAACTGCAACGCCGGTGCCGACGCCGCCTGCTCGGCGCCACCCACCACCGCTCGCACGGTGTACGCCGACCCTGCCGCCGCGCCGCTGTCGAGGTGGTTGGTGGCGCCGGTGATGGGGCTGGCGTTGACCCTGGTGGATCCCCGGTAGAGGTTGAACGCCACCCCGGAGGTCTCGGTGCCGAGCAGCCGCCAGGAGACCAGGTTGCCGCCGCCGGAGCGGACGCTGATCAACCCTCGGTCCAGGTTCTCCATCTGCACCACCCCGGCCGCCGGCGGAGGCGTGGTCGGTGGCGGGGTGGTCGGGGGCGGGGTGGTCGGCTCGCCGGTGGGTGGGGCGCCGGTGCAGGTGGTGCCGTTGAGCGCGAAGCTGCCCGGCACCGGGTTGCTGCCGGTCCAGGAACCGTTGAAACCGAACGAGGCGCTGCCGTTGGTGGCGATGGCGGCGTTGTGGTCGACGTTGCGCGCGGTGACCTGGGCACCGGACTGGGTGACCGTGGCGTTCCACGCCTGGGTGACCTGCTGGCCCGCCGGGTACGACCAGGTGACGGCCCACCCGCTGACCGGGTCGCCGAGGTTGGTGACGGTGACGTTGGCGCCGAAGCCGCCCTGCCACTGGTTGGTGATCTGATAGTCGACCCGGCAGCCGACGGCGGCGGCCGAGGCGACGACCGTGCCGAGGGTGCCGGCCACGACGGTGGCCGCCGTGGTGGCGGCGAGCAGGATCAGCCGATGTCTGGACGGGTGCATGCACTGCCTCCGGGGATCCGGTGGTGATCGCTGCGGCACACCGGCCCTGCCCGGGGAAGCACGGTGGACCAACCCCACCGCGACGGCGGCGGACGGCGATCTGATCGGGGGTGAAACGCCCTGGAACTCACGGATCCGACTCACCGCGATCGTAGGGCAAGCGCTTTCCGACACGCAACATCGACGTCTGTCGCTCACTTTGCATCGAGCTTCCGGTCTTGCCCGGACGATCGATGCCTGGTCAACTCGTGCCGGTGAACCCTCACCACATGGACCCCGCCGAATTCCGTCGCGCCGGGCACGCCGTCGTCGACTGGATCGCCGACTACTGGGCGACAGTGGAGCAACGACCGGTCGCGCCGACCGCTCCCCCGGGCACCGTGGCCGCCGCCCTGCCCGGCGCGCCGCCCACCACCGGCGGCGAACCGGTCGAGGCGGTCCTCGCCGACCTGGACTCGATCGTCGTACCCGGGCTGACCCACTGGCAGCACCCGAGCTTCTTCGGCTACTTCCCGGCCAACACCTCCGGCCCGAGCGTGCTCGGCGACCTGGTCAGCGCCGGGCTCGGCGTCCAGGGCATGCTCTGGGCCACCAGCCCGGCCTGCACCGAACTGGAGACGGTGATGATGGACTGGCTGGCCCACCTGATGGACCTGCCACAACGGTTCCACTCGACCGGCACCGGCGGTGGGGTCATCCAGGACTCGGCCTCGTCGGCGACGCTGGTGGCCACCCTGGCCGCGCTGCACCGCGCCAGCGACGGCCGGTGGCGTCACGCCGGCATCGACCGGCGCTACCGCGCCTACACCTCCGTGCACGGGCACTCGTCCATCGAGAAGGCCGCACGGATCGCCGGGCTGGGCGACGACGGCGTCCGGTCGATCGCCGTCGACCCGGACAGCCAGGCGATGCTGCCGGGCGCGCTGCGCACCGCGATCGAGGCCGACCTGGCCGCCGGTGACGTACCGGCCATCGTGGTGGCCACCATCGGCACCACCTCCACCACCGCCATCGACCCGCTGCCCGAGATCGGGGCCATCTGCGCCGAGTACGGCATCTGGCTGCACGTGGACGCCGCGTACGCGGGCGCCGCCGCCGTCTGCCCCGAGCTGCGGTGGTCGCACGCCGGGCTGGAGTACGCCGACTCCTACTGCTTCGACCCGCACAAGTGGCTGCTCACCGGCTTCGACTGCGACGCGTTCTGGGTGGCCGACCGGGCGGCGCTGATCGAGGCGCTGACCGTACTGCCGGAGTTCCTGCGCAACGCGGCCTCCGAGTCCGGCGCGGTGATCGACTACCGGGACTGGCAGGTGCCGCTGGGCCGACGGTTCCGAGCCCTCAAGCTGTGGTTCGTGCTGCGCTGGTACGGCGTCGAGGGGCTGCGGGCGCACATCCGCTCCGGGGTGGCGCTGGCCGAGCGGTTCGCCGAGCGGGTCCGCGCCGACGACCGGTTCGAGGTGGCCGCCGCGCACCCGTTCTCACTGGTCTGCTTCCGGCTGCGCGCCGACGACGACACCAACGCGGCGTTGCTGGCCTCGGCGAACGCCACCGGACAGGTGCACCTGACGCACACCCGGGTCGCCGGCCGGTACACGCTGCGGCTGGCCATCGGCTCCCCGCAGACCACCGAAACGCACGTCGACGACGCCTGGACCCTGCTCGCCACCACGGCCACAGACCTACTCGCCCCCTGACCCACCCCGCGCCCCCGCCCGCGCCCCGCCGCCCCGCGCCACGCCGCCCCACGCCACGCCGCCCCACGCCCAAGATCCACGCAACATCAGGGATGTTGCTGCCTCAGACGCGCGTGAAGCAGCAACATCCCTGATGTTGCGCGGATCTTGCGGAGGTGCGCCCGACGCGGGACGGTCGCGACCGTGGACGGCGCCTTACCGGCGGGCGAGGCGGCGGGCGGGGAAGCCAACGGGCGGCGAGCTCGCAGGCGAGCAGGCGGCGGGGGCGGAGGCGGGCGGGAGGCCAGCAGGCGGCGGGGGCGGAGGCGAGCAGGCGACGGGCGCGGGTGGAGGCGGGGTTCAGCGTGGATTGGGCGTACCCGTCGGGGTCGATTCGGCTGGGGCGCCGGCGGCAGCGACGCCGACGAGGGCGACCGGGGCGGGGGCGGCTGAGATGTCCGCAGCTTCGACGGCCTCGGCATGCGCGCGTCGGGTTCGGCGCAGGGCCCGCACGGCGAGCACCAGGGCGGCGAGCCAACCGGCAGCCAGCAGGGCGTACGTGATGGGGCGGACCGGGCCGCCGATCTCGGCGGAGCGGATCAGGGTGCGGGCGTTGGTCAGCACGATCACACCGCCGACCGCCGCGCCGAGCAGTTGGGCGGGCACGATCCGGACCAGCCAGGCGGCAACCGGGGCGGCGATGAGCCCGCCGACCAGCAGCGCGGCGACGGTGGGGAGCAGGAACCCCTCGGAGCCCAGCCCGATCAGGAAACCGATGCTGGCAGCTCCGGCCACGACGAACTCGGCGGTGTCCACCGAGCCGATCACCTTGCGGGGTTCCATCCGGCCGGAGACCAGCAGCGCGGGGGTGGCCACCGGGCCCCACCCGCCACCGCCTGTCGCGTCGACGAAGCCCGCGATCAGGCCCAGGGGGCCGAGGAAGCGACCGCGGATCCGGCCGCCGGCCCGCCCGGTGCGCAACGGGCGGGAGAAGCGGACCAGCAGGTACGCGCCGAGGGTGAAGAGGATGCCGGCCATCCACGGCGCGGCGGCCTCGGTGGAGATGTTGCTGAGCACTGTGGCACCGGCGAAGGCACCGATCGCGCCGGGCAGGGCGATACGGGTCACCACCCGCCAGTCGACGTTGCCGAACCGCCAGTGCGCGACCCCGGCGGCGAGCGTGGTGCCGATCTCGGCCAGGTGCACGGACGCCGAGGCGGCGGCCGGGGCGACCCCGGCGACCAGGAGCAGCGTGGACGAGGTCAACCCGTACGCCATGCCGAGCGAGCCATCGATCAACTGCGCGACGAGCCCGACCAGAGCAAGGACCAACAGCTTGCGCACGAGCGCCCCCTGACTTTTCGGCATCTCCTATCGACTTGGTCGACAATGCGGGATGGGGCAGCCAGGGTCAAGCCCCCGATCGGTGGATGGGACGCGCCGGGTCGGCGCCCGGGCGACGCCGACCCGGGAGGTGGGCCGGCGATCAGATCCAGGCGCGCGGGTCGGCGGCCAGCTCGGTGACCCGCGCGGGTAGCGCGCCCGCGGCCACGTCGGCGACGCTCACCAGTTCCAGGATCTCCCGCTCGCTCGCCCGCAGCGCGATCCAGACCTCCTGGAGGGCGCGGGCCGGGCCGTGGTAGCCGAGCTGCTCGGGGCGCTGCCCTCGAACGTGGGCGAGGGGGCCGTCGATCACCCGGATCACCTCGGCGAGGGAGATCTCCTCGGCAGGGCGGGCCAGCCAGTAGCCGCCCTCCGGGCCGCGCTGGGCGTGCACGATGCCGCCCCGGCGCAGCTGCAGCAGGATGCTTTCCAGGAACTTCGGCGGGATCTCCTGGGCACGGGCGATCTGGTCGGCCGTGACCGGTCGGCCGCGCCCGGGACCGCTGGCCGTCGCGGCAAGCTCGGCGGCCGCACGGAGGGCATAGTCGACCCGGGCGGAGAGGCGCATGCCGGCAAGGTTAGTCCCTGGTCAACCGGGCAGGCGGGCGACCCTCGGCCGATCGGCCACGCATCGATGAAAAGTTCCGCCGCCGGCACCCTCGCGCGCCGCCGGCACTGACCGGTGCGGCCCGTCATGATCCACCGCGCGGTGGCGGCCGAAATGCCGGTCCGGAGCGTCCCTATGCTGGGCGTGAAGACGAATGTCCGGCCTTTTACCCGGCCGCCAGCAACATATTGATAAACACCCGGGTCCACTCGGGGGGAAGGCAACACGATGACCGATATCGCGACCCGCACCTGGGATGGCATGACCATCCCGGTCGCCGGCACCTATCTTCTCGATCAGGCGCACAAGCGGATCGGTTTCCTGTCCCGGCACATGATGGTCAGCCCGGTACGCGGCGAGTTCGCCGAGGCCACTGCGCAGATCACCGTCGCCGAGGACCCGCTGCTCTCCTCGGTGACGGCCACCATCATGTCGGCGAGCATCACCACCGGAAGCCTCGACCGGGACACGCATCTGAAGAGTGCCGACTTCCTCGACGTGGAGCGCTTTCCCACCCTCGAATATCGAAGCACCGGTATCACATGGCAGGGCAACGAGGACCCCATATTCCAGTGGGCGCGCCTGCGCAACCACCGGCTGGGCGGACGAGGCCGGAGTCACATTGTTCCGCCGCAGTCCGACGGTATTCCCGGACGATTCGTCCTCACCGGTGAGCTGACCGTGAAGGGAATCACCCGGGCCGTCGACCTGGAGGTGAATTTCGGCGGCGCCCGCCGTGATCCGTACGGGCAGAACATCTTCGGATTCAGCGCGACGGCGAGCATCAACCGCGAGGACTACGGCCTGCTCTGGAACGTCGTCCTGGAGAGCGGCGGGGTGCTGGTCGGCAAGACGGTGCAGATCGAGATCGCCGGAGAGGCCATCTACCAGGCCTGACCCGCCGCATCCCCGCCAGGAGCCTGGCGGGGACGGGTCGACGCGTCAGGCGCCGACGCGGCGCAGCAGACCCTCCTGGACGGCGCTGGCGATCTGCCGGCCGTCTGTGGTGAACATCCGGCCGGTGGCCAGCCCTCGCGCGCCGGACGCCGACGGGCTCAAACAGTCGTAGAGGAACCACTCGTCGGCCCGGAACGGCCGGTGGAACCACAGCGCGTGGTCCAGGCTCGCACCGACCAACCCGCCCGGCCCCCACACCTCGCCGTGCGCGGAGAGCACCGAGTCCAGCAGGGTGAGGTCCGAGGCGTAGGTGAGCGCGCAGGCGTGCAGCAGCGGGTCGTCGGGCAGTTTGCCGTCGATGCGCATCCAGACGCGCTGGTGGGGGTCGGCGGGCCGGTCGCCGGGGCGGACCCAGCCGGGCTCACCCACGTAACGCACGTCGATCGGACGCGGGATCTGACCCCAGATGCCCAGCCGCTCCGGGTAGCGGGAGAGCCGGTCGCTCATCGTCGGCACGTCCTGCGGCATCGGGACGTCCAGCGGGGCCGTGACCTGGTGGTCCAGGCCCTCCTCGGCCCGCTGGAACGACGCCGACATGAAGAAGATCGGCTTGTCGTGCTGCAGGGCGACGGCGCGGCGGACCGAGAAGGACCGCCCGTCGCGGATGTTCTCCACCTGGTACTCGATCGGCTCGACCGGGTCACCGGGGCGCACGAAGTAGCCGTGCAGCGAGTGCACGAACCGCTCCGGGTCGACGGTGCGGCCGGCGGCGACCAGGGCCTGGCCGGCAACCTGGCCGCCGTACACCCGTTGTGGGCCGACCGGGGGGCTCATCCCCCGGAAGGTCATCTCCCCGGTCGGGTCGAGGTCCAGCACCTCCAGCAGCTGGTCCACCGCCGCCTGGCCGACCGCGACCCGACCGTCGCTCACCGCAGCGCCCGCGCCGACGCGGCGTCGACCAGCGAGCCGAGCTGGTGTACGCGCAGCGTGTTGGTCGAGCCGGGGGTGCCGGGCGGGCTACCCGCCACGATCACCACGTAGTCACCGGGGTTGGCCCGGTCGAGGCCGAGCAGCGCCTGGTCGACCTGGCGGAACATGTCGTCGGTGTGCTGCACGAACGGCATCAGGAAGGTCTCCACGCCCCAGGTGAGGGCGAGCTGGTCGCGCACCTCGGGGACCGGCGTGAAGGCCAGCAGCGGCAGGTCGCAGTGCAGCCGGGACAGCCGGCGCACGGTGTCACCGGTCTGCGAGAAGGCGACGAGCGCCTTGGCGTTGATGGCCCGGGCGATCGACGAGGCGGCGACGGTGAGGGCGCCACCGTGGGTACGCGGGTCGTGCTGCAACCGCGGCACCCCGATCGAACCGGCCTCGGTGGTCGTCACGATCTTGGCCATGGTGCTGACGGTGAGCACCGGGTACTTGCCGACGCTGGTCTCGCCGGAGAGCATCACCGCGTCCGCGCCGTCGAGCACCGCGTTGGCGACGTCGGACGCCTCCGCCCGGGTGGGGCGGGAGTTCTCGATCATCGAGTCGAGCATCTGGGTGGCCACGATGACGGGCTTGGCGTTCTCCCGGCACAGCTGCACGGCGCGCTTCTGCACCAGCGGGACCTCGTCCAGCGGCATCTCGACGCCGAGGTCACCACGGGCGACCATGACGCCGTCGAAGGCCAGCACGATGGCCTCCAGGTGCTCCACCGCCTCCGGCTTCTCGACCTTGGCCAGCACCGGCCGGAACACGCCCTCCTCGGCCATGATGCCGTGCACGAGCTTGATGTCCTCGGCGGAGCGGACGAAGGAGAGCGCCACCAGGTCGACACCGAGCCCCAGGGAGAAGCGCAGGTCCTCGGCGTCCTTCTCCGACATGGCGGGCACGCTGACCGCCACGTTGGGCAGCGACACGCCCTTGTTGTTGGAGACCGGGCCGCCCTCGGTGACGAGGCAGCGGATGTCGTTGCCGGTGACGTCGGTGACCTCGACGGCGACCCGACCGTCGTCGATCAGCAGCCGGTCACCGGGCTTCACCTCCTGCGGCAGCTTGCGGTAGGTGCAGGAGACCCGCTCCTTGGTGCCGATGATGTCGTCGCCGGTGATGACGACCGAGTCACCGGTGCGCCACTCGTGCGGGCCGTCGGCGAACCGACCGAGCCGGATCTTGGGGCCCTGCAGGTCGGCGAGGACGGCGACCGGCTTACCCGCTGCCTCCGACGCCTCCCGGACCAGTCGATAGACCGCCTCGTGGTCGGCGTGGCTGCCGTGACTGAAGTTCAGCCTCGCCACGTTCATGCCGGCCTCGACGAGACCCCGGATGCGCTCCGGAGACGAGGTGGCGGGACCAAGAGTGCAGACGATCTTCGCGCGGCGTGTCACGCCCATCAGGCTAGTCTCTCCTTCAGGTCGGACTCGGGTCCGACCCCTTGCAGGCAGCGGAACATGTGTCCAACGACGCGCGGCGCGCGTCGGGCCGGCGGGCGGAACCGCACCGGGAACGTTGTGGCGACGGGCATCAGCGACCGCGCGCCGGGAATCGTACGCCTCCGGTGGCGTGCGCTGTCGGGGTGCTCCCGGCGGCGGCTCACTCCGGACGCCCCGAGGGCGGCGGGCGGCGGCTCATTCCGGGTCCGCCGAGGGCGGCAGGGTGGGCACCGCGTGCAGCAGGTCACGGGGGTCGTAGCGGCGCTTGGCGTGGCGCAGCCGCGCCCAGTTCGCGCCGTAGGCGAGCCGGACCCGCTCGGTCTCCTGGGGGGCGAGCAGGTTGGGGTAACCACCGGGCAGGGCGTGCGGGGCGAGCGCCGCGGAGGTCCGCTCGGCCCACTCCTGGTGCGGGCCGGCCGGCTCGCCGGGCGCCCACACCGCGATGATCTCGGTCAACAGGTGGTCGGCGCGCAGCCCGAACGCCGTGTCGGCGAGCCGCACGCGGGTGGCCTCGCCGTGGAAGTGGTGCAGGGCCACCGCGGAGAAGGGCGAGCTGACCTGCCGGGCCGCGTCGACGAGCGTGTCCACGGAGCCGTCGGTGAGCGCGGGCAGCCATCGGGTCCGCAGCAGGTAGTGGTTGCCGTCGACCATTCCGCCGTCGAACATCCGCAGCGCGTCCGCGTACGGCATCGGGCCGATCTGGTCGACCAGCGGGGTGCCCAGCGCGCGCAGCCGCTCCATCCACGGCAGCCCGGCGTCCAGGTCCGGGCCGCTGTAGAACGGGCAGACGAAGATCACCGGCTCGCCGGCCGGGCCGGGCAGGAAGCCGGCCATCACTGTCAGTTCGTCCGGGGCCTCGGCGACCAGCGCGCCATAGCCGCGCAGGACGGCCGGCGCCTCGGACAGCGCGAACATGATCATGCCGGCCAGCACGCCGCGCAGCTGGTGCGCGCGGAACCGCAGCTCGGTGACGACGCCGAGGTTCCCGCCGCCGCCGCGCAGCGCCCAGTACAGCTCGGCGTCGTGGCGCGGGTCGGCGGTGACCCGGCGGCCGTCAGCGAGGACCACCTGCGCGCCGAGCAGACTGTCCAGGGACAGACCGAACCGGCCACACAGCGGGCCGTACCCGCCGGCGAGGGTGAGCCCGGCCATCCCCACGGCGTCGACGACGCCGGTGGGCACCACCAGGTCGTACGGGCGGGCGGCGGCGAGCAGCTCGGCCGCCGTGGCGCCGCCACCGATGGTCACCGTGGCCGCGTCCGGGTCGACCCGGACGGCGCGCAGCCCGGTCAGGTCGAGCACCAGGGCGCCGTCGCGCAGCGCCCGCCCGGCCCAGTCGTGCCCCCCGGAGCGGACCGAGACGGGCAGGTGGCAGCGGGCGGCGACGCGGACCGCCTCGGCCACCTCGTCGGCCTCCCGGCAGTGGGCGACCAGCGCGGGCGTCCGCGCCACCGCACCGTTCCAGAGTTGGGTGGTGGTGGCGTAACCGGGATCGCCCGGCTCGTGCAGCCGGTCGCCGAGCAGGGCACGTAGTCGGGCGGCGGCGGACGCGACATCACCGGTGGCGGCGGAGATCATGGCGACTCCTCGACCGGGGCCGACCCACGACACCGGGTACGCCCCGGCGACGGCCCGCGCAGGGCGCGACCGTAGCACCGGCAGGCGGGCGAGCGCCGTCGCCATCACGACAGCCACCGATGGAAGAGCTGCTCAGCTCCCCGCTTTGACCAGCGGAAACTCCAGGGAGCCGGCCGGGCAGAGGAAGGTCAGCACCTCCACCCGGTAGAGCCCGGCCTGCACCGCGGGGTCGGCCTCCAGCACGCTGCGGACGTCGTCGACGCTGCCGGTGCGGGCCAGCCCGAACCCGATCGGCGGATCCGGCTCGCGGGCCGGCCCGTCCACTGAGCCGGCGACCAGGATGATGCCGCGTCGCTGCAACGCCTGCATGTGCTCGGTGTGCTCGGCCTGCAACCGCTGCACCGTCTCGGCGGGCAGGGCCCGCCCGGCCGCGCCGGGATAGATCACGATGCACTCGTACGTGTCGAGCGCGAAGTTGACCTGCGGCACTCCCATGGGTGCTCCCTCCGCCGTCGCGCCGGAAACGCACCGGCTCCGGTCAGCGTCGCACGGACACCCCGGTCGTACCGGGTGCTTCCCGGCAACTCGGCTCGGCGCGCCCACGGCGTGTCCACGCCCACACTCGACCGACCGGCGGCATGGCCGTGGAGATCCGGGGGATGATCCATCAGTGGCGGGTGGGCTCTCTCACGCCCGCGCTGTCCACGCCCGCCACGACAAGACGATTGGGGATCGGGCAATGGCGACAAATATCAGTGAGCAACCCGCGAAGGCGTCCGGCACGTACCGGATCGGTGGCGACGTCACCGTCAACCGGCTCGGCTACGGGGCCATGCAGATCACCGGTCCGGGTGTCTGGGGTGACCCGAAGGACCCGGCCGAGGCCGTTCGGGTGCTGCGCCGGGCGATCGAGCTGGGCGTGACGTTCATCGACACCGCCGACTCGTACGGGCCGTTCGTCTCGGAGCTGCTGATCCGGGAGGCCCTGCACCCGTACGCCGATGACCTGGTGATCGCGACGAAGGGTGGGTTCACCCGTTCCGGACCGGGCGACTGGCGGGTGGTGGGCCGCCCCGAATACCTGCGCCAGCAGTGCGAGCTGAGCCTGCGCCACCTCGGCCTGGACAGCATCCCGCTGTACCAGTTGCACCGGATCGACCCGAAGGTGCCGCTCGCCGATCAGCTCGGTGAGCTGGCCCTGCTGCGAGAAGAAGGCAAGATCCGGCACATCGGGCTGTCCGAGGTGAGCGTCGCGCAGATCGGGGAGTCCCGGGCGATCACCGAGATCGCGTCGGTGCAGAACCTGTACAACCTGGCCAACCGCAGCGCCGAGGACGTGCTGGAGTACTGCGAGCGCAACGACCTCGCGTTCATCCCGTGGTTCCCGATCGCCACCGGTGAGCTGGCCCGCCCGGTCGGCCCACTGGACGCCATCTCCACCGCGCACGGCGCGTCGCCCGCGCAGCTCGCGCTGGCCTGGCTGCTGCGCCGCTCACCGGTGATGCTGCCGATCCCCGGCACGTCCTCGGTGGCGCACCTGGAGGAGAACGTGGGCGCCGCCGACGTGCGGCTCACCGACGACGAGTTCGAGGCGCTCGCCAAGGCGAGCTGACCAGCCGGTGCGGACGCCGTCGACACAGTCGGCCTGTCGCTGCCGGGTGAAGAGCTCGGCGCTGGCCGGCCCGGTCATGCGCGCCGTTCCTTCGGGAGGGCCACACGTCCTCCGTCGCCGGTGGACAGTCGCAGCAGGTTGTCGGGAACGTCTGATAGGTGCGGGTGGTCCCGGCGGGACCACCCGCACCGACAGGTCAGAGCGCCAGGCAGTTGGGTCGCACCGGGCCGTCGACCAGGGCGCCGCGCACGATGGTGTACGCCGTGCCGTCGAGCACCAGGCCGAGGTGCCCCACCACCCGCAGCGGGCAGTACGCCTGGATCAGCACGTTCGTCGCACCGTCGTTGACGGCGGCGTTGCCGGTCGGCCGGACCAGTTCGTCCTGCAGGGTGCGGATGGTGGTGTAGCGCACCGCGCCCGGGGTGTCGTCGCCGGCGTTGAGGTCGGCGAGAAACGCCGAGCCGATGGTCATCTGCTGACAGGCCACCACTCCGGCGCAGGTGCCCAGCCCCAGGAACGCCACGATGTTGGCGACGTACGTGCCGTACTGGGGTGTGCCCAGGCTGACGTAGCGGCCGACGGCGGTGGTGCCACCGAGCCGCTTGAGGTAGTACCGGCTGACCAGGCCCCCTTCGGAGTGGGCCACGAGGTCGACGGTCGCCGCGCCGGTGCTGGCGCGTACCTGGTTGACGTAGGTGGCGAACGCGCGGGCCGAGGTGGGGATGTCACCGAGGCCCAGTCCGGGAAGTTGGTAGATGAAGGTGCGGTAGCCGTCGGCGCGCAGCCGGGCGGCGATCGGCTCGTACGCGACGGCGACGCCGCTGAGCCCGCCGACCACGATGACGGGGTTGGCCGCCGCGGCGGCGGCGAAGGGGGTGGGGGCCGGGTCGGCGGGGGCCGCGGTCGCCGTGGCGGTGGACGCGAGCAGCGCGGCGGTGGCGAGGGCCAGCACGAGGGCGGTCTTTCGGAGCAGCATCGCTGCACCTCCGGGGGAGGCGCCCGGCGAACCGGGCAGGTGGGTGGGGGTGTCCGGTCGACCGTGCGACGATGATGCCCGCAACAATTTGGAAACGTCAATGGCTTGTTACGCGCCGGTAACCCGTTGTTCCGCCGGGGGTGTAAACGGTCATACCGCCACGCTCCATATCGGACCTCGGACGGTCACTGGCATGCTGTGGCCGTGGCTGTCGACGAACCCACCGAGCGCGAGCTGCGGGTGATGCCGTGGTGGCTGGTCCTGGTCGGCCTGCTGGCCGCCGTCGCCCTGGGCTGGCTGGTGCTGGACCTGCTGCTCACCGAGGCCGACCGGGCCAGCCAACCCGACACCCGTGCCACGCTGCGCATCGACGCGATCCGGACCGGCCTGACCGTCGTCGCCGGCACCGGCGGAGGGCTCGCGCTGCTGCTCGCCGCCCGCCGCCAGTGGATCGCCGAGCGCGCGCAGCGACACCAGGAGAGCGTCGCCGCCCGCGACCAGGTGCACCGGGACCGGGTGCAGGCGCACGCCGAGGCGGTGGCCGAGGCCGCGCAGCGCCACCAGGATCGGCAGTCCGGGGCGGCCGAGCACGACGCGGCGGAGCGTCGGCTGACCGAGCTCTACACCCGGGCGGTGGAGTTGCTCGGCAACGACAGCGCGGCGGTACGCCTCGGTGGCCTGCACGCGCTGGAGCGCCTCGGTCAGGACAATCCGGGGCAGCGCCCGACGATCGCGGCGGTGCTCTGCGCGTACCTGCGGATGCCGGCGCCAAACGGCGAGCCACGCGAGACGGAGGTCCGGCGCAGCGCGCAGCGCGTGCTCACCCGGCACCTGCGCGCCGCCGACGACGACGCCTTCTGGCCGGAGTTGACGCTCGACCTGGCCGGCGCCGAGCTTGTCGACTTCGACGCCGCCGGCTGCACGCTCGTCGACGCGAACTTCACCGAGGCGGTATTCACCGGCACGACCACCTTCGCGGGCGCGACGACGCGGGGCCGGTTGCTGCTCGGGGCGGCGACCTTCGACGACGTGCACTTCGACAACCTCACGGCCGACGGCGAGGTGATGCTGGACGGCGTTCGCGTCGGCGGTCCGGCCACCTTCGACGGGGCCGTCTTCACCGACGGCCTGTCCTGCCGGCGGTCCCGCTTCGCCGGCCCGACCTCATGGCGTCGGGTGACCTTCGGCCAGCCGACCAGCTTCGACGCGACCCGCTTCGAGGACGCCACCTCGTTCAGGGAGGCAGTCTTCGACGGCGCGGTGTCGATGGAGCACACCGAGTTCGGCGGGGCGGCGGGCTTCCACTCGGTCCGCTTCACGAACATGGCGCTGTTCCGCTGGACGGTGTTCGGCGCGGAGGCGCTGTTCGACCGGGCGCACTTCCTCGACGCGGCGAACTTCGGCCGGGCCCGGTTCCACCGGATGGCCAGCTTCCGCGACACGCGGTTCAGCCGGCCGCCGCAGGTCGAGCAGGCCCGGGCGGTGGCCGACCCCGGTCACCGCTGGCCGTCCGACACCACTGTGGAACGCCTCGACGACGAGTGGCTGCTGCTGGTCGACGGCTGACCGGCCGCCGGAGGCGTCGACGCCACCCGGCCGGCTGGCCCTCAGCGCGGCGCGGCCGGCGGGCGCAGGCCGTCCAGGGCCACGCCGAGCACCCGGTCACGCTGCTCGGGCGACGGGAACTGGGCCATGGTGAGGCCACTGATCAGCCGCACCACGTCGTCGAAGCCGATGTCGTCACGAACCACGCCGGCGGCCTGCGCGCGACGCATCAGCGGCTCACCGGCGGAGAAGATCTCGGTGCGGCAGCTGGCGAAGATCTCCGAGTCGTGCAGCAACTGCTCGGCGAGCGCCCGCTTGGTGGCGACGTACGCGACGAAGCGGTGCAGCCAGGCGACGAGCGCGTCCCAGGGCGGCAGCTCGGCCAGGCCCTCGGCGGAGTGGCACAGCTCGCGGACCTCCTCGACGTAGACGGCCTCGAACAGGTGCCGGCGGGTCGGGAAGTTGCGGTAGAGCGTGCCGATGCCCACCCCGGCCCGGCGGGCCACGTCCTCCAGCGAGGCGGCGGCCCCGTTCTCGGCGAACGCCTCGCGCGCCGCCGTGATCAGGGCGTCGTAGTTGCGCCGCGCGTCGGCCCGCTTGGGCCGCTGGGCGAAGACCTCGGGCACCTGCCCCGCGCTGGTCATGACGTGCGTCACCTCACCCTGGTTGCATCCGGAGGCCACCCTCCGCTAGCTTAGTGGAGGCACCCCTCCGGAATCCCGGAGGCCTGCCTCCGGTTAGCTTACCTCGGGACCCGCCCGATCGCCGCCTGGCCACCCCGATCGCCCGGACCCCGACAAACGACCCGTCACAGACGACGGGCCACAAGCCTCCATCCCGTACGTAATCAGGGAGTCATCTCTCGTGGCAGTGACCTCCCGACGCAGCTCGCGTCGGCTCACCTTCACCGTGCTCGCGGCCGGCGCCGGGTTCTTCGCGATGCTCCAATCGCTGATCACCCCCGTGCTGCCGACCATCCAGCAGGACCTGCACACCTCCCAGAACACCGTGACCTGGGTCCTGACCGCCTACCTGCTCAGCGCGTCGATCTTCACGCCGATCCTCGGACGCGTCGGCGACATGGTCGGCAAGGAGCGGATGCTGGTCGTCTCGCTCGCCGCCCTCGCCCTCGGCTGCCTACTGGCCGCCATCGCGCCGAACATCGGCGTGCTCATCGTCGCCCGGGTCGTCCAGGGCATCGGCGGAGCGGTCTTCCCGCTGTCGTTCGGCATCATCCGCGACGAGTTCCCGGCCGCCCGGGTCTCCACCGCCGTGGCCGCCATCTCGGCGATCGTCGCCGTCGGCGGTGGCCTGGGCATCGTGCTGGCCGGCCCGATCGTCAGCACGCTGGACTACCGCTGGCTGTTCTGGATCCCGATGGTCGTGGTCGGGCTGACCGCCGTTGCCGCGCACCTGTTCGTGCCCGAGTCGCCGGTCCGCACCCCCGGACGCATCGACTGGCGCGCCACAGTGCTGCTCTCCGGCTGGCTGGTCGCGCTGCTGCTGCCCATCAGCCAGGGCGCGGCCTGGGGCTGGACGTCCGCCCGGGTGCTCGGCCTCCTGGCGCTGGCCGTGGTGCTGCTGGTCGGCTGGCTCGTCACCGAACTGCGGTCGAGCAACCCGCTGATCGACATGCGGATGATGCGCCTGCCCGGCGTCTGGACCACCAACCTGGTCGCAGTGCTCTACGGCGCGTCGATGTTCTCCGTGTACGCGTTCCTCCCCCAGTTCGTGCAGACCCCGACCGCCGCCGGCTACGGCTTCGGGGCGAGCATCAGCCAGGCCGGCCTGCTCATGCTGCCGATGCTGGTAGCGATGTTCGTGGCCGGCATCATCGCCGGCCGGCTCCAGGGCGTGTTCAGCGCCAAGGCGCAGCTCGCCACCGGCGCGGCGTTCAACGTGGTCGCCGCCGGGATGCTCGCCGCCGCGCACGACACCCGCTGGGAGGTCGCCATCGCCGGTGGCCTGGTCGGCTTCGGGATCGGCCTGGCCTTCGCGTCGATGGCCAACCTGATCGTCGCCAGCGTGCCGGCCAGCCAGACCGGCGTGGCCACCGGCATGAACGCCAACATCCGCACCATCGGCGGCGCGATCGGCGCCGCCGTGGTCAGCGGCGTGATCACCGCCCACCCGCAGGCCAACGGCCTGCCCCGGGAGGCCGGTTTCACGATGGGGTTTCTGGTCCTCACCGCGATCGCCCTGGCCGCCGCGCTCGCGGCCCTCGCCGTCCCGTCCGCCCGGCGGGCGTCGGCCGGTCGCCGGCCGTCCGCCACGACGATCGTCGAGTCGGAGCTAGCCGGCGAGTTCGCCACCATGCCGGCGACCCGCTGACGGACCGTGTCGCAGCCCGGGCGGTTCGCCGCCCGGGCTGCGCCATGTCCCGGAGTACGCTGGCCGCTCCCCCGCTCACCGCCCGTCGTCTTTCAGGATGCGCCCATGTCCGAGTTGCTGACCGCCGACCGCATCGAAGAGATCGCTGCCCTGGGTTCCGAGAGCCCGGACCCGGCCGCGCTCGTCGCCGAGCTGGTGGGCGCCGTCGACGAAGGGCGCGTGGCCGACCCCGACGACACCGGGTACGCCCTGCTGGTCGCCGTGGACATCCTGGAACAGGCCGGTGACCTGGCCGACGCGCTCACCCTGGCCACCCGAGCGGTCGCCGAACAGCCGGACGACAACGCGTACGCCCGAGCGGTGCGCGGCGGCCTGCTGCTGCGCCTCGGCCGCTCGGACGAGGGCCTGACCGAGCTGACCGCCCTGCGCCCGCTGCTGGAGACGGACCCCAAGTCCATGTACGTGGTCGACGAGCTGGTCGAGTCCGGCCACGCCGAACTGGCACTGGAGTGGCTCACCGGGGCACTGGACGCCATCCTGGAGCGGACCCGCACCCAGCAGCACGCGTCCGAGGACGCCCAGGACGAGGCCGCCGCCATGATCTACGGCCTGGCCCAGCAACGGCACGACCTGCGCGAAGAGGCGGGCCTACCGCACGACGAGTACGACAACCTCGCCGACCGGCTGCGCGCCGCGAGCACCCACGCGCTCGACGCCCTCGACGACGGCCCGGCGACGCTGCTGTTCTGGCCGAAGGCCGAGTTCGACGCGCTGCTGGTGCGCTGGCCAGTGCTGGCCGAGAGTCACCCGCCCACCTGGGACGAGCACCGCACCACTGTCGAACGTGCCTTCGTCGAGACGTCCGCCCGAGGCGGCGCCGACCTGGGCCTGGTCAACGGCACTGTTGACGGTCTGGCGGCCTTCGCCGAACGCACCGGCAGCGACCCCACCAGCGAGGAAACCCTCGACGAGTACGCCGACAGCCTCGACGAGGCCGGCGTGACAGCCTGGCCGCCCGGCCGCAACGACACCTGCTGGTGCGGGTCCGGCGCCAAGTACAAGAAGTGCTGCCTGCCGCGCTCACGCGGCTGACCCTCCCCCGTCGGCTCGGTCCCTGCGGATCCGGGAGGCCATGTCCCTGGAGAGCCTGATGCCTGTGAGTCATCAAGATGACTCACAGGCATCACGTTCGACCACAACCGCCGGCACCCTCTCGATCACCGGCCACCGCATGAGCCCCGCGTATGATCGACACCCCGCTCAACCGTCCGGGCTCGACGATGGAGGCGATGCCGGCGCGGAGCAGATCGCCGGGCGGGCCCGGACCGCGACCGGCGAGGAGCGCGTCCGGCTGTGGCCGGTGATGACGAAGGTCTTCCCGACGTACGCCCGCTACGCGAAGGAGACCGCGCGGGAGATCCCGGTCATCGTCATCGACCGTATCGATTGATATCCGTAATTGCTGTGGCGGGCTAGGGTGACCGCAGGTAGGCACCCACTCCGGCAAGGAGGACCATCGTGCGCCGCATCATCACCGCCATCGCACTACTCGGGCTGACCCTCTCCGTCGCGCTCGCGCCAACGCCGGCGAGCGCGGCGAGCAGCGTCGAAGTCACCTCCGCGACGCTTGTCGCACGCGGCGTCGCCGTGGACATCACCCTCACGGTGACCTGCCCAGCCGGCCTGTCCGGCGCCACCGAGCTGATCGTCCGGCAGCGCTCGGGCGACCGAGTCGCCTACGCCAGTGGCTGGGCGCCGCTCAACAGCTGCACGGGCGAGCCGCAAGCCGTGACCGGGAGAGCGTGGGCGGAGGCCGGCGGACTGGTCCTGCACAGGGGCGTCGCGCTGATCAGCGGCGGATTCGAACTCTGCAACCAGGACGTCTGCGACTACCCGACCTTCGAGCAGACGTTCCGTATCACCCGCTGAGCACGGTTGCGCTGCCCTCGCAGGCGGTCAGTTGCCGAGCGCCCGGACCTTGGCGATCGTCTCCTGGACGTGCTGCTTGGCCGGGTCGCCACCCTGGGCCGCCTGCGCCAGCGCCTGACGGTACGAGTCGATCATGCCGACCAGCGGACCAGCGGCAACGCCCTCAAGGGCACCGGCGACCAGCGCCCGCGCCTCGGCCGCGTCCTGTGCCGCCGCTGCGGTCTTGGCCTTCGCCTCGTCCAGCTTCTGCGCCGCCGCCGCCAGTCTCGCGATGATCTGTGCCGCGCTCACGCGCACCTCCCCGTGATCGACCACCAGCTCCACTGCGGAGACCACCTGGGAGCGTACGAGATCCGCGCACCCGACGCGACCGGGCGCGAGCTCCTGCCTCGCCAGGTTCGGACACGAGATCTTGGACAGTTTCCGTCACGTCCTGACGGAAACTGTCCAAGATCTCCAGCACAACCAGCCGGCAGGCCAGGCCTGAGGCGGGCTACGGCGACGGCGGGCCGTTCTGTGCCCGGGTGATCAGATCGTGCAGCGGCTTGGTGCCGCTGCCGACCATCACACCGCTCACCACGGCATCGACCCAGACCGCCACCCCGTTCCCGTCGGCACCGGCAGCGAGCCGTCGCCGCCTCGGCGTTGACCGGCGGCGAAACGCCGATCCCACCCCCGACCGGCATCGGCTCAACCTGGGTGGATGTGTGTCCCTGCAATTCCTGACCAACCTTTCGACCTACCGTTCAGCAGACGCCGAGGCGTGATGATCCAAAGCCCCGGGAAGCGGATCCCGCACCGGTAACGCTCGGGGCGCGAGACCACGGCAGCGCAGTGGGCACGGTGGACGGCCGGTAACTTCGGCCCATCGAGGTGCGGCACCTCTCGGAACACACTGGACCGGCAGACAGTGATCCCGGGCTCGGGGACCACGCCGAAGTGCGAAGCCTCCTAGACTCGGCGACAGCTTGCCGAGGGAGTGACGGGGCTTGACGGTTCAGAGGACAGACACGACATCGGCTGGTCGCGGTCGCCGGGCCCGCGTCATTGGGCTGTCCGGGGCTCTCCTCGGGCTTCTCGCCCTCCTGCTGGCCGTCGCCGTCGCGACCGGTGACGGGCAGAGCATCCTCAGCAGTCTCCAGTCGTCGTCGACCACAGCCGCGCCCGGTCCGACCCCGGCGTCTCGGGCAGCGCTCTACCGGTCCTGCATCGCCAAGATTCACGGCGACGACGCGTTGGTCTTCTTCCGACGCGAGATCCCCGAGGGCCGGTGGGGGGAACCGCTGCGGGGCACTGCCTCGACGAGCAGTGAGCCGTACGTGCTGTGGATCTTCGACGCTCAGTGCGAACCGCACCGGGCGATCGAGGTGCCACGGCGAGGCAGTCGTACGTTCAGGGCCGAGGTGGGTCAGGTCTGGTACTACGCCGAGGCGTCGGCGGGGCCTCCCGCCGATGGCTGCTCCTGCCGCGTCTTCAGCCCTTCGACCAGCGGCACCGAGCAGAGGTTCAGCGACGAAGGCGGCGTCATCTACCACCTGAGCCAGTCGACGCCCGACAGCGGTTCCCGTGTGCGGTGACGCCCGGGCACGAACACGCTGACCACCGGCTGCGCGGCGAAGCAGAGTTCAAAGGCCAGGTGGGCGGTCGTCAGCGCAGGCCGCGCACGAGCAGCAGGTAGGCGCAGTAGGCCACCGGCACCAGCAGGAAACAGATCAGGAACCCCAACGGCAGGTAGCGCGGCGGGGTGCCGGCGACCATCGCGGGTCGTCCCCAACGGCCCAGCACCAGGTACCCGCCGAAGAACGCCACCGCCGGCAGCCCCGCGCAGATCCACGCGCCGAGGGTGAACCCGTCGACCAGACCGACCCCGGAGGCGAGCACCAGCATCAGCATGAGCACCCCGGCCGCCGCGCTGCACCCGGCGTAGACGGCGACCGCCCGGGCCAGCGGCGACCACGTCGGCAGCAGCAGCGGCCGTTGGGCCAGCAGCTCCGCCTGGTGCCCGTGCCGGTCGGCCTCGTCGGCCATCCGCCGGGCCAGCTCCAACTCCACCGCCGGGTCGGCAGCCGCCGCGCGTTGCGCCGGCACCCCACCGCCCGCCGGGGTCACCGCCGTCGGCAGCGCCAGCCGCGCTTCCCCCGCCGGCAGCTCGGGGTACGCCCCGACCCCCGACCGCCCCGGGGCGCCGGCTGCGCCGGCGGATTCCCCGTCCCCGGCTCCGGGTGCGGTGGCGGGGCCGAACCCCGTGGCGGACGCCGATCCAGGGCCGGCAGCCGATCCCGCGCCGGTGGTGGATGCCGAACCGGGGCCGGGTGGCGGGCCGGGCCAGGTGGCGGCCTCGCCTGGCGTCCCCGTCCCCTGTCCCGGCCCGGCCCCCGGGTTAGCAGCAGAGGGTGGCTGGTCAATGCCGATCGCCCGACCGATCTGGTCGAGGCGCTGCCCCTGGGCGGTCAGCCGCTGCTGGAGGGAGTCGACGGCGGCGTGCAGGTCGCGGCGGCGCGCGGATTCGGTGGCGGCGTGTTGTTCCCCGGCGCGGCGCTGCTCGGAGAGCTGCCGGGCCAGCGCCGCGTACTCCTCGAAGGACACTGTCACCGCTCCCCGTCCGGCTCGTGCCCGTCGCCGACGAACGGGACTATCAGCCGGATGCGCTGGTCGTGCCGGTCGATCAGCAGCGCCCGGTCGGCGCGGGGCGTGTAGGTCAGGTCGTGTGCGCCGAGGTGCAGTGCCAGCTCGGCGCCGGGCACGTTGAGCGCGACCAGGCAGGCGACGTCGTCGCGGTTCTGGGTGCCGCCGAGGTCGTCGGCGAGCCGGCGCAGGCCCCGCCACCAGCCGAGCAGGTGCACCCCCTGGCCGGGGCCCTGACGCAGCACGGTGCGCAGGTCGTCCAGTCCGGAGCGGAACGTGTCGGGGTCGGTGGCGCCGAGGACGGGCGCGGCGGCGTCCATGCCGAACACCACCAGGTATTCGCGGCCGGTGGGCTCGGCGGCCAGCGCGGCGATCCGGTCGCGCAGCCCGGTCGCGTCCAAACGCTGCACCGGGTGGCCGGCGGCCCGCAGCGCGGCCTCGGTGTCGTCGGCGACCGGGTCGGCGGCGGTGACCAGGCAGGCCAGCTGGAACCGGGCGTCACCGGGGGTGTGCTGACGGGCCAGGCTGAGCGTCGCGGCGCGCAGCACGTCCGCGCCGGTCGGTGCGGTGCCCACCACGGCGAGGTGCCGGCCGGGGGTGGTGTCCATGAGGAACAGCGCGGTGGTGCCGTGCACGTCGACGGTTCGGCCGACCAGGGCCATCGGGCGTCGACCACCGGGGCGCAACCCGGCGAAGGTGCTGTCGTCCTCGATCCGCGCGGCTTCGTACCCCTTGAAGACCGCCGGTGCCCGCGAGCCCGGCGGGCGGGCCTGCCACAGCTCGTGGCGCAGCGCGGCGAGGTCGGCCGCGGCGGCGTGCGCGTCGGGGAAGCGCAGCACGGTGTCGGCGCCGACCGCGCCGGCGGCGGTGTTGACCACGGCGGAGCCGACCGGCAGGGCCGCGGCGGCGTCGTTGAGCTGGTCGAGCACCCCGCCGCCGCCGGGCAGCGCCACCCGCAACGCGAACTGCCCGAAGATCGCCTCGGCCCGGCCGTAGAGCGCCTCGATCCCGGTCATGCTCTGGCTGGCGAGCACCAGGTGGATGCCGTACGAGCGGCCCTTGCGGGCCAGCTCCTCCAGCAGGTCGACGGCCTCGCGGGCCAGCGCGTCGTTGCCGGCGAGCAGCACGTGGAACTCGTCGATGACGGTCACGATGCGCGGCAGCGGATTGTCCCGGGGCAGGTCGGCGAGCTTGGTGACGCCGTGCCGTTTGAGCGCGGTGGCCCGGCGCTGGGCTTCCCGGCGCAGCTCGCGCAGCACCGCGAGACCGTACTCGCGGTCGGACTCGATGCCGACGGCACGGGCGTGCGGCAGCCAGGACGGGTCCCGACCGGTGGGCACGAACTCGGTGAAGCTCACGCCCTCCTTGAAGTCGAGCAGGTAGAGCTGCAACTCGGCGGGCGAGTAGCGGGCGGCCAGCCCGTAGAGGACGTCGAGGAGGAAGACGGTCTTGCCGGCACCGGTGCGCCCGCCGACCAGCCAGTGCGGGGTGGCGTCGTCGAAGGCGAGCGTCAGCGCGGTGGCGAAGGCCGCCGTCGACCCGCCGCCGGCCCGGCCGATCACCGTGCGCAGGCCGGTGCTGGCGGACTCGGCCCAGCGCCGTTCGGGCAGCAGGTCGGTGAAGGGCAACGCGTCGGCGCGACGGGTGGCGGTGCCGAGGTGCGCGGCGAGCGCGTGGACCGAGGCGGGCGGCGGGTCGCCGTCGAGCAGGACGCGGGCGGCGAGGCCGCTGCCGTCGGCGCTGAACGGCGCGCCGGGCGGGTCGCCGACGTGCGCGTACCCCTGGTTGAGCCGCACCGCCGTGGTGCCGCCCAGCGGCGGCGGGGTCTCGCCGGGCTGCCGGGACGGGTGGCCGGCGAGCAGCACGCACACGGCGGCGGCCGGGCCGGCGTGGGTGAGCGCGGCGAGCCGGGCCAGCTCGCGCGGCGGCGGCGCGGCGGTGGCGACGACCAGCAGCAGGCGGCGGGCGGTCGCCGCACCGTGCTGCGCGGCGCGGGCGTGTTTCTCGGCGGCGTCCAGCAGCGCGGCCACCTCGGCCTCGCTGGTGGCCGGCGGGTCGAGCACCCCGGCGTCGAGCAGCGGTCGTAGCGGGCCGAAGGTGGCGCCGAGCGTGGCGGTGTCTATGCCGACGACGCGGACCTGACCGGGTGGCGCGGTGGCGACCAGCCGCAGCACCAGCGCCCGCAGCAGCCCGGCGACCTGCGGCTCCCGGGCGTCGGCGTCCAGCGCCAGGTGCTGGCCGCCGCCGAGCGGGACCAGCACCGGGAAGTCGCCGTCCGCTGTGGATGCGGCACCGATCCGCACCGCGGCCGGCTGGTCCGTCAGCGGGGTGACACCCGGGGCGGGATTGGCCAGCGCACCGCCGAGGCGGGCGAGGCGGGCCACCACGTCGTCGCCGACCGGTGCGACCGTCGGTGCCGCCCCGAGGACACCGCGGACGGTGTCCAGGTGCGCCCGGGCCGCCCGGTGGGAGTTGACCGCCTGCCCGTACGCCGACGCGAGCCTGCCCACCCTCTGCCCCCAACGCCACGGCCGCCTGGTCCCAGGAACCCTAACGGACACCGGTGGCGACCGGACAGTCCTGCGAGGACGTGTCACGCCGGACCGGTCAGGCCGGGCCGCACACCGCCGGGCCGGGCACGTCGGCCACCCCGCAGCGGAACACCTCCACCGGCGCCCTCGCCACGGCGGGCACCTGCTCCACCCGCATCAGGGCCAGTCGCTTGTCGACCGGCTCCCCCGAGTCGGGCGTGAACCGGATCAGCCCGGCGACCCCCGGGTAGCCCTGACCGGCGTTCTGCCGCAGCACCTCGGCGTGCACCGCCACCGGGTTGACGGCGCTCGGCTCCCAGCGTTGCCGGGGGTCGGCGTGGTGCAGCCGGGCGGCGAGGCTCTCCACCGCCCGGATCAGCATCATCGCCGCGTCGTAGGCGAGGCTGACCCGCTCGCCGACCTGCACCTCGGAGCCCGGCCGGCAGCGCGGCGGGTCGAGCAGGTCGCCGGCCTGGATCCAGGACAGGAAACTGGCCCGCGCGTCGTCGCGCCGGTCCTGGGCGGCCCGCAGCGCGGCGCAGGTGGCCAGGGCCGCCTTCGAGACGTACGTGACGGGCAGGTTGCCGGGTGCGGCGGCGCGCAGCCCCGGGTTGGCCATGTACCGGTTGGCCGAGTCGTCGGCGACGAGATGTCGGGGCGGGTTGCCGCCGCACTCGCGCAGCGCCCGCAGGAAACCGTCGAACTCCGACCACCGGCCGGCGTAGAAGAGCAGCCCGGTGTAGCCGCACTCGTCGGTCAGCCGCTGCCCGGTGCGCCACTCGTCGAGGCGGGTGATCCGGGGGCCGAACCGTTGTCGGAGCGCGTCGACGAGGGTGCCCACGTAGAGGTCCTCGGTGAGCGAACTGCCCTCCAGGGTGGTGTAGAAGACGTGCGCGTCGTCGACCTTGAGCACCTGGGTGGCGTACGCGTCGACCAGCTTCACCTGATCGGTGTTCGGCGCGGAGATCTGCAGGTAGAGGCGGGAGTTGGCGTCCATCCTGTCGGCGGAGAGGGTGGGCGCCAGCGCCGGCAGCCCGGCCTGGTTCAGCTCACGCAGCGCGCGGGCAGTGCTGGTACGGCTCTCCACCAGCCCGACCACCCCGAGCACCGTGGGGTCGTCGCGGGCCAGCCCGGCCAGCATCGCCACGGCCCGGTCGGCGTAGATCATCTGCCGGCCGGCGTTGGCCACCACGATCCGCAGCAGCGCCGCGCCGTTGGCGCCGGCCGACTCCTTCAGCAACGCGTACTGGGCGGTGGCCATCCCTTCGAGTTCCTCGCGCTCGGAGACGTACGACTCCTCGTCCGCGCGGGTCAGGTTTCCGGTCAGGGTGCCGAGGTAGACCAGGGTGAGGAAGGGCCGACGTCGGTCGCTGCGCTGCCAGACCTCCTCGGCGGCCCGGTTCTGCGCGAAGATGCGCCGTTGGACGGTGCGCAGCCGGTCCTGGCCGGGGTCGTTGTTGAAGACCTGCGCGGCGGTGTCGCTGTAGCCGACACACTCACCGCTGGGGGCCACCTCGACGGAGACCTGACCGGTGAGCGAGGGGTGACAGCCCGGCCCCCACCGGCTGGCCACCCACAGGCCGAGCGCCGCCACCAGCACCAGACAGAGCGCCGCCGGCAGGAAGCGCCGCGACCACCACGGCGGGTCGGGCGCGGAGAACGGCCGCACTCCGCCCCGCGACGGTGGGCCGGTGTCGGTCTCGTCGGGGCGCAGCGCCACCAGCCACGTGGCCGGGCGGCGCAGCCGTCGCATCTCCGGCAGCGCCTCGACCCACTCGTCGTACGCCTCCTCGGCCTCGGTCAGCGGGTGCGGTTCGGGCAGGTCCGGTGGGGGTTGCCCACCGGACGCGACGATCAGCAGCGGGTCGTTGCGCCCGGTCTCGGTGCGGACGTCGCCGATCAGGCGGACCAGTTCCCCGCCGACGTTGCCGGGGGCGACGTGATCGATCAGCAGCGCCGGGTACGCGGTGCGCCGCCAGTCCGACGGGCGCCACGGCCGACGCCGGTACGCCTGCCGCAGGTCCTCCAGGAAGGCGTGCAGCAGCAGCTTGTTGACTTGGTCGGGTTGCTCCCCGTCGCGCCAGCCGGCGGTGAGGCGCTCGGCGAAGCCGAGGAAGGTGACCGACTGTCGGGGCGCCAGGTACTGCTGGCGCATGAACCAGTTGTAGTGCCGGCCGAGCACCGGCACCCGACCGGAGACGGCGGCCCGGAAGACCACCCCCGGCACGGCGCGACGGACCAGCCAGAGCAGCACCTGCGAGACGATGCTGACCGCGTCGCCGCCGGAGGGCAACGCCTCCGGCGTACGCGGGCCTCTGCGGTCGCGCAGCCGGCGGACCAGAGCCGCGCGGCTGTCGTCGGCGTCGACGCCGAGGGTGAAGCTCTGCTGCATGAGCCAGTCGGCGAGCGGATAGTGCCGGAAGCGCAGTCGGGCGGCGCCGAAGGCCTCCAGGGAGAGCTGCCGGTGCAGCTCGCGCAGCAGCGCCGGCACGTCAGCGGCACCGGGCGGCGCGTCGGCGTCCAGCACGGCGTGCGGGACCCGCCGTCGGGGGCCCTGACCGAAAAACCGGCGCAGCGGCACCATCAGATCCGCGGTGTCGGAGCGGACCAGCCACAGCAACGGCAGCCGGCGGTCACCGCGACGGGGCCGCCGCAGCAGCCGGGCGAGCAGCGCGAAGAGCTCCAACCCGCCGGGTGGCAGTCGCTCCCGGGCCGCTGTCGACTGCCGTTGGCTGATCAACTCCCGCTTGGGCAACTCCGAGCGCCGCACGCGTCACCTCCGGTCCACACAGTGTGACCTTGCCGGGCAAGGCATGCCAGAGGCCGACCACCGACAATGGATGCGGCGGGTCGGCGACGTTCACGGTTGTCGATTAGGTTGACGAGGCGAACACCCCGATGGAGGGAGTCCACCTCGTGCGACGAGCACTCACGGCGGCCACCGCCGCCCTGACCCTCACCACCGCCGGCACCATGCTCGCCGGCACCCCCGGCCAGGCGGCCCCGACGGGCTGGGGCCGGCCGGTCGTCACCGCCGCGCCGCAACCCGGCGCGCCCGGCCTGGGCGACACCTACTTCCCCGACTACGGCAACGGCGGCTACGACGTCGAGCACTACGACGTCCGGCTGCGCTACGACCCGGCCACCGACCTGCTCACCGGCACCACCACCATCCTCGCCACCGCCACTGAGGACCTCTCGACGTTCAATCTGGACTTCCTGCTCGACGTCGAGTCGGTCCGGGTCAACGGCTGGGCGGCGAGCACCAGCACCGCGGGGGCGCACGAGCTGGTGGTCACCCCGGCCCGCACGGTGACCCGGGGTCAGCAGCTCACCATCGTGGTGCGCTACTCCGGCGTCCCGTCGGAGACGCTGGTCGGCGGCTACACCGGCTGGACGCGCACCGACGACGGCGCCCTCGCCGTCAACGAGCCCGAGTCGGCGTGGTGGTGGTTCCCCAGCAACGACCACCCACTGGACAAGGCCACCTTCGACATCTCCGTGTCGGTGCCCACCGGCGTCGAGGTGATCAGCAACGGCGTGCAGCCGAGGCCCCCGGCGGCCGAGGCCGGCAACCGCACCCGGTGGATCTGGCGGACCACCACCCCCACCGCCACCTACCTGGCCTTCATGGCCATCGGCCAGTACGACATCGTCACCGACACCACACCGGGCGGCCAGCCGGTGATCAACGCGTACAGCACCTCGTTGGGGGCGCTCGGGCCGGCCGCGCGGGCCAGCATCGAGCGGACCGCCGAGATCGTCGACTGGGAGAGCGGGATCTTCGGGCCGTACCCGTTCGAGGCGCAGGGCGGCGTCGCCGGGCCGGTGGACGGGATCAGCTTCGCATTGGAGACGCAGACCCGACCGGTGTACGGGCCGGGCTTCTGGCGACGCGGCGCGAACACGTACGTGGTGGCGCACGAGAACGCCCACCAGTGGTTCGGTGACTCGGTCTCGGTGGCCGAGTGGCGCAACATCTGGCTCAACGAGGGCTTCGCCTCATACGCCGAGTGGCTGTGGTCGGAGGAGCAGGGCGAGGGCACCGCCCAGGAGGTCTTCGACTTCACCTACGCCAGCTACCCGGCCGACGACGAGTTCTGGCAGGTGCTGCCCGGCGACCCGGGCGCCGCCCGGGTCTTCGACAACGCCGTCTACGACCGGGGCGCGATGACCCTGCACCAGTTGCGGTTGGCCGTCGGCGACGACGCGTTCTTCGAGATCCTGCCGGCCTGGACCGCCGAGCACCGGTACGGCAACGCCACCATCGAGCAGTTCCAGGCACTGGCCGAACATATCTCCGGGCTGGACCTGGACGACCTGTTCACCACCTGGCTGTTCACCGCCGGCCGCCCCGACGTGGCCAGCGTCGCCCGCAAGGCCGCCGCGCCGACCGAGCCGAAGTCCTGGGCGAAGATCCGCGAGTCCCACCACCTGCTGTCGCACTGACCCCCCGACCCGCGTCGATCATGGAGTTGTGGTGCCTCATATATCGGGCGACAAGTGAGCATGTTGCCCACCACAACTCCATGATCGACGGGGCGGGCCGGCCGGGGCGAGGGCGGGCGTTACCCGCTGCTCAGCGGCGGGATGCCGGACCGGCCGTGGTCAGCTCCCTGAGCCGAACCCTGCCCGACGACGCCGCGCCGGCCTCGGCGGGCGCGATGACGCAGACCGCCCCGGTGGGCCGCACGATGCGGGCGGCCCGGAACGCCGCTCGGCGTACCGGATGGCGGGGCCGCGGCACGACCAGCGCGAGGGTAGCCGTGCGGGCGCGCTGCCGGTCCAGCGCGACGCTCGCCGCCACCGTGGCGATCGCGGCGGCCGATCCGGCGAGGACAAGCGTCTGACGGGGCCCGGCGTGTTCGGCGAGCCAGCCCAGCAGCGGGGCGCCGACCGCGGCGGAGACCGAGCCGGTGACCGCCAGGGCGGCGAGCACCCGACCCCGCATCGCGGCGTCGGTGTCGAGTTGGGCGCGGGTGCCGACGGTGGTGTCGATGACCACCGCGGCGGCGGCGATCGGCAGGATCACCGCGGCGAAGCTCCAGGTGCCCGGTGCGAGGCCGGCGACGATCTGCAACCCGCTGGCGAGCAGGCCGGCGACGACGAGCGTCCGGTAGCCCAGGGATCGCCGTCGGGCCGCGACGAGCGCGCCCACCACGGTGCCGACAGCGAACACCGTCGACAGCAGGCCGTACCCGGAGGCGCCGGCGTGCAGCGGGCCGTCGCTCATCGCGGCCATCGTCACCTGGTAGTTGCGGCCCAGGCTGCCGAGCACGAACGACAGGGCGAGCGCGAGGAGCAGCACCGGCTGCCCCCGCAGGTAGGTGAACCCGGCGCGGACACCGCCCCGGTTCGGCCCGGCGTCGGGCACCGCGATTCCGGGCACGGCTCCCGGGCGTACGGCGAACAGCGCCACCACCACGGCGACGAAGCTGGCCGCGTTGATGCCGAACAGCAGGGCGGGGCCGACGGCGGCCACCACCACGGCACCGAGGCTCATGCCGAGGATGCGGCCGGCGGAGTTGGTGAGCGAACCGAGCGCCAGGGCGTTGCCCAGCGTCTCCCGGTCGACGAGGCTTGCCGCCCAGCGCCCCATCACCGGGCCTTCGACGGCCGAGACGGCACCGGTGGCCAGGGAGATCGCGAAGATCAGCGGCAGGCCGCCGACCCCGGTCAGGGCGACCGCCGCCAGTCCGGCGGCGAGCGCCGCGTGGGCGCCCTGGGCGGCGATCAGCAACGGGCGGGCGGGCAGCCGGTCGGCCAGTACGCCACCCCAGACGCTGAGCAGCAACGTGGGCGCCGCCTGGAGCAGCACGGCGAAGCCCATTGACGTCGCCGAGCCGGTCTCCTTCAGCACGTACCAGTTGACCCCGAGGACCTGCATCCAGGTGCCGATGACCGACACGAAGCCGGCGAGCGCCCAGATCCGGTAGTTGCGGTGGCGCAACGCGGCGAAGGTGGCACCTCTGGCCACAGCGACCCTCCAGCGATCGGCAGCACGAGCATTCACACCGATCGCGGCGCGGTTCGGCAGCCGACAAGTCTTGCCGGCTTAAACCCTTTTGCCCACTTTTGTGAGCGGCTTCACCAGCGGGAATACCCGGCTGGTGCGGCAGCGGACCTGCCGCACCAGCCGGACGCCCGCACCTCAGCGAGCGGCGAGAGCCTGCGCGTCCGGGGCCACCGGGGCCGGCAACGCACCGACGCCACCCAGATAGCCGTGGATGGCGGCGGCCGCCGCCCGCCCCTCGGCGATCGCCCAGACGATCAGCGAAGCGCCCCGGTGCATGTCACCGGCCACGAACACCCCGTCGGCAGCGGTCTGCCAGTCGTCGCGGGCGTCGACGGCGCCCCGCGGGTTGCGGTCCACGCCGAACTGGGCCAGCAGCGGCTGCTGCTCGGTGCCCTCGAAGCCGATCGCCAACAGCACCAGATCGGCCGGCAACTCCCGCTCGGAGCCCGGCACCACTGTGACGATCCGCCGGCCGTCGCGCTTCTCCACCGTCACCTCGGCGATCCGCACCGCCCGCACCTGGCCGGTGCCGTCGTCCACGAACTCCTGCACCGCCACGGCGAAGACCCGCTCGCCGCCCTCCTCGTGCGCCGGGTAGCTGCGCAGCACCCACGGCCAGGTCGGCCACGGGTCCCGTGCCTCGTCGCGCTCCTGCGGCGGCTGCGGGTACAGGTCCAACTGGTGCACGCCCGCGGCGCCCTGACGGTGCGCCACCCCGAGACAGTCCGCCGCCGTGTCACCACCACCGATGATCACCACGTGCTTGCCGGCCGCGTCGATCGGGGTGCCGTCCGGCAACACCGCCCTCCCCGGCCGCCCCTCACCGGTCACGGCGACGCCCGGCTGGTCGGTGGTCGCGGTGGCGACCGCGCGATTCGCCGCGACCAGGTGCGCCATCGCCTGGTGTACGCCCCGAAGCGCCCGCCCGGGAGTCTCCGGGGTGTCCCGGCCCTGCAACGCCCCACACGCCAGCAGCACCGCGTCGTGCTCGGCACGCAACTGCTCGGCGGTGACGTCCACCCCGACGTTCACGCCCGTACGGAACCGCACCCCCTCGGCGGTGAGCTGCGCCAACCGGGCGTCGATGTGCCGCTTCTCCAACTTGAAGTCGGGGATGCCGTACCGGAGCAGACCACCGATCGCGTCGTCGCGTTCGTACACCGTCACCGCATGACCGGCGCGGGCCAACTGCTGGGCGGCGGCGAGGCCGGCGGGCCCGGAGCCGACGACGGCGACCGACCGGCCCGACGGCGCCGGCACGGCGCGGGGGGTGAACCCACGCGCGGCGGCGGCGTCGGCGATCTCCACCTCGACCTGCTTGATGGTCACCGGTTGACCGCCGGAGATGCCGAGCACGCAGGCCGCCTCGCAGGGCGCCGGGCAGAGCCGGCCGGTGAACTCCGGGAAGTTGTTGGTGGCGTGCAGCGACTCCACGGCGGCGTCCCAGTTGCCGGTGCGCACCAGGTCGTTCCAGTCCGGGATGCGGTTGCCCAGCGGGCAGCCGTCGTGACAGAACGGGATACCGCAGTCCATGCAACGAGTGGCCTGCTCGCGGATGAGGTCCTCGCCGGCCGGCGGGTAGACCTCCCGCCAGTCGCTGATCCGCACCGGCACCGGGCGGCGGGCCGGCAGTCGCCGGTCGTAGCGCAGGAAACCGTTCGGGTCAGGCACGTGCCACCTCCTGGGCAGCCACCCGCGGGGCGGGCGGCACCGGCGCGACCGGCGCGCTCAGCGCGCCCATGACCGCGTCGTCGACGTCGCGGCCGGCGGCTTCGGCGGCCCGCATGATCTCCAGCACCCGGCGGTAGTCGCGGGGCACCACGGCGGTGAACTCGGCGACCGCCTCCGGCCACCGCTTGAGCAGTTCCTCGGCGACCGCCGACCCGGTCTCGGCCACGTGCCGTTGGACCAGCTCGTGCAGCAGCGACTGCTCCGGCTCGCCCAGCGGCATCAGGTCGACGAGTTCCACGTTGACCCGGGCCCGGTCCAGGTGGTGCACGAACGCCGTGCCACCGGACATGCCGGCCGCGAAGTTCCGGCCGGTCGCGCCCAGCACCACCACCGTGCCACCGGTCATGTACTCGCACCCGTGGTCACCGACGCCCTCGACCACCGCGACAGCGCCGGAGTTGCGCACCGCGAACCGCTCCCCGACCCGGCCACGGAGGAAGACCTCGCCCGCCGTGGCCCCGTACAGGATGGTGTTGCCGGCGATGATCTGGTCCTCGGCCCGCCGCCCCGGCTCGGCGTCCGGGTCGAGGAACGGCGCGGCGGCGTCCGGACGGACGATGAGCCGCCCCCCGGAGAGGCCCTTGCCCACGTAGTCGTTGGCGTCGCCGTGCAGGCGCAGGGTCACCCCGCGCGGCAGGAACGCGCCGAACGACTGCCCAGCCGTGCCGTGCAGCACGAACTCGATGGTGTCCTCGGGCAGACCAGCGCCGCCGAAGCGACGGGTCACCTCACCGCCGAGCATCGCGCCGACGCTGCGGTGCTCGTTGCGCACCGCCACCTCGACCCGCACCGGCACCCCGTCGGCCAGCGCCGGGCGGGCCAGCGCGATCAGCTCGTTGTCGAGGGCGTGCTCCAGGCCGTGGTCCTGGGCGCGGACCCCACGGCGGGCCGCACCGGCGGGCAGCTCCGGCAGGTGCAGGACGGGCGCCAGGTCCAACCCGTGCGCCTTCCAGTGCGCGACCGCCGGGGCCACGTCGAGCAGCTCGGACTGCCCGATCGCCTCCTCGATCGACCGGAAGCCCAACTCGGCCAGGTAGCCCCGGACCTCCTCGGCGAGGAAGAGGAAGAAGTTCTCCACGAACTCCGGCTTACCGGTGAACCGCTCCCGCAGCACCGGGTTCTGGGTGGCGATGCCGACCGGGCAGGTGTCCAGGTGGCAGACCCGCATCATCACGCAGCCCTCGACGATCAGGGGCGCGGTCGCGAAGCCGAACTCCTCCGCGCCGAGCAGCGCCGCGATCAGCACGTCCCGGCCGGTCTTGAGCTGGCCGTCGACCTGCACGGTGACCCGGTCGCGCAGCTTGTTGAGCAGCAGCGTCTGCTGTGCCTCGGCCAGCCCCAGCTCCCACGGGGTGCCGGCGTGCTTGAGCGAGTTCATCGGGGAGGCGCCCGTGCCGCCGTCGTGCCCGGAGATCAGGATGACGTCCGCCTTGAGCTTCGCCACGCCGGCGGCGACGGTGCCGACACCCACCTCGCTGACCAGCTTGACGTGCACCCGGGCCGCCGGGTTGACGCACTTCAGGTCGTGCACCAACTGGGCGAGGTCCTCGATGGAGTAGATGTCGTGGTGCGGCGGCGGGGAGATCAGACCCACGCCGGGGGTGGCGTGCCGGGTCCGGGCGATCCACGGCCAGACCTTGTTGCCGGGCAGCTGACCACCCTCGCCCGGCTTGGCGCCCTGGGCCATCTTGATCTGGAGGTCGTCGGCGTTGACCAGGTATTCGCTGGTCACCCCGAACCGGCCGCTGGCGATCTGCTTGACCGCCGAACGGCGGACCGGGTCGTGCAGCCGCTCGACGTCCTCGCCGCCCTCACCGGTGTTGGACTTGCCGCCGAGCCGGTTCATGGCGATGGCCAGCGTCTCGTGCGCCTCCGCCGAGATCGACCCGTACGACATGGCGCCGGTGGCGAACCGCTTGACGATCTCGGAGGCCGGCTCGACCTCCTCGATCGGCACTGCCGGGCGGACTCCGGTACGCAGGGTGAACAGGCCCCGCAGCGAACCGGCCTGCGCGGCGAGCGCATCCACCTTGGACGTGTACTGGCGGAACACGTCGTACTGCCGGCTGCGGGTGGCGTGTTGCAGCAGGAAGACCGTCTCCGGGTTGAACAGGTGCAGCTCACCCTCACGGCGCCACTGGTACTCGCCGCCGACCTCCAGCCGGCCGGAGACGGCGGTGCCGGCCGGCGGCCAGGCCAGCGCGTGCCGGGCGGCCACCTCGGTGTGCACGCCCGCGAGACCCACCCCGCCGATGCGGCTGGGGGTGCCCCGGAAGTAACGCTCGACCAGCCGGGTGTCCAGGCCGACCGCCTCGAAGACCTGCGCCCCGCAGTACGAGGAGACCGTCGAGATGCCCATCTTGGACATGATCTTCAGGACGCCCTTGCCGAGCGCCTTGGCGTAGTTACGCACCGCCGCGACGGGCTCGATGCCGGCCAGCGCGCCGGTGGAGATCAGATCCTCCACCGACTCGAACGCCAGGTACGGGTTGACCGCCGCCGCGCCGTAGCCGATCAGCACCGCCGCGTGGTGCACCTCCCGGCAGTCGCCGGACTCGACGATCAGCGCCGCCTGCGTACGCGTCTGCTCCCGCACCAGGTGCTGGTGCACGGCGGCGGTGAGCAGCAGCGACGGGATCGGTGCCAGGTCGGCGTTGGAGTCCCGGTCGGAGAGCACCAGGATGCGGACGCCGTCCTCGATCGCCTCGGAGACGTGCCGGCAGATCTCGGTCAGCCGCGCCTTGATCCCGGCGGCGCCCTCCCGGATCCGGTACAGCCCGGAGACCCGCACCGCCTTGAAGCCGGGCAGGTCGCCGTCCTCGTCGATGGAGAGGATCTTCGCCAGCTCGTCGTTGTCGATGATCGGATGCGGGAGCACGATCTGCCGACAGCTCGCCGCGCCCGGGTCGAGCAGGTTGCCCTCCGGCCCGATGGTCGACGCCAGGCTGGTCACCAGCTCCTCGCGGATGGCGTCCAGCGGCGGGTTGGTGACCTGGGCGAAGAGCTGGTGGAAGTAGTCGTAGAGCAGCCGCGGCCGGGTGGACAGCGGCGCGATAGGGGTGTCCGTACCCATCGAGCCGAGCGGCTCGGCGCCGGTGCGGGCCATCGGCGCGAGCAGGATCTTCAGCTCCTCCTCGGTGTAGCCGAAGGTCTGCTGCCGGCGGCGCACCGAGTCGTGCGTGTAGACGGTGTGCTCGCGGGCCGGCAGATCGTTCAGCTCGATCAGCCCGGCGTGCAGCCACTCGCCGTACGGCTCGGCGGCGGCCAACTCGGATTTGATCTCCTCGTCGTGCACGATCCGCCCGGCCACGGTGTCGACCAGGAACATCCGGCCCGGCTGGAGCCGCCCCTTCGCGACCACGTGGGCCGGGTCGAGGTCGAGGACGCCCGCCTCGGAGCCGAGCACCACGAGCCCGTCGTCGGTCTGCCACCAACGCCCCGGGCGCAGCCCGTTGCGGTCCAGCACCGCGCCGACGACCTCGCCGTCGGTGAAGGCCACCGAGGCCGGGCCGTCCCACGGCTCCATCAGGCTGGCGTGGAAGCGGTAGAAGGCACGCTTGGCCGGGTCCATCCCGCTGTCGTTCTCCCAGGCCTCCGGGATCATCATGAGCACCGCGTGCGGCAGGCTCCGCCCGGCCAGGTGCAGCAGCTCCAGGACCTCGTCGAAGTTCGCCGAGTCGGAGGCGGCGGGCGTGCAGACCGGGAAGATCCGCCGGATGTTGCCCGGCACGTTCGGCGAGCGCAGCAGCGCCTCACGGGCCTGCATCCAGTTGCGGTTGCCCCGGATCGTGTTGATCTCGCCGTTGTGGGCGATGAACCGGTACGGGTGCGCCAGCGGCCAGGACGGGAAGGTGTTGGTGGAGAAGCGGGAGTGCACCAGCGCGATGGCGCTCTCCACCCGCTCGTCGCGCAGGTCGGGATAGAACGCCGGCAACTGGTCGGGCGTGAGCATGCCCTTGTAGACCATGGTGCGGCTGGACAACGACGGGAAGTACGCCGGGACGCCCCGCTCGGCGGTCTCCCGTTCGGCCTGCTTGCGCAGACAGAACGCCACCCGGTCCAGCTCGACGCCGCGCAGCGGGGAGCCGGCCGGCCCGCCGGGCGCGTCGGTCAGCCGGTGCGCGGCCAGGAAGATCTGGCGGACCCGGGGCATCGCCGCCAGGGCGGTCTCGCCCAGGTCACCCGGGTCGGTCGGCACGTCCCGCCAGCCGAGCAGGTCGGCGCCCTCGACCAGCGCGTACTTCTCGACCACCCGCCGGGCACGCGCCTCGGCGGCGTCGTCGTCGGGAAGGAACACCAGCCCCGTGGCGTACTCGCCCGCCGGGGGAAGCGCGACGTCGGCCACCGCGCGCAGGAACGCGTCGGGCACCTGGATCATGATGCCGGCGCCGTCGCCGGTGTTCGGTTCCGCGCCGCGGGCGCCCCGGTGGTCCAGCCGACAGAGCGCGCCGAGCCCGTTGGCGACGACCGAGTGGGAACGCCGGCCGTGCAGGTCCGCCACGAAGGCCACGCCGCAGGCGTCGTGCTCCTGCGCTGGGTCGTAGAGGCCCTGGGCGGCCGGACGGGGGTGGGGCGTCGGGGACGCCTGCGGGCTGTGCGGGTGCGGCTGTGCTGTGTCCGCGTACGGCTGAGCCACCGGGCCTCCTGTCGTCACTCAGGTTGGATCATGATGGGGACGACGTCGGCCCGTGGGTCTATTGAGTCTACGTTAGGGCCGGGGTCGCACGGCCACCCGAGATTGATCACACCGTCCACTGGCTGGGACGTGTAGTCTCGCGCGGTGGATCCGCTACACAAGCACGTCTTCGACCGGTTGGAACGCTTCTACGACGCGGTGCCCCGCGACGCCGCCGGTGCGGAGGAGCATGGTGGGCTGGTGCTGTTCGTCCGCGATGGCGCCGGGTGGCCGTTCTACGCCCGCCCACGCATCGACGCCACCGAGCCGCCGTCGCTCGCCGACGTGACGTCGGTCCGCGAGCGCCAGCGGAAGCTGGGCCTGCCGGAAGCCTTCGAGTGGGTGCACGAGACGACCCCCGAACTGCTCGCGGTGGCCCGCTCGGCGGGGCTGAACGTGCTGGAGGCGCCGCTGATGGTGCTCGACCCCAGCGCGCTGCCCGACCCGGCGACGCTGTCCGACGCGGCGGTGCGGGTGCTGGCAGCGGACTCCCCCGGCTTCGCCGCCGATGTCGCCGCCCGACGTGCGGTGGCAGCGGTGTCGTTCGCCGCCGCCGGCACCGCGCGCGGCGACGCCGGCCCGGCCGAGCGCGACGCCGCCGTCACCGAACTCGAACTGGCCGCGCTCGACGAGGAGCGCGCTCGGATCGCCGACGGTCGGCGGATCTCCGCGCTGGCCGGCACACCGACCGAGGGTGCGCTGGCCAGCGGCATGGCGATGCGCGTGGACGACGTCGCGGAGATCGCCGGGGTGGCCACCCTGCCGTCCGCCCGGCGCCGCGGGCTGGGCGCCGCGCTCACCGCCACCCTGGCCCGGGAACTGCTGGCCGCCGGCACCGACCTGGTCTTCCTCTCCGCCGGCAGCGAGGAGATCGCGCGGGTCTACCTGCGGGTCGGCTTCCGCCGCATCGGCACCGCCTGCATCGCCGAACCCGCCGCCCTCATCTCCTGACCCGCCGCGCACGCCTGCCCTGCCCGGCGACCGAGGTCAGGTCGGTGGCCGCCACTGCGCGGCGGAGGCGGCGGCGCTGGAGAGCAACCGCGAGTTGATCGTGCCGAGGGCGGCGTCCCGGGCCCGCAGCGCCAGCCGGCCCCGGGTCTGCAGCACCGCCGACATCCGCCGGGTCTGCCGGACCACCGTCGCCGCCCGGGGACGGCGCACCCGGTCGTACGCCACGACGGCGTCGGGCAGCCGCGCCTCCCGCAGCAGCGAGGAGAGGGTGGCGGCGTCCTCGAACGCGAGGCAGGCGCCCTGCCCGAGGTGCGGCGGCATGGCGTGCGCCGCGTCGCCGAGCAGCACCACCCCGCCGGGCCCGACCGGGAAGCCGTACGCCCGGGGCAGCGGGCGCAGCTCGCGAACCTCCTGCTGGACCAGGTCGGCCGGGTTGGTGGCCTCGAGCAGCGCGCCGACCGGCGCGGGCCAGTCCGCGTACCAGCGGCGCAGCAGGGCGAGCTGGGTCTCCGGCGGTTCCGGGCGTGGCGCGCCGGCGGCGGTGGCCACCCAGTAGATGCCGCCACGGCTGGACCCGCCCGAGGAGCCCCGGTCACCCAGCGACGCGGCCACGAACCGGTACCCCGCGCCGAGAATCTCACCGGCCAACGGCTGGTCGTCGGGGAGTCGAGGGGCCTGGTACCAGGGAATGACGGCCCGCCAGGCGGCGCACCCGGAGCTGACCACCCGGGACTCGGGTGCGAGTTGGCGGCGGATGCCGCTGTCCGTGCCGTCGGCGGCGACCACCAGGTCGGCCTCGATGGTGTGCCGCCCGTCGCTGACGCCCGGTCGCTCGCCCGGCTCGACACGGACGTGGCGCACCGTCACCCCGGTCCGCAGCTCGACGCGGTCACCGAGGCCGGCGATCAACGCGTCGTGCAGGTCCTCCCGGTGCACCACCACCGGCATCCGGTCGGCCGGGATGGGCCGAGGCTGCACCAGCCAGTGCCCGTCCGGGCGACGGACGCCACCGTCGGGCAACGGGGTGGCGATGGCGGCCAGACCGGCGCCGAGGCCCAGGGCCTGCAGCGCGCGGACACCGTTGGGCCAGAGCACCACGGCGGTCGGCTCGGGGCGAACTCGTTCGGCGCGTTCCAACACCGTGACCTGCCAGCCGGAACGGGCCAGCGCGCCGGCCACCGCGAGGCCACCGACCCCTGCGCCGACCACCACCGCGCTTCGCATCGGTGCCGCCTCCGCTCAGCTGTCCCGGTCGGCGGGACGCGCGCCAGTGGCGTCGGCCCGCTCGGTGCGCTCTGCGGACGGCTCGTCCGTCGGCTCGTCGTCGCTCGACGCGACGTCGGCGGGCACCGTGTCGCCGGACGGCTCGCCGTCGTCCGGCCGGGCGTCGTCGGCGCTCGTCGGCGGTACGACGCCGGTGTCCCGCCAGGCGGCGTACTGCTCCTCGCTCACCACCCGGTAACCCTCCGGCGCGGCGGCCCGCGCGGGGGTCTCCCGCTCGGAGAGGTCGACCTGGGACAGGTCGGACGTGGGCGGCGGGGTCGTCGTCGCCGCGCCGAGCGGGATCAGGTAGTCCCGAGGGCCGCGCACCCGGACGAAGTAGATCAGGGCGCCGAGGAAGACCAGGGCGGCGGTCCAGACGTTGAGGCGTACGCCGAGGATCTGGTTGGCCTCGTCGGTGCGCATCAGCTCGATCCAGAACCGGCCGACGGTGTAACCCATCACGTAGAGCGCGAACGCCCGGCCCCGGCCCAGCTTGAGCCGGCGGTCGAGGATGAGCACCAGGGCCACCACGCCGAGGTTCCACAGCGCCTCGTAGAGGAAGGTGGGCTGGTAGAGGCCCGGTTCGAGGATGGGCTGCCCGGCGTCGTCACGCAGCGCGTGGCCGGGGTTGTCCGGGTCCATCCGATGGATCTCCAGACCCCACGGCAGTGTGGTCCGGGCACCGAAGAGCTCGTTGTTGAACCAGTTGCCGACCCGGCCGACCGCCTGGGCCAGCGGCAGCCCCGGGGCCAGCGCGTCGGCCACCACGCTGAACGGAATGCCGAGTTGCCGGGCCGCGATCCACGCCCCGACCGCCCCACCGGCGACAGCGCCCCAGATGCCGAGACCGCCCTCCCAGATGGCGAACGCCTTCATCGGGTCCCCACCGGCGCCGAAGTATTTCTCGGGTGAGGTGATCACGTGGTAGATCCGGGCGCCGATGATGCCCGCGGGCACCGCCCAGACGGCGATGTCGAGCACCGCGCCGGGCGCGACGCCGCGTTGCCGCAGCCGGCGCTCCGTCACCCAGCAGGCCAGCACGATGCCGGCGATGATGCAGAGCGCGTAGGCCCGGATCGGCACCGGCCCGAGCTGCCAGACCGCGGTGCTGGGACTGGGCAGGGCCGCCTGGGGCGAGAGCGAGGCGAGGGTCACGGGTGCACACGCTACCGCTGCACACCCCGGCAGTGGCACCCCGGGCAGCGGGAGCGCGCGTCGCGATGACTTCTGGTTTGCACCGTCGTAGGCTCTTTGTCCATGAGCGCGCTCACCTGGACGGTCGCCGCGGTCGTCACCGACGACATCGGTCGGGTGCTGCTCTGCCAGCAGGGCCGGGGCACCCGCCGCTACGCGTTGCCGGGCGGGCGGCTGCGCCCGGCCGAGGGCCCGGTGCGGGCCGCCCTCCGGGACATCCGCGCGGAGACCGGCTGGGACATCGAGCTGGTCGACCTGGTCGGCGTCTACCACCTGGCCGGCCCGGCCGGGGAGGCCGCGGCCGGACGCGCCGGGCCGCTGCCGGACGTCCTCGCGCACGTGTTCCGCGCCCGCGCGGCCGGGGTCCGACCCGCGACCGACCCGCCGCCGGGTTGCCGGTTGTCCTGGCACTCCCCCGACGCGCTGCCGGAGGTGGTCACCCCGCTCACCCGGGCCGCCGTCACCGACGCGAACGCCGGCCGCTCCGGGGTGCTCCGCGACGTCCCCTGGTCACCCGACACCGCCGACACCGCGTCACTGCCGGCGGCTCGTCCCGCCGGGGAAGGCCAGCCGGCAGCCGACCAGGACACGCAGCCGCCGCGGACCAGCCAGGACACGCAGCCGCCCGGCACCGGCCAGGACGGGCATCGGCCCGGCACCAGCCAGGACGGGCATCCGGGGGCGGGGCAGCCGCCGGAGCAACGCGGCGAGGCCGCGAACCCGACCCTGCACCGCTGACAAGCAGCAACCGTTCCGAGCTTCGTCGCGTGCCCGCAGACACCTTCGCCGCCGCCTCATGCGAATGAGCGACATACCTGTGCGTCATGAATATGACGCACAGGTATGTCGCTCAACAGGCAAACATGCCCCTACGCGGCGCGGACGGCCGCCGCGAGCGGCGAGGGGTCGTCGAGGGCGGGGTCAGCGGATGGGGTTGCGGACGCCCTCGGCCAACTCGGCGCTGAGCGTACGCAGGGCGGCCAGCCCGTCCGCCTCGGTGGGCGCGTCGAGCAGGCACCGGATCAACGCGCTGCCCACGATCACCCCGTCGGCGTAACCGGCGACGGTCCCGGCCTGCGCGCCGGTGCCCACACCAAGGCCGACACCGATCGGCAGGTCGGTCACCGCGCGGGCCCGCGACACCAGCGTCGGGGCGGCGTCGGAGGTACGCGCCCGCGCACCGGTCACCCCCATCACGGCGGTCGCGTAGACGAAGCCGCGGCAGTGCCGCACCGTCATCGCCAGCCGGGCGTCAGTGGACGACGGCGAGATCAGGAACGTGCGGTCCAACCCGTGCGCGTCCGAGGCGGCCAGCCACTCGTCGGCCTCGTCGGGGATGAGGTCCGGGGTGATCAGGCCGGTGCCGCCGGCCGAGGCCAGGTCACGGGCGAAGACGTCCACGCCGTACCGCTCGACCGGGTTCCAGTAGGTCATGGTGACCACCGGGGCACCGGTCGCCGCCACCGCCTCGATGATGCGCATCGTGTCCGCGGTGCGGACGCCCCCGGCCAGCGCGATGTCACTGGCCCGCTGGATCACCGGACCGTCCATCACCGGGTCGGAGTAGGGGATCTCCACCTCGATGACGTCGACGCCGGCCTCGACCATGGCGGTCATCGCGGCGATGCTGCCCTCGACGGTCGGGAACCCGGCCGGCATGCAGCCGACCAGCAGTGCCCGTCCGTCGGCGCGGGCCTTGTCGAAGGCCACCCCGATCCGGCTCATCTCACCGCTCCTTGTCGAGGATGCCGAAGTAGTCGCCGGCGGTGTGCACGTCCTTGTCGCCCCGCCCGGACAGGTTGACCACGATGGTGGGCTCCCGGCCCAGCTCGGCGGCGAGCTTCGGGGCCAGCGCGACGGTGCCGGCGAGCGCGTGGGCGCTCTCGATCGCCGGGATGATGCCCTCGGTCCGGCAGAGCAGCTCGAAGGCGGCCATCGCCTCGTCGTCGGTGACCGGCAGGTAGCTCGCCCGGCCGGTGTCGTGCAGCCACGCGTGCTCCGGCCCGACACCGGGGTAGTCCAGGCCGGCGGAGATCGAGTGCGACTCCAGGGTCTGCCCGTCGGCGTCCTGCAGCACGAAGGTGCGGGTGCCGTGCAGCACCCCGGCGGACCCGCCGGTGATGCTCGCCGCGTGCCGGCCGGTGGCCACCCCGTCGCCGCCGGCTTCGAAGCCGTACAGCCGCACGGCCTGATCGCCCACGAACGCGTGGAAGATGCCGAGCGCGTTGGAGCCGCCGCCGACGCAGGCGGTGACGGCGTCCGGCAGCCCACCGGTGAGGTCCAGGCACTGCTGGCGGGCCTCGTCACCGATACCCCGGACGAAGTCGCGCACCATCGCCGGGAACGGGTGCGGGCCCGCGGCGGTGCCGATCAGGTAGTGCGTCTCGTCGACGTTGGCCACCCAGTCGCGCATCGCCTCGTTCATCGCGTCCTTGAGGGTGCGCGAACCGTTGGTGACCGGAACGACTGTCGCGCCGAGCATCCGCATCCGGGCCACGTTGAGCGCCTGCCGCTCGGTGTCGACCTCGCCCATGTAGACCACGCACTCGAGGTCGAACAGGGCGGCGGCGGTCGCGGTGGCGACACCGTGCTGACCGGCACCGGTCTCCGCGATCACCCGGGTCTTGCCCATCCGCTTGGTGAGCAGCGCCTGGCCGAGCACGTTGCGTACCTTGTGCGCGCCCGTGTGGTTGAGGTCCTCGCGCTTGAGCAGCACCCGCGCGCCGACCTTCGCCGAGAACCGCCGGGCCTCGTAGAGCAGCGACGGTGTGCCGGCGTAGTCGCGCAGCAGCGCGCCGAACTCGGCCCGGAAGGACTCGTCCCCCATCGCCGTACGCCACGCCCCGTCGAGCTCGTCCAACGCGGCCACCAGGGCCTCGGGAACGAACCGACCGCCGAAGCGGCCGAAGTGACCGGCGGAGTCGGGCTGCGGGCCGGCCACCGGGGCCAGCGCGTCGGCGCTCATCGGGATTCCTCTCGGTGGTACGTCAGGCCGGCGCGGGGTCAGCGCACCGGCCGGGGCGTTGCCGGGTGGTTGCCGGCGTTGACCAACTCGGCGACCGCCTCGCGGGGGCTCTTCTGAGTGACCAGGCCCTCGCCCACGAGGACCGCGTCGGCGCCCGCGGAGGCGTACCGGATCAGGTCGTGCGGGCCACGAACGCCGGATTCGGCGATCTTGACGACGCTGCTGGGCAGACCGGGCGCGATCCGCTCGAACACCGACCGGTCGACCTCCAGGGTACGCAGGTCACGGGCGTTGACCCCGATCACCTGCGCGCCGGCCTCCAGCGCGCGGTCGGCCTCCTCCTCGTCGTGCACCTCGACCAGAGCGGTCATGCCCAGCGACTCGATCCGCTCCAGCAGACCCATCAGGACGTTCTGTTCGAGTGCGGCCACGATCAGCAGGACCAGGTCGGCGCCGTGCGCGCGGGCCTCGTGGATCTGATAGCTGGAGACCACGAAGTCCTTGCGCAGCACCGGCACGGTGACCGCGGCACGGACCGCCGCCAGGTCGTCCAACGAACCGCCGAACCAGCGCCCCTCGGTCAGCACGCTGATCGCCCGTGCCCCACCGGCCGCGTAGTCGACGGCGAGATCGGCCGGATCGGCGATCTCGGCCAGCCGGCCCTTGGACGGCGACGAACGCTTCACCTCGGCGATCACGGCCACGCCGGGCTTACGCAGCGCCGCGTACGCGTCCATGGGCGGCGGCGCCGCCGCTGCCAGTTCACGGATCCGCTCCAGCGGAACCTGCTCCTGGCGTCGGGCGACGTCTTCACGCACGCCGGCCAGAATCTCGTCGAGCACGCTTACGGACGCTGCCTGGCCGGCCTCGTCCCCCTCCGCGTGCGCATGCTCAGCAGTCACGAACGGACTCCCCTCTCCGGGCGTCATGGGCCGATGCTAGGGGCAGCCGACCGACGCCGGACGCCGGGGGTATGGCGCTGCTCACGAAAAGGGCTGCGGCATAATGGCCGACCTGCCGTGAATGGGTTGTCACGCAGCGCCACCTCCGGTATCGACCACCGTCACGCGGTATGGAGCCGGACGGCCGCAGTCGGACCGGGCCGATCCATCGATCATGCCACCAGTTGCCGTCCCTCGCCCGACGGCAACGATGTCGATCGATGCTGTGAGCAAGCTCAAGGCCGAACGGCCGGTCCCAGGTCACGACCGAGGCGGGACAGTTGACCGGGCCGTCACCCCGGCGAAACGTCGACGGGCCAGCATCGTCCTCGGGCAGACTCGATGGCGCGCCTGCCCGACGCCACAACTCCTCGTGCGAGGTGACCATGAACATTTCCGAACCGCACCCGACCATCGGACTGACCACCATCTCGCGGACGGTCGCGTCACTCGCCGTCGGGGTCGTGCACACCGTGGAACGGGCAGTGGTGGGCGAGGCACGGATGCGGACGGCACGGGGCAACGCCTGGGAGGCGGTCTGCGCCGACCGGGCCCGCGCCGACCAACGCGCGGAACTCAACCGCCTGGTCGCCGAACTGACCGCCGCCCGCGCCACCAGTCGCCGCGCCGAGTGGGAGCGCCAGCCGGTCGGCTGACGGCCGCCGACTGCCGCGCCCACCGCGTCAGTCGGCCGTCGGATCCTCGCCCCGGTCCAGCGCGTCCCACGCCTCGGTGGTCCGCCGCCCCGCCAACGGCGTCGACGACCCGGCCGGGTCACCCGGCGCCGACACGGTCTGCGCAGTGGTCCGCGCCGGGCGTTCGTACCGGGCGCCCATCGCCGGCCAGTCACCGCCCCGCAACGCCGTCCACCAGCCGCCCACCGCGGCCAGCAGACCGCCGAGCAGGCAGAGCGCCGGCCACTGCCGGCTCACCGCGCCGCCCACGTCGGCCACCAACCCGTACCCGCCGCCGGCCGCCACGGCCAGACCGAGCACGCCGAGCAGTACACCCAGCGCCCGCCGCAGGCGGCCCCGGGTGGCCAGCACCGCACCACCCCCGGCCAGGGTCACCAGCGCCAACGCCGGCAGCCAGGGCAGCAGACCCGCACCGCTGCGCGTGTCGCGCACCGGCGGCAGCGGCGCCGGACGTACCGACAACTCGACCGACCAACTCCGCGTCGCCGCCCACAGCGCCAGGCCCGCGCCGGCCAGGCAGAGCAGCACCGCGTACGTCAACGCCCGCCGGCCCACGACGGCCCGCTCCCCACTCACTGAGTCTGCCTTTCGTTCGCGACTGCGGGGCTCCGCTGCGCTGCACTCCTCGCGCTCACCGAGCCCCCCTTTCGTTCGCGACTGCGGGGCTCCGCTGCGCTACACTCCTCGCGCTCACCGAGCGGGCCGGAGGGTCTCGGCGGCCGCGATCGCGGCCAGTACGGCCGCTGCCTTGTTCCGCGTCTCCTGATCCTCGGCGGCCGGGTCCGAGTCGGCGACCACACCCGCCCCGGCCTGCACGTAGGCGCGGCCGTCGCGGATCAGCGCGGTCCGGATGGCGATCGCCATGTCCAGGTCGCCGCCGAAGCCGAAATAGCCCACGGTGCCGCCGTAGGTACCACGACGGACCGGCTCCAACTCCTCGATGATCTCCATGGCGCGCACCTTCGGCGCCCCGGAGAGCGTGCCGGCCGGAAAGGTCGCCGCCAACGCGTCGAAGGCGCTCTGGTCGTCACGCAACGTGCCGGTGACGGTGGAGACGATGTGCATCACGTGGCTGTACCGCTCGATGGTCGCGAACTCGGGCACCTCCACGCTGCCGGGCTGGCAGACCCGCCCCAGATCGTTGCGGCCGAGGTCGACCAGCATCACGTGCTCGGCCCGTTCCTTCGGGTCCGCGAGCAGCTCGGCGGCGAGCGCCGCGTCGGCGGCGGGGGTGCCACCCCGCGGCCGGGTGCCGGCGATCGGGTGCAGCAACGCCCGGCGCCGCCCGTCCGCGCCGCCGGTGACCTTCAGGTGCGCCTCCGGTGACGAGCCGACGATGTCGAACCCGTCGAAGCGCAGCAGGTACATGTACGGGCTGGGGTTGCTGGTGCGCAGCACCCGGTAGACGTCCAGCGGGTCGGCGTGGGTCGTCCGCTCGAAACGCTGGGAAAGCACGATCTGGAAGCACTCACCGGCCCGGATCGCCTCCTTGGCCGCCTCCACCGCCTTCGGATAACCGCCCTCGGGCGTACGGCAGAGCACCTCTCCGGCCGGCGGACGCTCGACGGTGGAGATCATCGGCGGGATGGGCCGGGACAACGCCGTGGTCATCGCGTCCAGCCGGCCCACCGCGTGGTGGTAGGCGGCGGCGACCTGCGGGGCGCGGTCCGGCGCGTCCAACGGCGGCAGCACCGCGTTGGCGACCAGGATCGCCGAGCCGTCGTAGTGGTCGAGCACCACCAGGTCGGTGGCGAGCATCATGCCCAACATCGGGACGCCCAGGTCGTCCTCGGTCAGCTCGGGCAACCGCTCGAACCGCCGGATCAGGTCGTAGCCGAGGTAGCCGACCATGCCCCCGGTCAACGGCGGCAGACCGTCGGACGGGTCCCCGACCGGCCCGGCCAGCGCCGCGACCGTCTCCCGCAACATCCGCACCGGGTCACCCTCGGTGGGCAGCCCGGTCGGCGGCTGGCCGAGCCAGGTCGCCACGCCGTCGCGTTCGATCAGGGTGGCGCTGCTGCGCACCCCGATGAACGAGTACCGCGACCAGGCCATCCCGGCCGAGCCGACGCCCTGCTCAGCCGATTCCAACAGGAACGTGCCCGGCCCACCGGCCAGCTTCCGGTAGACGCCGACCGGGGTCTCCGCGTCGGCCAGCAGCCGCCGGGTCACCGGCACCACCCGCCACTCGGCGGCCATCGCGGTGAAGGTGGCCAGGTCGGGGCTGAGCGAGCCGTCGGTCATGAGTGCGCCTCCGTCCCGGTGACGGGCAGCTCGGTGAAGAAGCAGGTCCGGTGGCCGGTGTGGCAGGCTGCGCCGACCTGGTCCACGCTCACCAGCAGCGCGTCCCCGTCGCAGTCCAGGGCGACCGACCGCACGTACTGGTGGTGCCCGGAGGTGGCGCCCTTGACCCAGTATTCGCGTCGGCTGCGCGACCAGTAGGTGGCCCGGCCGGTGGTGAGGGTGCGGTGCAACGCCTCGTCGTCCATCCAGGCGACCATCAGCACCTCACCGGAGTCGTGCGCGCGCACCACGGCGGCGACCAGACCGTCGGCGGTGCGGCGCAGCTGGGCCGCGATGGCCGGATCGAGCCGGGAGGGGCGCGCCGGCGCGGGCGCGGCCAGCTCGTTCGGTTCGCTGGGTACGCCGGTCACCGGCGGGTCAGGTACGGGCACAGTGAGCAATTCTCCCGCACGCGGCGCGGGCACCGCCGACCGCTCCCGCCAGGGCTGCGGCGAGGGCCCCGGGGGCCGGGTCTGCGGCGGCGACGGGGGCTGCGGCGCGGGCCCCGCCGGCCGCGCCAACTGGGCGACGTAGCGGTCCAACCGGCCGTCGACCAGGGCGGCGGCCAGGTCCGCGCCGGCCGTGTCGGCGATCTCCTCGGCGTACGGCCGGATCAGCGGCAGGGTGCCGGCGACCAGCCGGACGGCGGCGGCCCAGAGCTGCCCGGTGGCGCCCGGGCGCAGCCCGAGGCAGAGCAGCATGTCCGACCGGTAGCCCGGTGGGGTCACCGGCAGTTCCAGGGCCGCCGCGAAGGCCGCCCGGCGGGAGTGGACCCGCACGGACGGGTTGGCCGGGCGGAGCACCGAGGGGCAGAGCCGCGCCAGGTCGGCGACGGCGAGCCGGACCCCGAGGCGGTCGTTGGCCGCGCGGGCGGCGGCGGCCTTACCCAGCGTGGCGATCATCTCTTCCAGCCGGGGCGGCTCGGCGGGCTGGCACAGCACCGGCAGGTCGATCCGGGGTCGCCAGTGCGGGTCGGCCCAGAGCAGCCGCGCCGGCGCGGTGACCGGTAGCCCGAACGCCCAGTCGGCCGGTTCGCCGAGGTGGTCCACCCAGGACCGGACGTCACGGGCGGCCACCGAGACGTGGGTGAGCTGGCCTGCGGACTCGGCCAGGTAGGCCCGGCTGGCCGCGTACGGGGCGCCGCCGACCAACACGTCGAGGTCGACGTCGCTGTGCGCGGTGGCGGCGCGGCGGGCGTGGCTGCCGCGCAACAGGATGCCGACGACCGGCCGCTCGGCGGCCTGCCGCAACCGCGCGGCCCAGTCCTCAAGAAAACCGCTATCCGGTAACGGAGCGTGACCCACGGCGCCATCGTGCCGCACGTCCGATCGGTACGCAATGCCCGTTGGCGGACTTCGTGTCCGGTCCGGAGCTTACTGCCCGTTCTCGCACTGGGCGCAACGGCGGGCGTCCAGTCGCCGATGGCGGGCCGTTGCGTGCGGGACGGTATTTCATCTAGCGTTGATTTCAACAGGTGATGAGTTTCTGCGGAGGTGTGCGATGGACGATGCGATAGCCGTCCGGGACCTGGTCGTCGACCGGGGTGGGCGGCGGGTGCTGGACGGCATCAGCTGCCGGGTGCCGCGCGGCGCGGTCACCGGGCTGCTCGGCCCCAGTGGCAGCGGCAAGACCACCTTCATGCGCGCGGTGGTCGGGGTGCAGGTGGTCGCCGGCGGGACGGTCACCGTGCTCGGCCAACCGGCAGGCACCCCCGCGCTGCGGCACCGGGTGGGCTACCTGACCCAGGCGCCGAGCGTCTACGCCGACCTGACCGTCCGGGAGAACGCCCGCTACTTCGCGACCCTGTACGGGCGTGGGCGCGCCGAGGCCGATCGGGCGATCAGCGATGTCGGGCTGGCCGAGGCGGCCGGTCAGCTGGTCGGCACCCTCTCCGGCGGTCAACGCAGCCGAGCCTCGTTGGCGTGCGCCCTGGTCGGGGAGCCGGAGCTGGTCATCCTCGACGAGCCGACCGTCGGTCAGGACCCGGTGCTGCGCGCCGACCTGTGGGCCCGGTTCCACGCGATGGCCGCCGCCGGCACGACCCTGCTGGTGTCCAGCCACGTGATGGACGAGGCGGCCCGGTGCGACCGCCTGCTGCTGATCCGTCAGGGGCGGTTGATCGCCGACGACAGCCCGGCCGCGATCCGCGCCGCCGCCGGTGTGGACGACCTCGACGAGGCGTTCCTGCGGCTCATCCGGGCCGGCGAGGCCGCCTCCACCAGCGCCGACGCGACCGCCACACGGGAGACAGCATGAGCTCGCGAATCCTCGCCGCCACCACCGGCCGCATCCTGCGTCAGCTCCGGCACGACCGGCGGACCATCGCGCTGCTCGTGGTGGTGCCGGCCGTCCTGCTCACCCTGGTCTACTTCATGTACGCCGACCAGCCGACCCCGCCCGGCCAGCCGAGCACCTTCGACCGGATCGCGCTGGTGATGCTCGGCATCTTCCCCTTCGTGATCATGTTTCTGGTGACCAGCATCGCCATGCTGCGCGAACGCACCTCGGGCACGTTGGAGCGGCTGCTCACCACCCCGCTGGGCAAGCTCGACCTCCTCTTCGGGTACGGCATCGCGTTCGGGCTGGCCGCCGCCGTGCAGGCCGCCGTCGCCGCCGCCGTGGCGTACTGGATCTTCGGTCTGGAGACCGCCGGCAGCATCGGGCTGGTGATCGGGATCGCCGTGCTCGACGCGGTGCTCGGCGTCGCCCTCGGGTTGCTGTGCAGTGCCTTCGCGCGCACCGAGTTCCAGGCAGTACAGTTCCTGCCGGTCGTGGTGATCCCCCAACTGCTGCTCTGCGGGCTGTTCGTGGCCCGCGACCAGATGGCCGGCTGGCTCCAGGCGCTCAGTGACGCCTTCCCCCTGTCGTACGCCATCGAGGCTTTGCAGGAGGTCGGTGCCCACGCCGAACCGACCGGCCGGATGTGGCGGGATGTCGCGGTGGTGCTCGGCGCGGTGGTGCTGGCGCTGGTGCTCGCGGCGGCGACCCTGCGCCGACGCAGCGGCTGACCGCCGACGCCGGGGGCGGCGGCCGGCACGGCGGCTGACCCGGCGTTGAGCGGGCCGGCCCACCACGGGCCCAGGCGGACGAACGAAGGGCGGCGATGACGCGGCGAACCGGCCGGCGACCCGGCAAACCGGGCACCCGGGAGGCGATCCTCGACGCGGCGCGGGCGGCGTTCGCCGAACGGGGCTTCGACGCCGCCTCGATCCGGGCCATCGCCGGCACGGCGGAGGTCGATCCTGCGCTGGTGCACCACTACTTCGGCAGCAAGGACCAGCTCTTCCTGGCCGCGATGAACTTTCCGGTCGACCCCGGTCAGCTGGTGCCGAAGGTGCTCGCCGGTGACCGGGACGCCGTCGGCGAGCGGATGGTGCGCACCTTCCTCGGCGTCTGGGACTCCCCGGCCGGCAGCGCCGCGCAGGCACTGCTGCGCTCCGCGGTGAGCAACGAGTGGACGGCTCGACTGCTGCGGGAGTTCGTCACCACCCAGGTGCTGCGCCGGGTGCTCGAAAACCTCGACGTCGATCCGGCCGAGCTGCCGCTGCGGGGCTCCCTGGTGGCCAGCCAGATGATCGGCCTGGCCATGATGCGGCACGTGGTACGCCTCGAGCCGGTCGCCTCGGCCGACCCGGAAACCCTGGCGGTCATGGTCGGTCCCACGATCCAGCGCTACCTAACCGGCCCGCTGCCGACCTGACCCCATCCCACCCCTGCGTCGATCTTGCACTTTCTGTCCCGACCAAAGGGACGAATGACGCGTATCGACGGCCGGAAGTGCAAAATCGACGAAAAAGGCGTGGCGGCCCGGTCAGCTCAGCGCGGTGGGCGGGCGTCGGCCGTGAGTCGCAGCGGCGGCAGCAGACGGGGCAGCTCGGCCGGGTCGGCCAGCGGGCCCGGGAAGGCCAACCGGACCCGACGTCGGGCACCGGGTCGACCGAGGGCGACCAGCAGCCCGTAGCGGTCGATGCGCACCACCCGGGGAGGCCCGTCCGGGGTCTGCCCGGTCAACCCGAGCTGCTGGCACAGGTACTCGGTCACCTGGGCGCCGTGGCACTCGGCGAGGTCGGCGAGCAGGCGGGCCTCGACCGGGTGCACCGGGTCCGGCTCGGCCTCGGCGTACGCCACCGGGTCGATCCGGTGCACGACGCCGGCCCGCTCCCAGCGGACCTCGACCACCTCGAAGCGGAACAACCGGAACCGGGTGCCCAGGTCGAGCAGGTCCCCGGTCGGCTCGACCGCGGCGAAGTCGACAGCGCCCTGGCGGGCTTCGTCGCCGCGCAGCTCGGCCGCCCAGCCGGACACCCAGGCCCGACCCAGGCCGGGCGCACCGGCGGCGGGCGGCAGGTCGAGCACGTCGAGCACCACCGCGACGTCACCGCTGCCGGGCGCCGGTTGCAGGGCGGCGGCCAGGTGGCTGGCCACCGGCACCAGCAACAGCACCCGCCCGTCGGCGTCGGTGACGTGCCGGGCGTGGTGCGGGCCCGGCCGGTGGGCCAGGTGCACCAGACCGGGCAGGCGGCCGGCGACGAGGGTACGGACGATCTCGGCGGAGTTGGGCCGCATGGGCGCGACCTCCTTAGAAGGTTAGGCTTACCTAACCCGGAGCCTAGAGCACCCGACCGTCGGCGTCCACCACACCGCCGCACCTCACCGGGTCTGCTCCAGCCAGGAGGCGTAGAGCAGCCCGTACACCGAGTCGGCGTCGCGAACCAGCTCGTCGTGCGGGCCGCGCTGCACCACCCGACCCCGGTCCACCACGATCACCTCGTCGGCGGCCTGCGCCGTGGAGAGCCGGTGCGCGATCGCGAGGGTGGTCCGGCCCCGGGTGACCGCGTCCAGCGTGCGCTGCAACCGCACCTCCGTCGCCGGGTCCACCGCGCTGGTCGCCTCGTCGAGCACGAGCAGATCCGGGTCGGCCACGTACGCGCGGGCCAACGCGACAAGCTGACGCTCGCCGACGCTGAGCGCCTCGCCGCGCTCCCCGACGGGAGTGTCCAGGCCCGCCGGCAGACCCTCCAGCCAGTCCGACAGACCCAGCTCGGTGAAAGCGGTGCTCAACTGCTCGTCGGTCAACTCCGGACGAGCAAAACGGACATTGTCCCCCACTGTCGCGTCGAACAGGAACCCGTCCTGCGGCACCATCACCACGCGCGAGCGCAGCGAATCGAACCGGACATCCGTCAACGGCACCCCGGACAGCAGCACCGCCCCGGCCGACGGGTCCATCAGCCGGGTCAGCAACTTGGCGAACGTGGTCTTGCCGCTGCCGGTCTCACCGACCACCGCCACCCGACTCTTCGCCGCGATCTCCAACTCGATGTCGTGTAGCACCGGCGGCCCACCCGGATAGGCGAACCGCACCCCGGCGAACCGGATGTCCAGTGGCCCGCCCGGCAACTCCCGCCCCTGCTCCCCCGGGTCGGCCACATCCGGGGCGACGTCCAGCACGTCCAACACCCGACGCCAGCCGGCAATCGCGTTCTGCGCCTCGTTGAGCACCTCGGTGGCGATCTGCACCGGCTGGATGAAGAGCGTCACCAGGAAGAGGAACGCGGTCAGCTGGCCGATCGACAGCGTGCCGTCCACCCCCAACAGCACACCCAGCACCACCACGCCGGCCAGCGCCAGCCCCGCCGCCAACTCCCCGACCGAACTGCCCACGATGCTGATCCGGATCGCCCGCTGCTGCGCCAGACGCTGCCTGTCGATCGCCTCGTCCAGCCGCCGCTCCGTACGCCCGGCGATCCCGTACGCCCGGATCACCGGCGCGCCCACCACGCTCTCACCGATCGCGCCGAGCAGCGTCCCGGTGCGCTGGCGCACCGTCGCGTACGCCGAGCCGAGGCGGCGTTGCAACTGCCGGATGACGAACACCGCCGGCAGGAACGCGGCCAGCACCACCAGTGTCAACTGCCAGGAGTACGCCAGCATGACGGCGGTGGTGACCACCAGCTGACCCAGGTTGACCAGCAGGATCACCCCGCCCCACTGGAGGAACTGGGTGATCTGGTCGACGTCGCTGGTCACCCGAGAGACCAACGAACCCCGCCGCTCCGACTGCTGGTGCAACATCGACAGGTCGTGCACGTGCCGGAACGCCCGCGTCCGGACATTGGCCAGCGCCGTCTCGCTGACCGTGAACAGCCGGCGCATCATCAGGTAGCCGCAGATCGTGGTGATCGTCAGGATCGCCGCGGTGATCGCCACCACCGTCCAGACCACGGTCAGGTTCAGACCACCGACCAGGCCCCGGTCGATACCCTGCTGCACCGCCACCGGCACGGCGACCCGACCGACCATGTAGACCAACGCCAGGCCCAACGTGCCGGCCAGACCGATCCGTAGCTCCGGCGAGAGCGCCAGGCCCCGACGCAGGGTCTGCCAGGTCGTCTCCTCCCGCGCTTCCCGCGAGTCACTGTTCACCGGTCCACCTCGATTTCCAGGCCCGACGGCAGCGGCGCCACCTCGTCGTCGTACGAACTCTCCTGCGCGCGCTCGACCTCGGCCTGCTCGTAGGCGGTGACCAGGTCGACGTACCCGGGCACGGTGGCCAACAACTCGCTGTGGGTGCCCCGGGCAATCACCCGTCCCTGCTCCACGTAGATGACCTCGTCGGCGAGCGCGATGGTGGCCCGGCGGTACGCCACCACCAGGATCGACGCGGCCGGAACGCCCGCCGCCGCGGTCGACGACCGCAGCCCCGCCAGGATGGCCGCCTCCACTCGAGGATCGACAGCGCTCGTCGCGTCGTCGAGCACCAGCAGGCGCGGTCGGCCGGCCAGCGCGCGGGCCAGGGTGAGCCGTTGGCGTTGACCGCCGGAGAGCGAGGTGCCCCGCTCGCCGACCATGGTGTCCAGACCGTCGGGCAGCGCGGCGACGAACCCGTCCGCCTCGGCCAGCCGCAGCGCCGCCCAGACCACCTCGTCGTCGACGCCGGGCCGGTCGAGGGCGATGTTGGCGCGGACCGTGTCGTCGAAGATGAACGGCACCTGGGCGACCAGGGCCACCGTGCCGGCCAGCGAGGCGGAGGTCAGCTCGCGCACGTCCACGCCGTCCAGGCTCACCGTGCCGGAGTCCGGGTCGACGAGCCGCACCGCCAGCGAGGCGATGGTGGACTTGCCGGCGCCGGTGGGCCCGACCAGGGCCACCGTCCGACCGGACGGCACCGTGAAGCCGACCTCGCCGAGGACCTGCGCGCCCGGCGGGTGCGCTTCGGCGGGCGGGTAGGAGTAGTGCACGTCGTGGAAGGTGAGGGTGGCCGGTGCGGTCTCGGCCGGGTCGAGCACCCGCTGCCCGTACGGCATCTCGCCGGTGGCGTCGAGCACGCGGCGGACCCGGTCCCAGCCGGCGACGCTGCGCGGCAGCTCGGCCAGCACCCAACCGATGGCCCGCACCGGAAACGCCAGCACGGTGAAGAGGAAGGCCACGCTGACCAGCTCGGTCACGCTGATCGCGCCCTGGCGCAGCCGGAACGCCCCGACCACCAGGACGGCGAGGGTGCCGAGGCTGGGCAGCGTCTCCAGCAGTGGGTCGAAGATGCCGCGCAGCCGTCCGACAGCGATCAGCGAGTCGCGCAGCTCACCGGCGCGGTCCGCGAACCGGGCGGTCTCCTGGGCCTCGCGGCCCATCGTCTTGACCACCAGCGCGCCGTCGAAGCTCTCGTGGGCGATCCCGCTGACCTCGGCGCGCAGGCGCTGCGCCCGGGCCTGCCGGGGGGCCATGCGGCGGGAGTAGACGACGTTGAGCGCGAACAGCGCGGGGAAGACGGCGAGGCCGACCAGGGCGAGCGCCCAGTCGGTGGCGAAGAGCGACACGATCGCGCCGACAAGCATCGCCAACGTGCCGACGGCGAACGGCAGCGGCGCGATCGGGTACCAGGCCGCCTCCACGTCGGAGTTGGCATTGGACAGCAGGGTGCCGGTGGAGTTGCGGTGGTGCCAGGACAGCGGCAGTTCCAGGTACCGACGGGTGACCCGGCGACGGTAGGACGCCTGGAGGCGGTACTGCATGTAGCCGGCGCCGAGCCGACGGCCGAAGATGCCCGCCACCCGCAGCACGCTGATCCCGAACAACGCCGCCGCGGCCAGCGCCAGGGTGCCGGCGCCCACCTCGCCGCGTTCGATGGCCGGAAGCGCCACCTCACCGACGACCGACCCGACGACCCGGGCGCTGACGATGATCATCGCGCCGAAGAGCACGCTGCCGACGACCGCCACCGCGAAGATCCGCGGCTGTTCACGGATCGCCTGTCGCAGGACCCCCAGCCCTCGACCGAGAACGTCCCGACTTGTCTTGCTCGCCACGCTCTCCCCCGCCGTAAGCCGCAATTATCTACCTCATCCTTACCGGTCGGAGCCAGCACCGCCGACCCCGACCGGATATGTCGACCGTCACGTACCGGACGGCGGTGTCCGCGGGCGGCGACCGGTGGTGGGGGGGGG